>JAFGJZ010000153.1 GCA_016928815.1 Spirochaetota bacterium
ACTGTATCAATGTTAAATTTAAGTATACTTTAAATAATTTTAACAATAATACTTGACCCTTTTCAGTCTAAAATAATAATGCCACCATCCTACCATTATGTATGGAGGGCTATATGCCTGAACATTCATTATCACAAACTACAGTCAGTGAAATCCGAAATCTGATAGTAGAAAAACCATCTCTTATTAAAAAAAACGCGGTATTAAACGAAATTATTGCAGCTATTGTCAAAGATCCCAGAAGCCGTCATGCATATGTCGTTGATGATACCGGAAAGCTGCTTGGTTCCATACGTTTAAACAGTATAATTGAGTGTATGTTTCCATTTTCCGCTTTCGAAACGGAGATAGACGTAAATTCGGATACTCTATTTCAGTTTAAACAGTCTATTCTTGCAATGGACATCATGAATAAACAGCCGATTCATGTTTATGAAACTACAACCATACCTGAAATAGTCAAAATTATGGTAAAAGAAAAAATCAATGAACTGCCGGTTGTAGATCAATCATTGCATGTAATCGGAGAAGTCAACTTTCTGGAAATTATGATTGAATTTCTGAAAATCGAAAACAACAGGGAGAAATAAAATGAAATTAGTAAGTATTCTAAATCCTGATCTCATCTGCATAGGAGAAAATCTGAAATCTCAGGAAGAAGTAATTAGTCTATTTTCAGAAAAATTTTACTCGCATTATAAAGCAAACATCGCTGAGCAAAAAATTAAAAACGCAATAAATGACCGTGAAAAACTCGGTAGTACAATCTTTCCTACCGGAATGGCCATCCCTCACGGCAGACTTGAAAACTTTGATGACCTGATAATCGGTATCTGTATTCCCGAAAATCCTATTAAGGTAGATGAAACTGACATCCGTATTTTTATTACCATTTTATGCTCGCAGAAAGGCTCAACACTTTATGTTCAAACTCTTGCAGCATTTTCAAAAATTGCAATGGATCCTGTTTTTTTCGATAAACTGGTTTCCTGCAGATCCAGCAAAGAACTTTTTGAATTATGCGAAGATATTCAAATCAAAAAAGATCTGACAGTGGAAGATATAATGTCTACAGGCTTAGTTACAGTAACTCCTGATACTACTCTGAAAAAACTGGCAGATATTTTTTATGAAAAAAATCTGGGTTATCTGCCTGTAGTGGATGAAAAAGGTATTCTATTAGGTGAAATTACCATGAAAGAACTGCTGAAAACAGCAATCCCGGATTATGCTGAAAAAGTCGGTAATTTAAATTTTCTATCCTCTTTCGAACCACTGGAGTACCTGCTTGCAAATGAAGAAAAAATTACAGTAAAAGAAATTATGAAAAAGTCAGATCTTTATCTGGAAAAAAACAGTACTGTTATAGAAGCTGCCTTTAAAATCGGACACGGTAACCGCCGTCATATTCCTGTAGTTGAAAACGGTTATATAATCGGTATTGTTAGTTTTACAGACTTATTACGCAAAGTATTACGGAGATAATTATGACATACGATATGATATTAGCAGTTATTATTTTTTCACTTATATTCCTACTGATTACTATGGAGCTTTTTAATAAAACGGTTGTTGCTCTGATCGGTGCGGTTACATTCATTCTTCTTCATTTCATTTCACAGGAAGAGGCATTCATGGAAATTGACTGGAATGTAATATTCCTTTTAATAAGCATGATGGTAATTGTCGGAATAACAAAAAACACGGGATTATTCCAGTATGTGGCGATTAAGGCAGCTAAACTTGCAAAAGGAAATCCTGTTGTAATTCTGATTTCATTATCGCTTATTACAGCCGTTTTTTCCGCACTTCTTGATAATGTTACAACCGTTCTTATTCTTACACCGGTTTCGATTCTAATTGCGGTTGAACTTGGTCTTACACCGATACCGTTTATCATCAGTGAAGCCATTTTTTCAAATATCGGCGGAACCGCCACCCTGATTGGAGACCCTCCGAATTTAATGATCGGAAGTGCTGCCGGAATAACATTTCTGGATTTTCTGGTATATCTGGGACCTGTAGTAGGAATTATCCTTATTTTCATATCACTCTACTTTTATATTGTTTTCAGAAAAAAACTCATAGTAAAAAATGAACGGAAAGCCCGTATTATGGAATTTGATGAATCGAAAGCCATAACAAATAAAAAAATGCTTTTTAAATCCGTTGCAGTACTATCGGCGACTATAGCAGGATTTTTACTCCATGGTCTGCTTCACCTTGAACCAGCAACCGTATCTATTGGCGGAGCTGCAGTTCTTCTGCTTATTACAGGAAAACATGAAATAGACGAATTTTTCCACGAAGTCGAATGGGGTACAATTTTCTTTTTTGTCGGACTGTTCATTCTGGTCGGAGGTCTTTCCGAGCTTGGTGTAATTAAACTTCTATCTGAAAAATTGATATCCATTACGCATAATAACATGCAGAATACATCTTTAATTGTAATCTGGGCTTCAGGAATATGTTCAGGAATAATTGATAATATACCGTATGTAGCTACAATGATTCCTCTTGTTCAGAATATCGGAGTAAAGGTCGGTGCAGCCGCTGTATTGCCGTTATGGTTTTCGCTGTCACTTGGATCATGTCTGGGTGGAAATGCTACACTGATTGGTGCTTCCGCAAATGTGGTAAGTGCCGGACTTTGCAGCAAAAGCGGTTATAAAATTACATTTTTAGGCTTTTTAAAGCATGGAATTCCGGTAACTATAATATCATTAGCAATATCCACAGTATATATTTATCTGATTTTCTATATGTAAAAAATAATTAAAATAAAAAAGCTGCCGAAAGGCAGCTTTTTTATTTTCAGAATATATTATTAAATATTACATAAATGCTTTCTTTAAAAATTCGAGATCAAGCTCAGGATAAAGCATATTCTCAGTAAGAAGTTTTTTAACCCTTTTTCTGCCTTCATCAATTACATTCTGAGGAACAATATATTTAGCTTTACCGGGCTTCCCGTCTGCATCCTTCTCCGGACTTATACTTTTGAGAACAAGAGATAAAATGGAGGCTATTTCCTTCATTTCACCCTTTCCCATTCCAAGTGAAGTTACTGCCGGAGTACCTATTCTTAGTCCGCTTGTATACCAGGGGCCATTTGGATCAAACGGCAGTGAATTCCGGTTAAGAGTTATTCCGCATTCGCGTAATGCACTTTCGGCCTGTCGTCCTGTAATGTTAAAAGGACGGACATCTATAAGCATCAGATGGTTATCAGTACCGCCAGTAGCGATCTTTAATCCTTCCGCAATGCAGGCCTCCGCCAATGTCCTTGAATTATCAACAATCCGGGCGGCATATTCTTTAAAATCCTTTCCTGCAGCCTCAACAAAAGAAACAGCTTTTGCAGTAAGCATATGCGGCAGAGGACCGCCCAATACCAGCGGGCATCCTTTATCAACTGCCTCTGCAAATTCCTTTTTACAGAGAACCATTCCTCCGCGCGGACCGCGCAAAGTCTTATGCGTTGTGGTTGTAACAACATGCGCATGAGCTACAGGATTATAATCACCTTCAAATACCTTACCTGCAACCAGTCCTGCAAAATGCGCCATATCCACCATAAATACTGCTCCGCATTTATCTGCAATTTCTCGCATCTTCTTAAAATTGATTAAACGCGGATACGCACTGTATCCGGCAAGTAAAATGAGCGGTTTAATGTCCATTGCCTGTTTTTCAATTTCATCATAATCAAGTAAGCCGGTTTCCTTACTGACAGAATAGCTGTAAGCATCAAAAAGCTGTGCTGAAATATTATGACGGTATCCATGTGTTAGATGTCCGCCTGAATAGTAATCAAGTCCAAGAAGTTTCTGACTGTTCAGAACAGTCCGGATTGATTCCCAGTCCTTCTGTGATAATTTTGAAGGATTTGTCTCTCCCAGTTTTTCCAATAAAGGATTTTTAACCCGTTCATGAATAATTGCCCAGTAAGCAACCATATTTGCATCAGCGCCGGAATGAGGCTGAACATAGGCATGTTCTGCACCGAAAATTTCACAGGCTTTCTTAACAGCAAAACTCTCAATATCATCGACATTATCACACCCTGCGTAAAAACGATGATTGGCAAAGCCTTCCGCATATTTATCAGTCAGCAGATTTCCCATTGCCAATTGCGTAGAAACCGATGAGTAATTTTCACTTGCAATTAATTTCAGATGATTTCTCTGATCTTCCAGTTCCTGTATGATCGATCTGGTAATTTCAGGTGAAACCTGCGATGTTTTTTCCAGAGAAGCCAGATAGGCTATAAATCCCGGATCAATTTTATCAATACTGTTTTCTTTTAAGTAGGTTTTTAAAGGATTAGTTATCATTATGAACTCCTTATTATTATTTCATCTGCCCAGGCGTGCGACAGAAATTAAAGAGCTCCCCGATGGTTTCCCATCCAAACGCCAGTTGCTTGCCTATAATTATTTAATATTATCATATTTGTCAAGAGGATATTACTGAATTTTAACTAAATCATTCACTGTTTTTAAAATAACCGACGGGTTTACCGGCTTATGCAGAAAAACACAGTTATTAATATTACCGATTTTTTTCTTTGTTTCTTCATAACCGGCACCTGAAATTAATACCGCCGGTATATTTTCAATTTCTCTGATTTTGTTTATCATATCAATACCGTCTAATTTCCCCGATAAATTTAAATCCACAATAATCAGGTCAATTTGGTTATTTTCAAAATATGCAATGACCTCTTCGCCTGAAGAATAAATGGAAACTGAATATTTTCCTGTTTCCTCAAGCTCCATTTTAAGACTCATTGCACTTAATATTTCATCTTCAGCAATTATAATTTTTATTATACTCTTATTCACATTTTACCTCTGTGTTTACTGAACAAGAGAGAAAAAATCACTTTCATTTATAGTTTTTTCGGCCTGATCAAAAAAGTCAAAACTGATATCATAATGTTTTTTTATTCCTGCATAAACTGCATCAATATCGCCACTATATAAAAAACTGCTCTGTATTTTAATTGTTTTAGATGAATTTGCGCCGACAACAGTAACATCTCCGATTACATCCACACTGTTTTCTTCACTGATAGAACTGCCGCTTTCCTCTTCATACTGGTAATAAACCCTTATCTCATGAGAAGTATTGTTTTTGATTTTCAGACTCCCGTTGTCCGCTGCTGTTCCGAAGTCACATCCTGTAAAAAACACCGTTAAAAGATAAAGAAATATATATGCTTTTTTCATAATATTATACCGCCTAGTTTATTGTCAGTGAACCTGAAAAATCCATTCCTTTATAATAAGCTGTAGCAACTCCTCCCTTAACCACCGTAATACATCTGAGGCCGTCAAGATCCGGAAGATTAATATTTTTTGAAGAACCGTTGTTTATCAGTGAAGTATGCTGTTCAAAAAACGGATATCCCTGTGAATCCGTTTTTTCCTCCCCGTAATAAATTTTTATCACAGAACCGCTGTTATTTATAACTGTAAAATTATCAAAATCATAATTGTCCACTGTTCCGTCACAACTTAAAACATTTAATACTGCAAGAAAAATAATAAGCATCAATATTTTATTCTTTTTCATCAGATTCTCCTGAAAATAAAATTAGTCCGGCTGCCTGAATCTTGCCGTAAGACCTCGTAAAAATTTTCTTAAAAACTGATCCTTGCATTCCTTAAAATTCGGATGATCTTCATTTCTGAAAAATGCAGACAGCTCGGATTTGGACATAATGACTTCTTCTGTTCCAAGAATACCGATGATATCTGTATCCTTAAGATTAAAGGCAATTCTCAGTTTTTTAAAAATTTCATTATTAGTCAGTTTTTTAGATTTTATCTGTTTTCCCGGCTGTTTATCCTCCTTTTCTCCGCGCCTAAATATTATAAGCCCGTCAAGAAAAGAGGTCATAAGTCTGTCATTACAGGGTTTATATCCGTCTTCTTCATCTTTCTTAAGAAAATTCCTTACATCATCTACGGTAACTGTAACGTCAGAAAGACTGAAAATATCCGCCATATTATAGTCACTGACATTAAGAATATACCGCAGCTGTCTTAAAACATCATTATTCAGCATTTTATCCCGCTTATAAACATTATGTATTTATTTTTTACATTCTTAAAATATAATATAAATCCGTAACTTTACAAGTATTTTGCTATAACAAATTCCATTTTTAATTAACAATGATTTTTTGAATCAAATAATTCCCAACCCCGTTGAATTACCAGTAAGCATAACTTTTTTATAAAAATTTCCTGTATATCCTTTAATGCCAAAATAATAATTAAACTTAATGTAAAATTTCTTCGAAAAATATAATGAAGTACCGGAAAAAATTTATTCTTCTTGCAAAATATTTTTCTTTAAATAAAAATAACATTAATTTCAGAGGAATTCTAATGGACAGTTATCATAAATTTTTATTCGAAACTTCGCTAGACAAATCTTTAATCCCTCAGATTACCAAAATTCAGATTTACTTTGAAAATATGGATATTGAAGACATGATTAACCTGATTATAAGTGCAATGGAACAGGATGATCACGAAAATTTTCAGTCATTTTTATACTATATTCTTCTTTTCCGCGACAGTGAAAAAATCCAGAAAATGATAAATTCTGACTTACTCTCCATTACACTGCTTGAAAAAATAGTAATATACATTTTCGGGTTTTGTACCATGAATGATTTATCTACAGAAATAATATTTGATGAATTCCTTTTTTTCATCGATCAGAATAAACTTCTTAATCTTCTTATAAGTTCGGACTACATTTCCAGGGACAAAATGCTCATGCTTTATGTTCTTTCAAAACTGGACAATAAGGGATTAAACAGTTATTTTTCCAAAAAAAGCAACGTTATTGATTTCATTAAATTTTTCACAAGACTTCCGGATGAAGCCGTCAAAAACATTCTGGTAAAAAATTACCGGCTGTTTCAGTATATGATCGTTATGAGTATGGAACTTGAAGAAAATGCAAATGTTTCAGATTTTTTTGCCAAATATAAAAATGAAATGGATAACATCAGTAAACTTAATGACATGATACATAAATACAAAGGAAAAAGTTCACTTGAAACAGAAAAATCCTTGCCGATTAACAAACGGAATATGAACCGAATTGCCTTTCTGGTTAATAAAATCCGTGAAATGGATAATCCTGCAAATACGATTGCTCATTTCCAGAATGAAGATGTTTTTGCCGATGAAGAGGAGAAAAAACTGATTGAAGCTATAGTCTTTGATCCGATGTTTAAAAATACTTTCCGGAATTATGATTCCATGTTCCTTGTCTGAAATTATTTTATGCTGCTGAAAATACTGCTCAGTATCTGAGCTGTAATTCCCCAAATAATACCATAATCAGTCCGGTAAACAGCAACCTTTTTTTCAGAATATCCCCAGATCTGATGATACTTCTCAGGCAGATTCAGCTCTTTTGACGGAAATGTTATCGCTCCGTCTTTCTCGGGAGAAATACATGAATATACGGAATATATTTCAGGTTCATTGGAAATAAAGAATTCCACAGGAATAGTAAAAACTTTTTCCACTTCATCCGTATTTATTTGCATATCATCCGGATAATTAAAATCAATTAATCCGGAAAAAACATGAATATAATTTCCCGTTGATGAATGAAAATTTCCAAGCTGTATAGTTTTAGTAATTAAAGATTCTGAAATACCCAATTCTTCACAAGTCTCCCGGAGAGCTGTGTCTTTCAGAGAAACATCAGTAATTTTTCTGTTTCCTCCGGGAAAACATATTTCACCGGGTTGAGGAACATTTACAGATCTAATTTCAAAAAGTATATTTTCTTCATTATTTACTTTTATAAATGGAACCAGTACCGCTGATTCCTTAAATTTATTATCAGAAAAAACGACTTTATCTGATAATTCATGAACTCTGTCAAAATAGTTCAAATCTGCCTTTTTAAATAGTCAGGAAATATTCATATATCTGATTTGAAAATTCTTCCAGCTTCTTTTCATCCTTGAATAAAAGACTGTTAAACTCAAAAGTTTTCAGTACTTTATTTCCTGATTTAAATGATATGAAAACTTTATTCAGAATACCATAGCATTTGCCATAGGTTCCAAAATGACAGAATCCCATTTCCACGGTCAGATTATTTTTACCTGGGAATTTTTTTGAAGCTATTCTTTTATAAAGAGCATCGAAAAATTTATTATATGCCAGCTGAACAAATTTATCCGGAGAATCATCAGAAAGAAAGGGATTAAAAATAAACTCGACTAAAACAGGTTCTTTCTGTACAATCCTTTTAATTTCAGCAATGGAATCACCGTAAATTGTTTTTCCTTTGTAATCAAATACCTCTTTTTGACCGTCCGAAGAAACAGAAGTCCTTGTACCTTCCATATAGTTAACTATTAACCTGGAACCATCTTTATATGAAACCTGCTTGATTCCCGTTTTATGATTGAAATCAATTTGTGTTCCGTCTTTAAAAACCGCAATCTCCCTGTCAGCATATTTTGTAATAACTGTGCCGTCAGGTTTTTCATAAATCGTTTTATCTTTTTTCTCTTCTTTTATTACCGCATTTTCATATGTTATTTCAGATACCCTTGAATAGACCGAAACCGATATCAGAGTAAAAAAGATACAAATCAAAAAAATCCTTAAAACAGCTTTCATAAAATTCTCCATCACTTATCATCAGAATTCATTCTGTAATAAACAGGTTTTCTGTAATTATCGGTTGAAAGCCCTGTAAGCTATATCCTTTCTATAAAAAGCTCCGTCAAAAGTTACATTTTGTATACGCGAATATACCTTCTCTCTGGCAGTACTCAGGTCATCACCAAGAGCAGTTACCGCCAGCACTCTTCCGCCTGAAGTTACAATCCGGTTTTCATCATTCCTTTCAGTACCGGCATGAAACACGATGACGGAATCATCAATACCATCAAGTCCGGATATTACTTTACCCTTTTCAAAAACTCCCGGATATCCACCGCTTGAAACAACGACGGTAATTGCCGATTTATCCTTAAATTTAATATTAATTTTATCAAGTGTGCCTTCTATGGAAGCCCTGAACAGATCCCCCAGTTTCATATCCAGTAAAGGCAGGATAACCTGTGCTTCAGGATCACCGAATCTAACATTAAATTCCAGAACCTTGATTTGATTATTTTTTACAATGATACCGGCATAAAGTATTCCTTTGAACGGGATGCCTTCTTTCGCCATACCGTCAACTACAGGCTGCAGCACCTGTTTCTGTACCAGTTCAATTATTTCCGCTGTTGCTACAGGTGCTGGTGCATAAGCCCCCATTCCACCGGTATTCGGTCCCTTATCTCCGTCAAAAATACGTTTATGATCCTGAGCGGAAATTAAAGGTTTAATGTTTTTTCCGTCTGAAATACCGAGGATTGAAACTTCCTCACCTTCCAGAAATTCCTCAATGAATATTCTGTTCCCGTCAGTATAGACTTCATTTATAAACTCAACAGCTTCGGTTTTATTCTGAGGAATACCTACTCCTTTTCCGGCAGCAAGACCATCCAGTTTGATTACTATCGGAAACTTCACTGTTTTTTCAATTTGATCAAGTATTCCGCTTTTAGAAGTAAATTCATAATATTCTGCTGTCGGAACATTATATTTCATCATGATTTTTTTTGCAAAGATTTTACTGCCTTCAAGTTCTGCTGCAGCTTTTTCAGGACCGAAAACAGATATGCCGGCTGCATTCAGTGAATCAGCAAGTCCGTCTACAAGAGGAGCTTCAGGTCCAATAACAACCATATCTATTGAATTCTCGCGGACGTATCTGATAACTTCTGAATGATTTTTTATATCGATTTTAACCCGGTACTTTTCATCTATACCGCCGTTACCCGGGGCTACAAATACCTCAGATGCACTGCCGTCATTTATTAGTCTCCACGCAATTACATGTTCTCTGCCGCCTGATCCTATAACAAGATATTTCATTTATAACTCCAGTTCCGTTCTGTTTCATTTATAATTTTTAAATTCAGAAAGATTTGTCAAGAAGTTAGTTTAATAATTTATATTTCCATATCGTCATGATTAAACCGGTAAATCTCCTCCATTGAAGATATCTGCCAGAAGTATTTATCATCGACACAATCATCTGTAAAAACTACACCCTCATTTTCAAGCAGCTCTTTCTGCCTGCAGACGGCTTCAGATTCCTTTATGCCTATTTTCCCTTCTTTATTTACAACTCTGAACCATGGAAGATTATCCTTTTTACTTCTGGAATGAAGAATTCTCACCACCTGCCTTGCTCCGTTTACTAAACCTGCCAGCGCAGCTATTTTTCCATAACTTATTACCTTTCCTGCAGGTATATTTTTTATGACATATATGATATTTTCAGAATGCTGATTCATTACCCTTACTCCGATTAAAAATGAAATAAAATCCAATTCCTTAGTTGACTCTTCCCCGACAGGAGAGTGTGCAGTCTTATTTATATTAATAGGAGGCAACACAATGAAAAAAATCCATTCTTTTTTAAAAAAGGAACAATTCATAACAGACAGAACAGGTTTGATAATTTGCATAATAAATCTGCTGCTGGTATTGAATTCAACTTTTTTCTTCCTGTTCAAAATGAAAACCGGAATCCAAGCATGGCTTATGCTTAACAGCTGTGCTCCATCAATGTATCTATTCATTCTGGGATATTTTCTCAGATCATCAGTCTTAACTGCTGCATCATCAGTAATGATGATAAGATGGGGTTTTCTCGGTCTGTTTATGTTCAGTTGGGAAGGATTCAATATCATAGCCCAGATCGGTCATATTGCAATGACTTTTACAGTAATCTACACTTTTTTCACCCTGATTAAACAGAAAAAATTCAAATCACTGATCGCAGGGTTACTTCTGGGTTTAATCATAACCATACCTTACAGCTACATTCAAATCAACTGGTTCAATGACCGTCCGGGTTTTCTTGATCAGTTTTTCCAGGGAAATGCCGGACTATCTAAATAAAAAAAACCGGAGAATTCTCCGGTTTCAACTTAAATTATAGCATAAAACAGGTTTGGAAGTTATTGACATTTTATTAATAATTTGTGAATAACTAATCCGCATTTATTCCGCGAAAAAGAAAAACAGTATTCCCTATCTTAATTTCATCCCAGTCATACAATTCTTTCGGACGTAAAAGCTTACTGCCGTTTAAAAATGTTCCGTTGTCAGTAGCAAGATCCATTATAATATAATGATTATTAAATTCTTTTATTTTAACATGCCTGTCCTGAACTTTTTCATCATTTACAATAATTGAATTTTCTTTAGCCCGTCCGACTGTTATTTCTTTCCAGTAAATCGAAAATTTCCGGCCCAGTTCAAAACCGTTTTTCTGAATTAACCAGGCATTAAAAGAAGCCTTTTCATCATTTAATTTTTCTTCACTTTCCCTGTTTTCACGCTGAACAATTGAAGCCAGTTCCTCATCTTTCACTGAGTATAAACCGTTATTATCATTCAGTCCTGAATCATCCTTATTTACAGTATTGGATGTTTTTTTAAGATTAATAATCCGCAACATCAGAAAAACTATTATTAAAACAAGTATAAAAATCATTACCAGAAAAACAAGAACCAGATCCGGTTTGAAATTCGGAAAAACAAACTTAGGAGATGAAATTTCAGCTGTATCAGATAAATCAGTACTGTCGAACCTGACATTGACTTTTAAAGGAATATTACTGTCTCCAGCTTTTAATTGTGACTTATATGTAATTACATACTCACTATTAATTTCACCCATCAGATTTCTATACATTGCCGGAACTTCCGAAATGTTTTCACCGAGAATCATTCGGCCTCCGGTAAGCCGGGAAATTCTCTGCATTTTGGAGATATTTGCGGAACTGTTCATGCACATAAAATGAAGAGGAATATTACTGCTTTTAGCATAACTTATAACATCATCAGCAGTAACCGAACTGCCTTCATCTTTTCCATCAGTAAAAATTATTACTGATTTAAACCCTTCCGTTGTACTTTTTAGCAGAGAAATACTGTCAAAAATACTGTCATATAAAACAGTTTTTGTACCTTCTCTTTCAATTTTTTCAACATTGGACAGAATGGTATTTTTATCAGATGAAAAATCATTCATCAGAACAACTTTATCATTAAACCTGAAGACGGCTATCTTATCGTTACTGTCAGTTTTTAACAAAATTTCAGCTACTGATTTTTTAACAACATTGAGATAATTTTCACTGATACTTTTACTTGAATCAACAGACAGCACAAAATAAATCATTCCGGCCTGATGCTTTTCCTTTCCGGTTACCTTAATATAGTTAACTTTATATCCATTTTCATAAACTGAAATATCATCTTCAGAAAGATTGTATTTGGGAAGATACGGACCTGAATTAATATTTACCCGTAATGAAATTTCCGGAAAATTATCTGTAGTATTAATATCACTGATTTTTACCGATCCTTCTGCAGAGATCAGACAGGAAATAAACATAGCAGATATTAAAAATATGATATAAAAAAATTTTTTCATTATTATCCTTTTTTATGATCCTGTTTACGGATACTACTTTTAATTATCGGTACTTTCTTTCCATGCATTTAAATATTTAGCCCTTTATTTTTTTTTCTGCATAAATTTTCAGTTTTTTAATAAAATCCGATTTTATTGATTAAATCAAAGTCAGAAATTCATTTTAAACTAAATAAAACAAACCCGTTTGTTCGATAAATAAAACAGAAAAGAAATACCGGATAAACTCAGTAATGAAAAAGAAATTATATTTAAAGACGCATCAGAGCATAATTGAATCACTTTTAGAAAACATTTTATGTTCAAAAAAATATACATCTGCCGACCTTGTTTCCATTTTTACTGAATATGGTTCCGTTTCAGATGACCCGGATATTTCCAAAATTTTAAAACTGATAAAATCGTGGGATATCTTAAAACAGGGTGATATCATTGGCTTCATTTATCAGCAGTCTGAAAGTATCTTAAACAAAAAATCAAAAGGACAGTACTTTACACCTCCCGACATTGTTGATTCAATTATAACACATGCCTTTGAAAACATTGAGGATTTTGAGAATATAAGAATCTGTGATCCTGCATGCGGGTCGGGGCAATTCTTAATTATTGCTTTTGAAAAACTTCTTCACCTTTACCTGGAAAAAGGCTATGATGCGGAAAAAGCTTCAAGAGAAATCCTAGCAAGAAATTTATTCGGTTTTGATATTGACCCGGTTGCGGTTGAAATTACAGTTTTTAACCTGAAGAAAATTTCATTCATCCACAACATTAAGCCAAATATAATGCTGAATAATTTTTTAGTTTCCGATTCTTCACTGGAATCTTCCGGAAAAACGGAAATGTATTTTGATTTATTTATCGGTAATCCTCCATGGGGCAGCAGGCTGTCTCCTGAAGAAAAAAATTATTTTAAAAATAATTATTTTTCTGCCGGTTCAGGAGTAAACACTTTCACATTATTTATTGAAAAATCTCTGGATCGTCTCAATAAAAACGGACGTATTTCTTTTTTAATTCCGGAAGCATATTTAAACATTAAAGCCCATCAGAATTCAAGAACCCTTGTTCTTGAGAACGCACAAATAGAGTCCATATCAATACGTGGAGACCAGTTTATCAATGTTTATGCTCCGGCTGTTTCAATTCAGCTTAAGCATGAGACCAGTTATAAAGCCAGACATTCCAATATTGTTAAAATATATGACTGTCATAATGACAATACTAATACCTACACGATGATTCCACAGCACCATTACTATACAACATATCAGAACATCTTTAATATTAATTATTCACAGAAAGCCGTCAGTATCATTTCCAGAATGGAAAATCAGGAGTGTCTGTTTCTAAAAGACAATGCCACTTTTTTCCTCGGCATAGTAACAGGAGAGAATGACCGTTTCATTAAAAAAGGCTATTCTCCCGAGACACCTGATCAGATAATCACCGGGAAGGATCTGACACCATACAAAATTCATTTTAATGATAATTATTTTAAATATGATTCTGTAAAACTTCAACAGACCGCACCACGGCATCTCTATGAAACACAAAGTAAATTTATTTATAAATTTATCGGCAAGAAACTAACTTTTGCAATTGATAACAACAGATATTTTACACTAAACAATGTAAACGGATTCATTCCTGAATCATTGGACATAGATAAAAATGCACTTCTGGGTATTCTGAATTCCAGGATTATTCAGTATTATTATCAGAAAAACTTTTTTACAGTAAAAGTATTGCGCAACAATCTGGAAAAACTTCCGTTGATAAAACTTTCGGATGACTCAGAATCAAGAATAGCATCTTATGTGGAAGATATACTTCAGACTGATTCTCTTTATACTCAGAAAAATCTTACTGAAAACATTGAAGATCTGCTTCTCCATGAATATAATCTGAGAGATAATGAAGGTTACAGAATATGGGAAGAACAGAAAACAGATGCCGCACAGGCAATTCTTCCCGGATTATGATTCAGTTTCCGGAATTTTTGCAGCTTCCCTTTTTATTACGGCAAACCTTCTTGGATATTTCATTGGAGTTGAATTTATTTTTTCACAGAGAATACCGGTAACCAGACCCAGCCTGTCATATGTTTCTTTTTCTGAAAAATCTCCGCCAAGGACTTTAAAATGCTGCTTTAATCTATTATTCAGAATCTTTTCTGTAAGATGCGAATATATATAAAGGTATCCCCCTTCTTTTAATGCAGGGAATGCGAATTCAGCGGAATAATACAAAGGCCCGAACGCCCTTGTAAAACAAAAATCAAACATGTCTCTTCTTTCCGAAACAAAGTCTTCAGCTCTTGCAGCCTCCGCAGTAAGATTATCCAGGCATAGCCTGCTTTTAACCGAATTAATAAATTCTATTTTCTTCTCATTGGAATCTATCAATGTACCGTTTATTTCATCAAACACCACAGAAAGTACTACACCGGGAATGCCGCTTCCGGTACCGATATCAATAAAAGTTGTTCCACGTGGAACACTCAGACTTTTTACGGGAATTACAGAATTTATAATCAGATCAGTTACAATAGACTCAAGGTTTTTATGTCCTGACAGGTTAAATTTTTTATTGGTTTCATTTATCATTACCGCATATAAATACAGTTTCTCGCATTTCTCAACAGTAATGTACCTGCAATCCTTCAATTGACTGTATATATGTTCAACAAATTGTTCCACGTGGAACACCTCTTTTCATTTTTTCTTTTTTAAAGATTCAAGTCTGACAAGCATAAGCGAAATATGTGAAGGATCAACTCCTGAAATACGCATAGCCTGCCCTATTGTATGCGGTTTTACCGCTTTCAGTTTCTTAACAGCTTCAGCTTTAAGACCCCGCAGGCTGTCATAATCAAAATCATCCGGAATTATTTTATTTTCCATTTGATGAATTTTGCGGATTTCATCCTTTTCTTTCTCGATGTATCCTTTATATTTTATTTCCATTTCAATTATAGACACAAGTTCACTGTCAATTTCAGTTTCTTCTGTAAGCGTCAGTATATTTTTAAGAGTTATACCCGGTCTTTTAAGCAGTTTCTCAACAGATGCCCTGCCCTGCAGACCGGACAATTCCGCTTTATCATCCTTAAGCACTTCTTTGGCTCTATCATCAATTATGATTCTCAAAGATTTAAACTCCTCTATTTTAGCATTAACATCAGAATATTTATTCAGCATTTTATCGTATTTTTCCTCCGATATCAGTCCTGCTTCTTTTCCGTATTGCATCAGTCTTAAATCAGCGTTATCCTGCCGAAGGAGAAGTCTATGCTCTGCTCTGGAAGTAAACATCCGGTAAGGCTCATCCACACCTTTCGTTACCAGGTCATCAATAAGTACTCCTGCATATGCATCGTATCTTTTCAGAATTAATGGTTCTTTTCCCTTAATTCCGTTTACAGCATTAATGGCTGCGACCAATCCCTGCACTGCCGCTTCTTCATATCCTGAAGTTCCATTTATCTGGCCCGCATGATATAAACCTTCAACAAGCTTTGTTTCTAGGGTCGCTTTCAGCTGCACCGGCGGTATAAAATCATATTCAACGGCATATGCAGGTCTCATCACATGAACATTCTCAAGTCCCGGCAGCGTTCTCACCATTTTTTCCTGAACCTCTTCAGGCAAAGAACTTGAAAACCCATTTATATAATACTCATTAGTATTCATACCCTCCGGTTCAAGAAACAGCTGATGTCTCGGTTTATCGGAGAACCTTACAACTTTATCCTCAATTGAAGGACAGTATCTCGGCCCTACTCCTTTTATGATACCGCGGTAAAGAGGCGATCTGTCAATGTTATCGGTAATTATTTTATGCGTCTGTTCATTTGAGTAGGTTATCCAGCATGGTATCTGTTTAATACTCTCAAGTTTATTCCTGTCGGTACTGAAAGAAAATGCAAAAGGCTTTTCATCCGGATGCTGTATTTCACACCTGCTGAAATCAATAGTGTTGCCATTTACTCTCTGCGGGGTTCCCGTTTTCAAACGCCCCACTTCAAATCCCAGGTCAAGATATGACTGTGAAAGAAATTCAGAAGAAAAATCAGCCAGACGACCGCTTTTCTGCTGATAGTCGCCAATATGAATAAGTCCTTTTAAAAAAGTTCCTGTACAGACGATAACTGCTCCAGTATCGTATCTTATTTCTCTTTCAGTAATTACTCCGCAAATCTTACGATTTTTAACTTCAAAACTTTTTACAATATCCTGAACCGTATCAAGTCCCGTCTGATCTTCAATTACCTTTTTCATTCTAAACTGATACTGTTTTTTATCTGATTGCGCACGCGGAGCCCATACAGCCGGTCCTCTGCTCATGTTCAGCATTTTAAAATGTATTCCGGTTTCATCTGTATTCACAGCCATCTCTCCGCCAAGAGCATCAATTTCCCTGACAAGATGTCCTTTCGCCAGTCCGCCGATTGCAGGATTGCAGCTCATCTGTGCAATGGTATCAAGATTACCGGTAATCAACAATGTATGCATTCCCATCCGGGCTGAAGCCAGCGCAGCCTCACATCCTGCATGACCTGCTCCGATAACAATTACATTATATTTCATTTTACATGTCCTTATTTGACCTGATTTATATTAATCTATGTTACAAAAGGATGAATTAATATAAAGCAATTTTTTGATATATTCACTTGAAATTAATAATTATATGGTATATCGTATAAAAACATATGAAAAAAATTTCCATAATAAAAGGCGATATAACTCTTCAAAAGACAGACATTATTGTTAATGCGGCAAATACTGCATTGCTCGGGGGAGGAGGTGTAGACGGTGCAATTCATTCTGCAGCAGGCCCTGATCTGCTTAAAGAATGCTCCGCATTAAACGGATGCGCTTCAGGAGAAGCAAAAATTACTAAAGGTTATAAACTTGCCGCTTCATACGTAATTCATACCCCGGGTCCCGTCTACCGGAATGGAAAAAACAATGAATCGGAAACTTTAAAAAATTGTTACATTAATTCCATGAAACTTGCTTTACAATATAAAGCTGAAAGTATTTCATTTCCTGCAATATCTACAGGAATATATAACTACCCGAAAAAAGAAGCAGCTGTGATTGCATTAAGTTCAATTACGGAATTTATGGATAAGAATAATTATTATCCGCAGGTTGTAATTGTCCTGTATGACGAAGAAAATTACATGATTTATAAAAATTTAATAAATGAAACCGGTGAATAAAATGAGCTATCTTAGTGATCTGAAAATAATATCCAACAAAAAGAAAAGTATAATCTGTATGGGAATGGATCCCATACTTGAGCAGATCCCCATCAGTAAAAAATCAATTCAGAAAACTATTTTCTTTTTTTATGAAAATATTTTGAATGAGATTTTAAGAAAAAATATTCATCCTGCATGCGTAAAACCTAATTTTGCTTTCTATGCACAGTATGGTTTCGAGGGATTAAAAGCCCTTAAAGAACTTGTTGATCTATACCGCTCTGAAGGATTTCAGGTAATTCTTGATGCAAAGAGGGGAGATATCGGAACAACCGCAACAGCATATGCATATGAAGTATTTGATTTTTTTAATGCCGATGCTGTAACTCTTGCACCTTATATGGGTTATGATTCCGTCGAACCGTTTATGACAAAATATCCTGACCGCGGATATTACGTTCTCTGTAAAACTTCAAATAAATCATCCGCGGATATACAGGATCTTGAATATAACGGAAAGCCTCTTTTTTTAAAAACAGCCGAGCTTATAACAGAATGGTATCAACCCGGAATCGGAGCAGTAACCGGAGCAACCTATCCTGAAGAGCTGAAAAAAATAATAAAAATATTTAATAAAAAACAAAAAGATATTCCGCTTCTTATTCCGGGAATCGGATCGCAAGGCGGCAGCCTTGAAAAAGTAATTAAGATACTGAATGAAGATTCAGATATATCACTGCATAGAATTAATGCGTCTTCTTCAATTAATTATGCATATAAAAAATATCCTAATTTAAGTTTTGCAGAAGCGGCTGTTGAAGAGATAAAAACAATGAATGATCAGATAAACTCACTGATTATGGACTGATATGAACAGTGAGAGTAAGAAAAATCTTGTTTTACTAGTCTCACAGAACCGTGATTCATTTACGGATATTATTCAAATTCTTGAATCAAATAATTTTGATGTTATTACCGCAAAATCATCTACGGAAGCATTAAGTGTAATAACATTCAGACTGCCGAATGTCATTATTTCAGATACGGAATTATCTGATGAATCAGGCTACAATTTCTGCAAAAAAATACGCTCCGGAATAAAAACCAAGCTTATTCCATTTATTTTTATTTCTGAAAATGACAAGACAAAAGACCGTATTAAAGCCATCCAGGAAGGAGCTGACGCATACCTGACGAGGCCTTTTGACAATCAGGAGTTGCTTGCTCATGTACAGTCAAAAATAAGTCAGTTTAACGAATTTTATCTTTTATCCATTACGGACGAGCTGACAAGACTATTCAACCGTAAGGAATTCCTTAATAAATTCTCAAAAGATATCGAGGAGAATCCTGACCGTATAATTTCCCTGGCAATTATTGATCTTGATTTTTTTAAAAAGGTTAATGACGTCCACGGTCATCAGATGGGAGATATTGTTCTGATGAAGCTCGCAGAGCTGCTAAAAGAAAACACAAGTGATTCTTTTTTTCCTACCCGCTTTGGCGGAGAGGAATTTGTAATTCTATTCTGTGATACTCACGCGGATACGGCAAAAAATCATGTTGAACATATCAGAGAAAAATTCAGTGAAATTCATTTTAAAACAACAAACGGTGATAGTTTTCATGTATCATTTTCCGGTGGGATTGCCGAATATCCGGCCTTTTCAAATAATCTGTCGGAACTTCTTTCGAGGGCAGATCAGGCGCTTTATGCAGCAAAAAGGGATGGCCGTTCAAGAACCTATATCTTCAGCCCAATTATGGCAAGAAATGATTCTTTTTGGGAATATCTTAAAAAAGAACATGGTCATTTCATAAGCACTAAATTTCAGGATGCTGTGACAAATCTTCCCTATCTTCCTCAACTGCTTGAAAAAATATATCATTTTGATTTTGAAATCAGCAGTATCGGACTGATAATTCTCAGGTTAAATCCCATATATGACATTCAGAATCATCTGGGTTTTAAAGTTTATGATCTTGCAATGGAAAATATAAAAGTCATAATTGAAAAATCATGTGCTAATAATTTCGCGTCAGATACCTATATCGGCATCTCAGATTTTTTTAATTATGAATTTACAATTCTTTTTCCAAGTCTTGTTGATTTTGCACTAAACCCTGAAAAGTGCCGTGATTTATATGGTAAAATTGCACAGGAAATTAATAACAAATTAAAGACATATGGAATTGAAATATTCTATAACAATTCCATTCTTTATCTTAAAAAAAATGACCCTAAACATCTTCTTGCTGATATTAATTCACTAAGAAACAGAACAGCAGCAATTGAAAACCGATCGGCCAATTTTGAAAAATTTATTTCAGATACTCAAAAAGCTCTGAAAACCAGTGGTAAAATTTCCTGTTTTTTTAAAATTGATTATATAATGGATATGAAAAATAACTCAAAATTTATTCAGATAATAGTACCTGCCGAAAACGCATGCAGCTTCATATGCATGCATTTTATAGCTAAATATCTCATACAAACTCAGACTGATCTGGAACTATTCTGTGATGAAATTCGGGAAAAACTGAATCCGGAACTGCCTGTTCTGTTTCCATGGAATGAAAAAATAGAACCTAAAAAATATATAGATTCTTTGAAAAAAAAATTACCTGAATTCACAACATATCTGGCTGTTAACGAAGTTACAATCTATAATTATGATTTTAAATACTGGAATGATATTGCGGAATATAAGCCGGAAAATATTAAATTATGTCTTAATAACTGCTTTATAAATAATGACATAATGAATCTGATTTCTATTTGCGAGTTTGATCTGATTATTTTATCTGAACACCTGACTAAAAATCTGCATTATTTCAAGGAGAGAATAAAAGTCATTAACGGATTTAAAATATTCATCGATCAAATGAACATTAAGGTTTGTGCGGTACAGATCACACAGCAAGAGGAACTTCAGCTGATTAAAGATCTGAATATTTATCTAATTAATGGCGATTTATTTATTACTTAGAATCCGATTATTCTGAATTCAAATGGAAAATCAGTATACTCACAATTAATTCTTTCAATGAAATTTCTATAATTGTCCTTTTCTTCAAAAGATATTTTATCCTGATAATCTGAATAATATTTAACAAGAACTCCTGATAAATCATCATAGGCGGCCGGGGTAATGAAAACAGAAGGGGGCTCCTCAAATGTCCGGATATCCTTTTTAAAAGAAAGCGAATTAACTTCCGTAACTTTAAGTACCGGTTCTGTGTAATAATATGCCGTATCAGCTTTTTTAAAAAGATCATAATTTTCAATATAATGATATATCATAATACTGTTACCGGATTTCCACTCATCATATAAATGAATTCTGCGGAAAAGATTATCCTTACAGGAAAATTTAAGAAGTTCATAAATTTCATCATCCTGCAGTAAAAAATCACCTTCAAAAATCAGATTGAAAAGTTCATCCCTGGATTTAAGAATTGTAAAAATATTTTTCATCACTGAAAATTCAATTGTAACGGCAGTGTTGCAAATTATTGAAAATACGTTTGTATCAACAATCTCGTCAAGATAGTCATTTGTCAGTGAAATAAACTCTTCGCCCTGAAGCCTTATACCTTTGCAGAGAGATGATTCAGAAGACTGAATCAAGTCAGGATTTCTTGAAACAGAAGCATATAAACCGGTTTTGTCTTCCATATATTCCTTCAATCCAAGTATCTGATCCATAGTAAAATCTTTGCTTGAGATAATAAAATATGGAGGTTTATCCTGAAATTTGATATCATATTCCGCGATCTGCTCGCGTATTTTTGTGCCCGGTAATATCATAAGGGGATAAAATTCCAGAGAATCCCCTACTCCATTTTCTATAAGTATATCAATTGTATTTTTAAAATCATCAGGTGTATCCTCTGGCATACCTGGTATAATTCCGACTTTAAGATCAATACCCGCTTTAAGCAGGTTCTGAAGTCCGATTATTTCAGAATCAGTATCTGCACGTCTTCCCGCCTTTTTAAGCGCTGCCCTGTTCAAAGTCTGAATTCCGATTTCAAGTGATTTAAAACCTGCTGAATAAATTTTACGGGCTGTTTTAAGATCGATCCCTTCAGCCTTCAATTCAGTATGAAGCCGGACATTGTGTTTCAATGCAACCAGCTGATCCAGACGGTCCATAAAATGCCGGTTTCCGTTAAACGTAGGTGACAAAATATATATCTCTTTAACTGATTGCTTATTTTTGATGGTATTGATTATACTGCTGAAATCAATTTCACGGATTTTCTGGGAATTCTTTGAATAAAAACAGTAACTGCATCGGAAAGGACATCCCCTTGTTAATTCAATAAAAACAGAACCATCAGGCATGTCATTAAGATAATTATGAATGTAAGGTTCGCATAATTCTTCAGAACTGAGCTCATTATCAGGCGGTTGAGAAATATAGTTATTCCCATTCAATAGAATTTCACCATTCATTAAGGATCCGGAAAAAATTTTTCTGTAAAACCACTCACCTTCTCCTGAAAAAAATATATCAACATAAGACCTGTGTTCAGTCATGGCAAAGGAGTCTGAACATATTTCAGGACCGCCGAAAATAATTTTAATGTCAGGCTTGAGTAATTTCAGTTTTTCGGCAATTTTCAGATTCCGTTCAATATTCCAGAGATAACAGCAGAATGATACTGTATCATAGTCTGAATTAATAATATATTTGAGAATATTCTTATCTGAAAAAAAATTAGCAGCGTTATACGGCAGATATTCAGCCTTATGATCCGGAAAATTATTGTTTATGAATGCGGTCAAAGCGGCAGATGCATATGGAACATTGCCGCCAATATAATTATATCCATGATCTATAAGCGGCAGCTGTATAAAAAGTATTTTCATAAAATTCTCCAGAATGTATATTTTCAGAAAATGTTTTATTCCGGTCAAGATGGATTTCATAAAAAATACAGTAATAGAAATATATCCCTGAATACTTCTTGATAAGTAATCTGATAATTATTATAATAGGTTTCTGATAATCCATAAGAATTTTATAAAGAAAATTTCAGGACTCGATATGAACTTTAAGGACAAAATAGTAATAGTTACCGGCGCGGGACAGGGAATCGGACGATGTATTGCTCTTGCATATGCAGCTGAAGGTGCAAAGGTAATAATAGCAGAATTGGACAGTCTATCCGCTGCAGAAACCCTCATGTTAATAAAAAAATCAGACTGGTATGCAGAAGCAATATTAACAGATGTAGGAGATCCGGATGATATTACAGAACTTTTTCATACCATTAATGAAAAATACGGCCGTGTTGATATACTGATTAACAATACAGGAATTTCAGTAACAAAATCCCTTTATGATCTTTCTATTGAAGAATGGGACCGAATTCTGAATGTAAATCTTCGCGGGATTTTTCTCTGCTCAAGGGAAGCTGCGAAACTGATGCGTAAACGGAAAAAGGGTTCTATTGTAAATATAGCCTCAACCAGAGCTTTCATGTCGGAACCGGATACAGAAGCCTACTCTGCATCAAAAGGCGGAATTGTTGCATTAACTCACTCTTTGGCCGCATCTCTGTCAGAAGACGGCATACAGGTAAACTGCATTAGTCCGGGATGGATCGATACGGGAAAATTCGGAGAACTTCGCGAAATTGACCATAAACAGCATCTTTCAGGACGCGTTGGAACTGTGGATGATATTGCACGTGCGTGTTTATATTTGACTGATGAAAGTAATAATTTCATAAACGGAACTAATCTGATAATTGACGGAGGAATGACAAAAAAGATGATTTATGAAGAATAAAACATGCAGTGCTTATAAATTATATTAGAGGTTTAAAATGAAAAAAAATATTTTAATTCAAATTATTTTCATTTTTATTTTAACCGGATGTGACCCGGTAGACAGTATCACTTTGATTAATGATACTACCGGAATAATAAATGTCACAATAAAATCAACAGTATCTCTTTCTGAAGAAGCATTTGTACTACAGCCGCAGGAAAAAAAACCAGTTGTAATTTTCGGTCTAATGCATACCAATAATCCTGAGAAAATGAAAGCAATCATTAACAGGATTGAACTGGTAAAATCAGTACAAATCAATGATAAAATATTTTCAGTAGAAGAAATAAAACAGATCATGACTGAAAATATGAAACTTGAAGATAAGCGTTGGATTATCCACATGAGTTGTTTCAGCAAATAAGTCCTAAAATAAAAGGAATAGAAAATGAGTTTAAAAATGCCGGTAATTCGACAGGCTGCATTAATATCAATTATCCCGCAGTTACTGCTTTTAACATTATTGATATATGCTGCATCATTCGCAATTTCAGATATCATTAACCGGACTATCGCAGCAGTAATGGTTTTTTATGTAATTCTTATTTCTTTAAGACATATTGCATGGCATCATAGAAAAGGAATAAAGCAGTATAAAAAAAGAGATTTTGCAGCTGCAATCCCCTTTTTCATGAAAAGTTATGACTTTTTTAAAAAGCACTCATGGCTTGATAAATACCGGTATATTTTTCTTCTCAGTTCTTCCAGATTAACTTATCGTGAAATGGCATTATTAAATGCAGCTTTCTGTTTTTCTCAGATAAACCAGGGTAAGCAGGCCCGTGAACATTATGAGCAGGTCCTGCAGGAATTTCCTGAAAGTCAATTGGCCAAAACAGCATTGAATATGATGGATGCAGCAAAAAATACGGACTGATAAAATATATTTTAACTCAAATATTCATGAAAATTAAAGGGATATTTCTATCCACTGTTATTAATAGTGACGTTTTAAATCGAAGGATGTTTTTATGCTGCTGGATATGTGCTTCCTTTTTCCTGCGATGATTATCACCACGGTAATGAATCTGAAAAGAATAAACACAGGTTATCTGCTAACCGGGGTGTTTCTGATAAAGACAGTTACCCTTATGCCTGCTATATTCTAAGTGATTTCATTTATTACCGGAACAGCGGTACATTCATTGATTTCTCTTTCGATATCATTGCATCTGTTATTACTGTTGTGTCTGCAACATTTTTTTATTTATTCAGAAGAGAGATTGTAGTTTAAATGTAAAATCATAAATTTTAAAAGTATACTTGTTAATATACTTGACTTTTCTCCGGATTTTAATATCTTTAAAATGTGAGGTATCGTATGCCGCAAATATCATTATACATAGACAAAGAGACTTTGATTAAAATAGAGAAGGCTGCTCAGAGAGAAAAAATTTCTATTTCGAAATGGGTTGGAAAAAATATTAAAAAAGTGATAAACAATGATTACCCGAAAGGATATTTTGATTTATTCGGATCTATATCAGATGAATCATTTGATGTAAAGAAACTGTCTTTCAAAGATGATTCTAAAAGAGAAAGTTTTTGAATTATTTTCTGGATACAAATATATGTGTATATTTTCTAAAAGGAGTATACCCGTCAATAATGGAAAATATTCAGAAAAAAAACCCAAACAATATTAAAATTCCATCAATTGTTAAATCGGAACTACTATATGGTGCAGAAAAAAGCCAGTATAAATCAAAAAATTTATCAAACATCAATATATTTCTGGAACCATATGAAATAGTCCCCTTTGATGATACCTGCTCTGTCATTTACTCAAAAATCAGAGCAGAACTTGAACAGACAGGAATGATAATCGGACCAAATGATTACATAATAGCTGCAACAGTCTTATCAAATAACGGAATTCTGATAACAAATAATACAAAAGAATTTGAAAGAATCAAAAATCTAAAAATTGAAAACTGGATCTTAAAATAGAATTATTGTTTATATGGGAGAATATTTGATTAAAAGCAATTATCACAGTTTCAATACGGAAAATTATTCTTTTTATGCACTTCCCGGTTCGCTAGCAGAACAGGATTCACACAAAAACGGGTGTTATCAGAGAAGCCCTTAAAAGTTTAATTCAGAGAGAAAAAGTGAAAGGACTTAAAAAATTTGCAGGGAAAGTATGTTTGGGTATTGATCTGAATAAGCTTAGAAAGAGATAAATCTATTATCTTTTAATTGACTTACAACTAAAACATAACTATATTGTAACTATATTGAGGTGTCTGAAAATGGTAAACTTAACAGTAAGAAATATTCCGGATATTATAATTGATAAAATCCGATCATTATCTAAGACAGAGAGAAGAAGTATTAATAACGAAATAATTATAATTCTTGAAAAAGGATTGGAGAACGTAATTAAAAATGAACCTAAAACTTCAATCAGCTACTCCGCTCAAATAGAAATGTGGGAGGAATTGTCAGGAAAATGGGAAGACAACAGAACAACAAACGAAATAGTAAACGATATTTTAAATCACCGGACACATGGCCGGAAAGTTAACTTATGATTCTACTTGATACTGACGTATGCATTGAAATATTGCGGGGAAACCGGAATGTTATTGAAAAAAGAAAAACAGAAAGCGATGTTGTAGCAGTTTCATTTATAACTGTTGCTGAACTTTTTTACGGTTCGTTAAAATCTGTTAATAGTACTAAAAACAATATTCTGGTTGAAAAATTTTTATTGAGTATTGATATAATTCAGTCTGATTATGAAATATCAAAAAAATTCGGTGAACTCAAAGCAAATTTAGAAATAAATGGAAATGTTATTGCTGATGCCGATTTATTTATCGCATCAACCGCAATAACAAAATGTAGCAAACTAATTACAGGAAATGTTAAACATTTTGATAGAATTACTAATCTTCACGTTGAAAACTGGATTCGGAATTAGCATAAGAAGCGAAGAAAAAAATGAGGTTTCTAATGAATAAAAAACGAATAATCGCAGGCATGATTGACTTTTTAATTACTGCTGTAATTCAGTCTGTTCTGATATTTTTAATAATTATCCTTCCATTAATTAATAATCAATTGAATCCAGAGAAAATTATTATTCGTATGGTAATAATAACATTTATTTCAATACTTTATATGATACTGAGAGATATTCCCGGTTCAAAAAGTATTGGCAAAAGAATTTTAAAACTTAAAATTATAAATGAAACAAACGGAAGCAATACTGATTTAATGGCACGGTTATTAAGAAATGTAACATGGCTTCTTGGACCAATGGAATTTATAGTAATTGTCATAAAAGGATATAGAATTGGTGATAAAATCGCCAAAACAATAGTAGTGGAAAAAAATTAAATATGAAAAAACTGACCATTGCAATCATTTCAATATCCATGTTTCTTTCCATAATAGTCTTCACTGTGTATAAAACAATGTATTGGAAATATAACAATCAGGATGTTATGGATATTGCTTACATTCATACCGAGCAGACAAAATATGACTCGATTGAACTAACCTTTTGCGGAGAAAAGTATAAACCGGAAAAAACTAATTCATTTCTGTGGGAAACAGAACTTGTTTTCATTAAGAAACTATTTCCATGTGAAATGAAGATTACAGCCAGATCTAATGATACTGAAAATAAATTCTCCGGAAATTTTAACAATGATATACACCGTGCAGTACAGAATGGTATTACCCTTCATTTTTATTTACTGGAAGATGGAACTATTGAGGAAAGACCGGAGTAATGGATTTTAAATAATGAAAAAACAATATTATTAAACAAATAGTCCGAAATTACATTTAATCACCTGCACAGCAGAGATTGACTGAAAAGCCAGTCAAACAGAGCAGGATCTTTATAACATGGACCCGGATCATGTCCCATTCCCTGATATTCACTCATTTTAAAGAATTCCACACCGCCTTTCTTCAAAGTCCAGGTCGTACGGTTAAATCCGGTGAGACTATCTGTTGAAATTTTCTCTTTAGCACCTGAATTAGCTGAGTGATTTTTAATATTGGTATATGTATTCCGGGCGATATTTATACGCGCAGCATCATCATTAAGGCCGATATGATACCAGACAGACGTTTTTAAAACAGCCGCATCTGCAAGCACTGATTCACTCTGACCGGCAACCCGTATGATTCCTGCAAAAAGTTTTCCCTTTGATAACATTCCCCTGACAAGTTTAAAACTGCCGGAACCGCCCTGCGAAAAACCGGTCAGATAAATACGGTCTGTATCTATTCGATAGCCGGCCGTAATTGTGTCATCAATAAGACCTGCAAGCAGCTGGCCATGACTGTCTGTAGAATAATTGTTGAAATCAAGATAAAACGCCGGGTATTTTTTTCTGACATTTTCACTGAAAAGTCCACCCTCACCCCAGCAGCCGTTTACAACAAGCGGATACTTGCGGTCTGCATTTTGCGGTCTGTCATAACCCCATGGAGTCTCATAATCGAAAGTTTGAACAGTAAAAGCAGTTGGCTTATCAGCATTTGTAAAAGTTTCTACCGGATTTACTACTGTGTAGCCATTACCGGAATCTTCATTATTGTCATCACTGGAAAAATCGCATGCAAAAAACATTAACATTATAATAATAAAAAATATTTTAAATACATTTTTCATAAAATTTACCTGTCCATAATTTTCTGAAACCGGATATCTTACAATTAATATATTAACACGTCAAGCTATATTAATATCATCTTCAATCCAAAATCCTGAATTCAACAATACTTGTTGACATAGAATATTTTTGAATACTATATTTTATTTAAAAGAAATAGCTGCAGACCGCCTTTCTTATAAATGGAGACAGAACATGGATAAACTTTACATTCTATGGACAACCGCAGATGAAGTAATGTTTGACAAAATGATTGCAATGTATGCCCGAACAGGAATAGCACAGAACTGGTGGTATGAAATTACAATAATTATCTGGGGTTCAACAGCGAGACTTGCCGCAGAGTCAGAACTGATTAGTCTGAAAATAAAAGAACTTCTCCATGTCGGAGTAAAAGTTTCAGCATGTAAGGCCTGCAGTGATTCTATCGGAGTTAGTGAAAAACTGATAGAAATGGGTATAGAAGTAAAATACTGGGGAGAAGGACTGACTGAAATTTTAAAATCAAATCAGAAAATGCTGACATTGTGATTTTCCTGTAAACAACAACAGATTTCCATCATTATAATAAAACTTAAAAAAGTAATAGTACAACACTGAAAAGAAAAATCAGTCTGTATAATTGAAATAGCTGTAATTATAATATTTATATCAATAATTGTAAATTTATGAAAAATTTTCCATTACGCCATTGACCTTCACCCCGGGTAAAACATTATATTTTATCATAAAAAGGATAAAAAGATTATGATGAATATAGACAAAATATCCGGAAGATTTAATCAGGTCGCAGAAAAGTATGACGAACAGCGAAGATTTTTCATACCGTGTTTTGATGACTATTATGCGACAAGTATTTCTTTTCTGAAAAGCTGCAGAAATGATTTTAATTCAATTCTGGATCTCGGAGCAGGAACAGGTCTGCTTACAAATTTTCTATTCGATAAATACCCGGAAGCTCATTTCACACTGGTGGATATTTCAGGTAAGATGCTTGAAATTTCAAAATTGCGTTTTCAAAATCTGAATAATTTCGAATATATCATTTCAGATTATTCACAGAAATTACCGGCAAAAAAACATGAACTGATAGCTTCAGGATTGTCTATTCATCATCTTAATGAAAATGAGAAAAAGAATCTATATTTAATGATATTTGAAAATCTTGAAAATAACGGATATTTTATCAATATAGATCAGTTTAATGCAGAATCAAACCTGTTAAATAATAATTATAATAAATACTGGTATAACTATATCTATGCGAATGTACCGGAAAAAAATGATATAGAATCATGGAAGAAACGAAGAGAATTGGACCGGGAAAATACAATTGATGAAACAAAAGGAATGTTAAAAAAAGCGGGATTCAGTAAAGTTGAGTGCATATATTCTTTTATGAAATTCGCTGTGATATTGGCAGTAAAATAATAGTAAATTAAAAATTATAATATTTTTTAATAAAGTTGACATTAACACAAAATGTCATTATAATGACTTTATTATGACAGGTGAAATTTATGACATATTTGCAATTTACTGATTTTCGAAATAATTCAAAAGAGTATTTTGATAAAATTGAAAATGGAGATTCATTTATTATTATCAGAAAAGGCAAACCAATAGCAAAATTACTGCCCTTTCGTGAGAATTCAACCGGTTGGAAACGAGAAATAAAAAAAGTTAAACTTAAAAAATCCGCGGACTCTCTTGAATACATTTTATCTGAAAGAAATGAAAAGTGAATTTATTCTTTGATACATCAGCAATAATTAAGAGGTATATAAATGAAAATGGCTCTCAAAATGTTGATGAATTATTTTCATCTGCGGATCAAATATTTGTTTCTGCTATTTCAGAAATAGAATCTGCTTCAACCTTAAAACGTTTATTAGTAGAAAATGAAATATCTGAAATAGATTATAATTTTTTGAAAAAAGAAATTCAAATAGATTTTACTTTTTTTTCAATAATAGATTTTGATTCACAAATTATCGAAGAGGCTATTGAAGCGATTGACAAATATCAGCTGAAAAGTCTTGATTCCATTCAATTAGCATCTGCAATAATCTGCAGATCAGATATTGATAACTTCATTTCATGTGATATCAAATTATTGAAAGCAGCAGAAATAGAAAAATTTAAGATAATAAATCCCAATAAATAAAATTTAATCAGGCAGCAGATAATATGATAAACTTAGAACTTTTAAGTAATCGAAAAATAAAAGACCTGCTTTTTTTAAAAGAACACTCTTTCAGACCGGGAATATATAAACTTTATATAGAAAAAGCACAAAAAAGAAATCTTGATCTGACTTTTCTTGACTATCTGAATCCGGAAGAGGATGAAAAAAACCGGAAAGAATCCATTATCAGATGGGGATTTACATTAGCAGTAATCGGAAATATTTTCGGTATAATAATAGCATTTTATATTTTAACTGCCCGTATTAAAAATCAGCCGCTGAAAAGATTTGATGAATCTGAAAGAAAAAAAGCGATCTGAATAATTGCAGTTTCAGTAATTACAGTATTACTATCATTATCTGTAAATTTCATACTAAAAGGATGATAATGCACGATATCAGTACATTTGAAAATAGAATTATAAATGACAACTGTCTGAATGTGATGAAAGAAATTCCATCAGACAGCATTCACCTCATTCTGAGCGATATTCCTTACGGAATCGGTGCGGAAGACTGGGATGTACTTCATGCAAATACAAATTCCGCATTTCTGGGAACAAGTCCTGCACAGGAGAAAGCCGGAGCTGTCTTCAAAAAAAGAGGAAAACCTCTGAATGGCTGGTCGGAAGCTGACAGGAGGATACCGCAACAGTATTATGACTGGTGCTGTACCTGGGCAGAAGACTGGCTGCGGGTATTAAAACCCGGCGGTTCTGCTATAGTTTTTGCCGGAAGACGTCTCGCCCACCGATGCATTTGTGCTTTTGAAGATACAGGTTTTACCTATAAAGATATGTTTGCATGGTCGAAGGAAAAAGCACCGCATCGTGCACAAAAACTCAGCATAGTCTATGAAAAACGGGGAGACATTAAATCGGCTGAAAACTGGAACGGCTGGAAAATCGGAAATCTGCGACCTACTTTTGAACCTGTTCTCTGGTTTACTAAACCGTATAAAATCGGAGGTACAATAGCTGATAACATGCTGCAAAATCAGGTCGGCGCATATAACGAAAAAGCATTTTTGAAATATACGGATGGTCCGCAAAACATTATAAGAATTGCCTCGGATAAATATGACAAGGGTCTGCATCCTACTCAAAAACCTTTGAAGCTTATGCAGGCACTCATCGAATTAACAACAGAAAAAAATCAGATTGTACTTGATCCGTTTTGCGGAAGCGGAACAACTGCAGCAGCGGCATTTTCACTTGATAGAAAATATATTGGAATTGAACTTGACCTACAATATTATGAAAATGCTGAAAAGAGAATAAAACTTCTTAAAAGTAAATCATTTTAAAGACCTACTCTTATAAGGTTAATTTTATTAATATGTTCACAAATTTTATAATTGACCGGCATTTTATTAAAAATAAATTTTAAACTAAATTATTCAAATCGGAGTTCTATAAAATGAATCTGGCATTATTTGATTTTGACGGAACAATAACTTACAAAGATTCCTATACCGGTTTTATAAAGTTTTCTGTAAAATGGAAAAGACTCATTGCCGGTTTAATTTTACTCATGCCAGTAATTATCGGCTACAAATTAAAATTATTATCTTCAGCAAAAACGCGGCAGATAATTACATATTTCAGCTTTCATGGATGCAGCCATTCTGAGATAAATGAATTGGGACTAAAATATTCCGGTGAGATTATTCCCTTATTTATACGGAACATTGCTATTGAAAAGATTCAATGGCATAAGCAGCAGGGAGATAAGATAGTAATTGTTTCTGCATCCATTAATATCTATCTGAAACACTGGTGTGAGAAACACGGTTTAGATCTAATCTGTTCCGAACTTGAAATAAAAGAAAATAAATTAACGGGAAATTATATTAACGGTGACTGTAGCGGAAAAAAGAAATCCGAAAGAATTCTTGAAAAATATGATTTGCAGATATTCAATAAAATCTATGCATATGGAGATACAATTGAAGATAAAGAAATGTTTGACCTGGCAGATATAAAATATCTCCGATGGAAGGAATTTAAAAATGATACTCCAATGCCCTATCTTCCCAATTTTGAAAATATGAATTAAAGTTACTTCTTAAAACAATAACTTAATTTATTATTGATCAGAAATCAAATAATAAAACAGGAAATTTTATATTAAATGATAATAATCCGGAAAACTTCAAATTCAGATGAATCAAAAATAAAAAAAATGCTCTACCATGCTATCCATGTTCCGGAAGGAAGGCCTCCCTTTTCAGAATCTATAATTGATACTCCTGAACTTTCAATATATTATAAAAACTGGGGTAAAATCGGAGATAGTGGATATCTTGCGGTATGCGAAAACAAAATTATCGGAGCTGTATGGATTCGTCTTTTCTCCTCTGAAAACAAAGGTTATGGCTATATAAGCAATATAATTCCGGAATTAAGTATAGCCATAATTCCTGAATTCAGAAATAAGGGAATTGGAACTGATTTAATGAAAACTCTATTTAATGATCCGGAAGTCTGTAAATATAAGACAATATCTTTAAGTGTAAGTAAAGATAACAAAGCTTTGAGTTTATATAAACGATTCGGTTTTGAAGTTTATTCTGAAGATGAAAAGTCTTATATCATGTCGAAGGAACTAGGTAAAATATGCATTAATGATTGACTTTATAATTAAATATATATTCCTATTCAAATATGAAAGGGGCAATTAAATGAAAAAAATACTAATTATATTGTTTGTTATTCCTTTTTTAGAGGTTTTTTCCTGTTCGCCAGTTCCAGTAAGTATAAAATATGAAGTCAGCGGAACAGCAGATCAGTGCAGAATTGAAATGGGTGATAATTTTGAAATTATAGGAGTATCAACATTACCGTGGAGTTACAATTTTAACGAAAATTATTATAACATACCAACCGGTACTTTAAATTTACGAGCAACAAATATTTCAAGTTTCGCTTCAAACATGATTCTTTCAATATATGTTGATGATAAATTAGCCGTAAGTGAAACATTTGACGGGATGGGAGTAACCGGCGAAATAAGCTGTGAACTTGGAGATTATTATATTGCTGGACAGGATTAATTTTTGACTTCAAATCAATAATTTTAAACCGAGTTTAATATCTAAAAACTTCCCTATTCCATTATTAAAAGAACTATTATTACCGTTGTTTAATTTCCATGTGACATGATCTCCATAATTACGTGATTGTAGTCCTAAATCCATATTCAGATTTGAAAAAATATTAAACATAAAGCCAAATCTAAAATCAAAATGATATGTACTTTTCAGTTCATAAAAATCATTTTCACTTAATTTATAATCTTTATTATTTTTTGTCATAGAACTATTCTCGGATGTAATGGATTTTCCAATTACTATACCATAATAAATTGACAATATATTAACCTGATCCTGTTTAAAGGAAACATATGTTATAATACCACAATTAATATCATGAATTGATATTTTATAAGTTCCGTTATATTCAGCTAAACTAGTTGTAGAAGTAAAATTATAATCATCATTTTGCTTAATAGTAAATTGATAGGTGTTATATTCATATTGAAAAAGAAATGATGATTTTATATGTCTATTATCCAGAAATCCGCAGCATAGAAAACTTAAGAATTCCGGATCAAAATATTCATAAGAAATACCAAATCCGTATGTTGGATTATTGATAGAAATTAAAGTATTTGATTCATCTGATTCTTCAGTATATGCCAGATATTCATTGTCTTCAGGATAAACATTATACAAA
>JAFGJZ010000154.1 GCA_016928815.1 Spirochaetota bacterium
AATTCGAAGAACTCTGGCATTCTCTTGTTGAAAAAAAACCTGCCGTGATAGCTATTGATTGCAAGGAGCTTGAATATATTGATTCATCAGCAATCGGAACTCTTGTTAAATTTTTAAACAATGCAATGAGTAAAAAAGTAAAATTGATATTTTTTGATCTGAACAAGGCAATACAGAATATTTTCAAAACCGCCAGACTTGACAACTTTTTTACAATTATCACGCGTGATGAACTCGAAAAAGAATACATGTAATTCATAAAAACATTTTGAAACAACACGGGCTGTTTTAACAGCCCTTTTTTATTGGGAGTGAGCATGAAAAAAATATTTCTGATTATAATTCTCTGTTTCGTATCAGCGTCCTGTTCAAAATGGAAAATCAGTGATCTAAAAACAAAAAAAATCATCCAGATTGATTCTCTTAAAAACAACGGATATGTAGATCTGTTTTTCGAAGAAAACAGGGTATTAATTCTTACCTTCAAGATACATATTACAAAAACCAATATTTATATTGCTGATAATCGGCAGAATATTCTTCTTGTATTCAGTAATACCGGCATTCTGGAAATGGTAATCGGTAAAAAGGAAATTCTTGATGCAAATCCTCTTTTTGCGAATATCATGAAAAGTTATTTTAATTTCGGCGTCATTGATGAAATAACTACCGATTCGCAGAAAAATCTTTTTATTCAGAACAGAATAAATTCCGGAAACTCCAATAATCTTGAAATTTCGCCTTCGTTTGTAATCGTTTTTGACAAAGACGGCACTCTTCAGTATACTCTCGGACAGAATGGAAATGCGGACATACCTTTTTATTACATAGATGAAATGTATACGGACAGTCAGGACAGACTTATTGTTATATCAAAAAATTTCAGTACATGGAGCGTTTACCGTTACAGGAATAAAGTGCACGATCAGTTTGTGAATTTCAAAGAAAACATGTTTATTGATAAGTCAGATGACGGACAGCTTAACGGGAACATAGAAAACATAAATATTTTTCATAACAGCGAAAAGCTCCTTCTGTCTGTTGCTTATTATCAGAATACAAGATTTAAGTACCGTAAAATTATTGAATACAGGTTCGGAGAAAATGCAGAGTATAAAGGAAAAGAAATTCTGAATCTGCCTGATCCGAAAAATGAACTGTTTGCGCTTCTCGAAGACCAGTATATCATGCTTTGGGATGTTGATGAAAATGAGCTGAAATTTTCAATATGGAATTTCCAGGACAGCATCGTCAACAATAAGAGAATTCCTGTCGGTGATGGTGTAACGTATTTCATGGATATTCTTCTTGATGAAGAGGGGACAATCCATACTGTTTCAGTTAAAAAGGATTTCATACAGATCGAGGCGTGGGAGTAAAATGTTCCTTGTATCAGCAGATGAGATGCGTGCCATAGACCGCGCTTCCATTGATGAATTTCAGATTCCATCCGATCTGCTGATGTACATCGCCGGGAAAGAAGCTGCAGATGTAATAGCATCTTCCGTGTCGAAAGATAAAACGATAATTGTATTCTGCGGACAGGGTAATAACGGCGGAGACGGATTTGTAATTGCCTGGCTTCTTTTTCTGCAGGGATATTCTATCACCATATTTTTTAACGGCACATCCGGAAAACTATCTGCTGATTCGCTGAAGTATCATGAACTCTGCAGAATATGCGACATTGAATTTACTGATGATTTCAACTTCAGGCATGATGTAGTAATTGATTCTTTGCTAGGTACAGGTTTTAAAGGTGATCTCAGAATAAAAGAAAAAGAAATTGTTATTTCTATTAATAATTCCGGAAGCTTCGTCTTTTCAATTGATATTCCATCCGGACTTCCTTCTGACGGAAATGTCGAAGACGGGTTAATTTGTATTCATGCAGATGAAACTCTTGCTATCGGGCTTGCTAAAATCAACCAGTTTACATATCCCGGAAAATCATTCTGCGGCAAGGTAACAGTACTTAGGAATATTTTCCCTCCTGAACTTTTAGACATTTATTCAAAAAGACGTCTTATTGATGAACCTTTCAGTTTCAGCATGCCGGAAAAAAATAAAAATACCAATAAATATAAAGAAGGATGTGTCCATATTGTTTCAGGATCTGAAGGTATGGAGGGGGCTGCATTACTTGCTGCTTCGTCACTGCTTACTTCCGGATGCGGCATTGCAAAGTTGTTCTGTCCATCAGAATCAAGAAACATTATTGCAGGTAAAATTCCTGAACTCCTTACATTTTCATCAGATGAGTTAACTGCTGCAGATGTAATAAATGATGTTAAATATGATATTCTGCTCGGAGGCTCCGGTGCCGGTAGAAATGAAAATTCAGAAAAGATTTTTAACATTTTTATTGTATTAGTAAATTCGGGTTTTTACAGAAAATGTATTATTGATGGTGACTGGCTTTACATGCTTTCACAATTAGAAAATTTCTGTTTTCAGAAACAGTGCAGAGTAGTACTTACACCGCATGACGGGGAAGGTGCACGTCTTCTTGGAATGAAATCATCTGAGTTTATAAAAAATCGGGTTTATCATGCAGAGGAAATATCATTAAAATATAAGGCTGTTACAGTACTGAAAGGTTCAGATACAATTATTACGGACGGATTTTCTACTGTTATCATAAATGCAGGAAATGAATCTCTTGCTACAGCAGGCAGCGGAGATGTTCTTGCCGGTATCATTGCATCTGTCATGATAAAAATTGATGATCCGCTTGAAGCTGCAGTCATTGCAGTTCATATACACGGGAAGTGCGCGGAATTGCTTACAGGAAACAGAGAAAATAGAACAATACGGGCATCAGAATTAATTGATGTTATTCACGATTCAATTGAAACTTTATACAGCAGCATATAATCTGAAATTTATAATGAACCATTTACCGCAAATAAAATGCTGATCAGGAAAAACCAGGTAGCAGCTGTTAGTATGTAAAGTCTTTCACTTATACCGAAAAAATATCGCAATGGTTTAAAAATTGTTATGCATACTGCTGTCAATATTATAGTCAGCAGATAGTTGTATGATAAGATAATTATTCGAATACCAGCCTGAAGATTCCGTTCGAGGAATTGTGCATTTACCTGTCTGATAATGATGAAAGCTGCGGCAAATGATCCCGCTGCAAACATGTAATGAAGTAGTGATATAAATGTTAATTTCTGTCCTTCAATTGCAGTTTTGAATATTGAAAGCCCGGTTCTGCATATTATCATGACAGCAAATAAAACAGGAACGGTGCTATGGAATATATTGTTATCGGAAAAATAAAAAGCGGCTGCCAATGACAAACCGGCAATCGCTCCGGATAGATTATAATACTGGAAAAGCTTATGCGTACTGCCTATGTCATAATCACTTAATGCATGCTTTGTAATTTTATATTCCGTGTTTTTAAAATGAATGGAAACAAATAAAATGAAATATATGCAGTATGCTGCAGCAGAGAATGTTCCTGCGATTGAAATAATATTCATTTAATTTTTCCTTATATGATATTGCTGATACATTAGAATCAGCATGGATTAAGCGTCAAATGAATTTCAGGTAACAGATGATATTAATATTTAAAATCTGATAAAATTATACATCCGTTTCCGGAATAACATATTTTGAAATTATATTGAACACATTTTTACGAGAACTTCACGGTTCTGTTTTTTCAGTTTTGTGATTATATCTGATGCAAATACTGCCTGCATGTTCACATTTATTGCTGAATCACCGTTCATTAGATTATGAAGAGCAGTTTTATCCCATTCAAAACATCTGCAGTAACTTTCAGTTTTCACTGTCGCAGATGCCGGATCATTTGTAAGAAAACCCATTTCACCGATGAAAGTATAGTCAGATATATCCGCAATTTTCTTGGATAATACATTAATTTCGCAATTTCCGTTTATAAGAAGTATAAGCCGGTCAATCATTTCATTTTCTGTTGCAAGAACTGTATTTTCAGGGTATTCAGAAAATCTTCCGGCATTCAGAAGTTTAATAAATTCCTTAACAGGCAGATTAGAGAATATTTTATCATAAATTTTCTTTTCATCACCCTGAAGTGTAATAGTACGTTTTTCGAGAAGCAGAAATATTATCTGCCATCCGTTGACAGCAAGATATACAAAGCACCAGATGATATTTGTCCAAAGCGGGTTTTCTGCGACATAAAAACTGTATAAAATTTCCATAGTGATTGCAAAAGTCATCACCAGACGCAGTCCAAGCAGATCTTTAATCAGAAATCCGAGTGCATACAGAATATTTGCAAAATGTCCTAATATATTTATCATAAAAACCTTTTGAATATATTGTCGGCAAATACAATCTCATTCTTGTCTCTGATGATAAAATTATCTTATTATAATCAATTGATTATAATAACAAAAATGTTGACAGTATTAAAAATACATGCAGTGTGAATATACAGCTATTTAAGATTAAGGATGGAACTGATGCAGAATGAAAATACACACTACGAAGTAATAAAATCCATTACTAAAACAATTCTTTATTTCAAACTTGCTCTAGGAGTAATTCTTATTCTCACCGGAGTTTTTGCAGCGATACAGGTCATTTCCATAGCAGTTGCTGTAATAATGACGCCTGAACAGGTTCCGTTTTTTGACCTTATCCGAAAACTCGAACCAAACGGCATAGCATTCATTTCTGAAAACGGCAGTGTATCAATATCTGCAACATTTTTCAGCTATGGCGTAACAGCCGTTCTGCTGATTACAGTTTCATCGATTGGTAAAAAACTGCTGGAACTTGGAATAAACATGATCAGTCTTGATCTGAAAGCGATGCTTGATGAAATGCTTCATGAATGGCGTGAAATCAGAAATGACCGTCGCAAAGGCAGGGAAGACGGCCGCTGACAGCAGACTAAAATGTGTTTATACTGAAAAAAATCAGTTTAAAGACAATACTGAACATCACGCATCCTATAATGAAATCCAGTATTTTCCATGTGATTTCTTTTATGAATAAAGGTCTGAGTATCCTTGCGCCGTAGGATAGTCCGAAAAACCATAAAATAGATGCACTGCATGCGCCGGTAATAAAATTTATTCTTTCATTCAGAGGATATCTTGAGGCAACACTTCCCAGTAAAATTACTGTATCGATGTAGACATGCGGATTTAATAAACTCAATGCTAAAATTGTAATTACTTTGGCTTTCACACCTTTTTGTACTTTCCAGTTTTCTGAATCTTCAAATTTCTGATTTTTAAATACGGCTGTAAATGATTTTATTCCAAACCATGTCAGATATATAATCCCGAATAAGGCTGCCGCCTGCATAATTACCGGTGTTTTATTTATTACAGTTCCTAATCCGATTGCTCCGAGGATAATTAAAACTATATCTATTGAAGAACAGATAAAAGCTGTTAGAAAGACATTTCGTTTTGAAATACCGTTCTTCAATACAAAAGCGTTTTGAGCTCCGATTGCAATAATGAGACCTGCACCGATTCCGAAACCTTCGGCAAGAATATATATGTTCATTTATAATATCCGTTCCTGATTATGGTTTTAATAACAATATCAGAAGATGTTTTGATTTTTTTATTTTCTTAAAAACTTTCAGCAACTTCTTTACTCCGGCTTACATGCTTTTTGATCATTTCTTCATTCATATTTTTAAAAACTATCGGCAGCTCTTTTCTGAGAACTGCTGCACCTGCTCCGGTTATTCCGCCTGGTGTGGCAACTTCATCAATTATCTGGTCAAAACTTTTACTCTGCTGTTTTGACAGCAGGCAGGTGCCGATAACTGTTTCTATCAGCATATCCCTTATTAATTGTGCATTGTATGATTCTGTAATAGAAAAAGATTTTGCATATTCCGACAGAATTGCAGAAATGAGACCCGGACCGCAGCTTGTGATGCCTGTGAATAAATTCATTTCATCGTCGGTGATTTCTCTGAATTCAATGCTGTCTTTAAACAGAGAAGCAATTAATTCGATATCACTGTCATTAACAAGGCTGTTATTGACCAGAAGAGTAATCCCTCTTTTAATTTTTGATGTAACTGTAGGCATGATGCGGCTGATTTTCCCGGAGAATTTCTTTTCAATGAGAGTTACCGGAAGATCTGCAGCTATTGAAATAAGATAAGTACCTGGTTTGATTTTATCTGATATGTTTAAAAGTACTTCGCAGGCAGCCTGAGGCCTGACGCACAGAAAAATCAGATCTGCATTTTTAACGCATTGACCGAAGTCGCTATAGCCTTTAACATTTTTGTGTGTACTGATGAAGTCATTCATTTTTACAGGAGTCCGGTTGGCAATTGAAAGAGTAATCTCATTACTTTTATTATTGATCAGAATTTCCGCAAGCATCTGACCCATCGTGCCGAAACCCAGAATTGAAATTTCCATTAATCCTCTGTAAAAAAAAATTTATTTACTTATGAATTTAATTTATTTGTTAAGAAAAAGTCAATCAGTAATTGTAATTTCATGCTTAATAGATTTCATACTTGAGAATTTGATCTTGACATGAATTTCTATTATAAATAGAATATTTTTATAAAGAATGAAATTCGAAGAAATACAACAGAATAACTGGACACGAAGCAGGATCGGTAATAATTTAATCGTGATTATTCCTGATTATCCTAATACTAATTTATTGGAGAAACTGATGAAAATTAATAAAAATTTCACAATCGCCTGTTTAATGTTTCTGCTGTTTTCAATTTTAAGTCTCACTGCAAAGGATCAGAATCCTGTATTATTCACCGGCAAAGGACCGGAAAATTCAGATCCAAATAGATCTTCTCTTGAAGGTACAATACAGATATACGGATGGAGCCAGGATGGAAAAGTGTTTATTGAAGAAAACAGTACCTATTTTGCAAACTACCGTTTGATTGATTTAATAACAGATAAAGTATTACTGTCCGGAGAATTATTTCTTGAACCCGAATCAATAAATAAAGCCTTTGATGCTGCTAAGCAAAAATATGGTATTAAGCTGAAATCCGGTCCGATTGATTATTTTCCATATACTGATAAATTTTCTAATGAATTTTCAGCGGCATTAGTGAATAAAGGAACGAATTCATATAACATTGAGATAATAAAACAGGACAGCACCGGAAAAAAGACTAAAAAGGTAATCAGTGAAATAGTTATTCATGTAGAAGCGCCAGCTGAAATTAAGGATACCCGATTTATCTATGTTAAAAGCCCGTATGAAAACAGACTGCTTGTTGTAGCAGCTGTTCCGCAATGGCACATTGAATTTGATTACATCTATTATAACTTTTTTCTGGCCGGATGTTCCTTAAGCAGCAGGTTTCAATAAATATGAAGTATACTCGGAAATTATTTTAAACAATGTAAAATAAATGACAACTAATAAATTTAATATCTTAAACAAAATTCTGGAAATTGATCAGATTTATGATGAAAATAGTTTGACTAGGAAGGGTAAAACTGTAATGATTATTTCATAATTGAACGGCATCTTAAAGAATCTTTCTGCAATAATTGGAAAAATGAAATTTCATATTAACTGAATACTTAAAATGAAACATCATTAAGAGGGACGAATGAAATATCCGGAATTGAGCATAGATATTTTCAGACAGGGGCTGGAAATTTTTCAAAAAACAGATTCTGACAAACTGTTCTTATTTGTTAATAATAATGATGAAAAAATTTTCTGGTTAAACTCAAAACTTTGTTCCGAAGATGTTGTAATCATAGCTCCCGGTAAAATTGATGATTCAGAAATTAATTCAGAGAAAAAAAATTCTGTACTGAATGTATGGTCGGGAAATCAGTCCCGTTTTTCACGAGTTAAATACGCCGTACTTAAGGGATGCCACACCGGAATCATCTCAGAAAGCAGCCGCATCACATGCGTACTCGGACCGGGAGGACGAAGCGGTCTTGACACCATTATCGTGCATGATCTTGAAACTTCCTGGAGCGAGGATTTCCCGTTTGATCCGGGTTCATTGACAGGACGGCCGGATCTTTCCGTGATAATGGCAGTACTTGATATTGCACTGGATATCGGCGCGCTCGGCAGGGAAGGGAAAAGCGTCGGAACGATATTTATCATCGGTGATTCAGATACGGTTCTATCACAGTCACACCAGGCAGTGTTTAATCCGTTTGAAGGTTATCCTCCTTCAGACTGTTCAATTACACGGCAGGAGGTTGTCGAAAGTATTAAGGAACTTGCGAAAATTGACGGAGCATTTGTAATTACAGGTTCGGGTATCGTAAAATCCGGAGGAAGACATCTTGAGTCTCAAAGTCAGGATAAGGTACAGGAAAAAGGTATGGGTTCGCGTCACAGATCTGCATCTGCCATGACTGTTTCTACAGGAGCTGTTGCCGTTGTTGTTTCTGAAAGTACGGGAAGGGTTACGGTTTTTGAAAAAGGAAGGCTTCTTGCAACACTTGAACCGGTTATCAGCCGCAGGCTTGAATAATTTTTAAGTTATCTATAATTCTGACTATTCGGACTCATATTAATGAATTGACAATTTTAATGATATATATGAAAAGATGGTCATATTAATAAAAATCAGGATGTCAAAATGAAATATAAGTTTCTTATTTTTATTGCAGTCTCAATTTTCCTTTCAACTCCGCTTTTTGCGGAGTTCATTTTTTTAACAAACGGTGCAATTGTCGAAGGTAAAATTACAGGTGAAACTGCGGACACTATTACATTGCGGACAAAAGACCGGAAAACTCTCGAAATTCGTCGTTCAACCATAATGCGTATTCTGTATACCGAGCTTAAACTCGGCAAAGTATATGTCCAGAAGCGCGACGGTGAAAGTGTACTTGCTTATATGGTTGATGAAAACAGGGAATCATATACTTTCCGTAAAGAACTCTACAAACCGCAGGAATTCATTCTTAAACGCGATGATGTACTTTTCATTGCAGAAAAAAATCCTTCGGGACTGAAAATTGACGGAGAAACCGGGCAGAAAAGCATACCATTGAAATGGCTTCCTCCCTACGATATTGTTAAAAAATATAACATTTATCTAAAAGAAAAGAAGACTGATAAATATGTCCTGATAAAAAGCACACAGTCAAAAACCGCTGTCATTACTGGAGTAAAAAGCAACACGGAATACTTTATTATCGTAACAAGTGTTGACTCCGACAATTATGAATCATCTCCAAGTAATGAAATTAAGGTTATCACAAAAAACATTCCGCCGTCAAAACCGGCCATTAAATCAGCCGTAAAAACCGGTACAGGAGAACGTGAAATAAAATGGGAGGAATCTGTTGATGAGGACGGTACTGTAAAAAATTACAATATCTATGGAATGCGTGACAGGAAATTTGATTTAATCATGGAAACAAAGAAAACTGAAATAACTGTTAAAGATGATATTGCATATAAAAGATATAAAGTTTCCGCGATTGATAACAACGGTGATGAATCAAAATTTGCAAACATATATAAAAACACTCTCATGGTCGGGATAAAACCTGAATTTGTTCTGCCTGTCGGAAAATTAAGTGATCTTTTTTCAATGGGATTCGGCTTTTCTGCAGATATCTCATACATCGGCCTGCTGTTTTCAGGATCGGTCATATCTTTTAACACAGGCTATCTCAGGTGGATTGGTGGTGCTGACAATATTGATTACATGAACATGATTCCTCTGATGCTGTCAGCAGGTTATAAATATAATTTTACTGAATCATTCGCAGTCCGCGGAATGATAGGTGCAGGCGGTGTTTTCATGAATACCGGCATGACCGATGCAACAATGCAGGATGTTACCGTAAACGGATTTGAATTTATTTTCTCAGAAAACGTGAATCTGATTTACAATTTAAATGATAAATTTTCAATTTCAGGGGGAGTTAAATTTTATTCAGTTTATGAATCATCCGGTTTGAAATCATTTGCAGGTGTTGAAGCCGGCATGACATATTTGTTTTTTTGAAATGAGTTTATAAAGTTTATAAAGTTAATAAAGTTTGTAAAGTTGAGGGTTTTTAAGATTTGCTGCCCCCTAAATCCCCCAAAGGGGGACTTGGAACTTTGCATTTCTATAATATCATTGAGTTTTTACTCTGTCATCTCGAACGTAGAGAGATCTGTATTTTATTTACATGCAGAATCCTCACTTCAATCTGATAGACAGAGTAGACAATAAAATACATTTTAAATTTTAACCGGAAGGAAAATTGATATGAAAAAATTCTTATTAATTATAATTTCAGGTTTACTGATGCTTTCAGTTTCCTGTGATAATTATTTCAATGACATGGAAATGCAGAAAAAATTGACTGAAGGTCTGGTAGGTTACTGGC
>JAFGJZ010000155.1 GCA_016928815.1 Spirochaetota bacterium
CAAATTTACGCCGATTTTTCATTTTAATTTTCTCCTTGTTATTTTAATCGGCTTAACTTACTGTCTACATTATCGGGGTAAGGTCAATCGGAAATCAGGGAAAATCTCAAAAAAACAATAAAATATTAAATAAGAAACCTCATTATTGTACGCTATAATATCTATAATTTATATACTTTATCGCTTTTAACTTTTATTAAATTCCTTAAATCAACAATAAGTTTAGATTTAGAAACAATATCCTCTGCATTAAAAGATTTATGATTCGTACAAATCACAACACAATCAGAAATCATAATTTCATCATACGAAACTGATTTATACTCATGTCCATCTTCTGTTTTTACCTGCGGTATATAGGGATCATGATACATTACAAGGCCGCCCTTGTTTTGGACTTCATCCATAATTTTCAACGCCGGTGACTCACGTTCATCATCAATATCCGGTTTATATGCAACACCCAGAAAAAGTATCTTAGAACCATTTATTGACTTTTTATGCCTGTTTAGTGCTGATTGTATTTTGATAGTCATCCTATGAGGCATCATCATATCAATATGCCCTGCTGTATGAATCATAGATAAATCAAACTGATATTGTTTTGCAATGTACTCAAGATAAAAAGGATCCAGAGGAATACAATGACCTCCAATACCGGGTCCAGGATAAAAAGCCTGAAAACCGTAAGGTTTAGTCTTTGCTGCATCAATTACTTCCCAGATATCAATATCCATTTTTCCGCATAAAAGAGCAATCTCATTAATCATTGAAATATTAATAAGCCGGTAAGTGTTCTCAAGAATTTTCACCATTTCTGCAACACGCGGTGATGATACCGGATAAACTTCATGAATAGCTTTTTTATAAATTGCCATTCCGATTTTCATTCCATCATCTGTCATCGCTCCGAATACTTTCGGTGTATTTTCTGTTTTATATGCAGTATTGCCCGGATCAACACGTTCAGGACTGAATGCCAGCCAGAAATCTTCTCCGTGTTTAAGTCCCGACTCTTTTTCAATAACCGGAAGCATAAAATCTTCAGTTGTAGTCGGATATGTGGTACTTTCAAGGCAGATAAAAGTTCCTTTTTTCATGTTTCTGCCTATTTCAATACATGCACTTTCAATATAACGCATGTCAGGTTTTTTAAACCGGTCCAACGGTGTCGGAACACATATTATTACTGCATCACATTCTGAAATTCGGGCAAAATCAGAAGTAGCAGACAACTTTCCTGAAGCAATTACATTTTTCAAATCATTATCAGCAACATCGCCAATATAATTTTCACCTTTATTAACTTTATCAGCTTTAATTTGAGATTTTTCAAAACCAATGATATTAACATTTTTCTTTGCAAAAGTAACTGCTAATGGAAGTCCGACATAGCCAAGCCCAAGAATACCAACAACTTCTTTATTATTTTCAATTTTTTTCAAAATATCTTCTGCATTAGACATATATTTCTCCACAATATATTATTTTGATCCTTAATCCTTAAACTTTCAACAACACATCTAATATTTCCTGTCCTGCATTTCCATTCCCATATAACTCAGGATATATTTCCGAAGACTTAAAATTATTAATAGCATCCAATATTTTATCTTTATCAGATCCGACTAGAATATTCCATCCGGATTCAACAGTCTCTACCCATTCGGTCTGCTCTCTCATTGTAATACATGGTTTTTTAAAGAAATATGCTTCTTTTTGAACACCACCAGAATCTGTAACGATCATTGAACATGCTGTTTCAAGACGCAGCATATCAAAAAAACCTACCGGATCTATTAAATTCACATTTCCAGATAATTTCACTCCAATATTTTGCATCATTTTCCTTGTCCGGGGATGAATTGGAAGAACAACAGGAAATGAAGATTCACTTAGTGCAGATATGATATTATTTAATTTTTCCGGATCATCGGTATTTTCAGCTCTATGTAATGTAGCCAAAATAAATTTTTTTTGTGGTATTGATAATTTAGATTCAATGGTTTTAAGTAATTTGCGATAGTATAACGAAGCATCAAGCATGATATCTCCTGTTTTAAAAACACCCTCAGTAATACCTTCTTTTAATAAGTTATCAATTGCCGTCTGTGTCGGACAAAATAGATAATTCGATATATGATCAGTAAGAATTCTATTTTGTTCTTCCGGCATTTTCATATTAAAACTTCGGAGACCTGCTTCAACATGAATTACTGGGATATGAAGTTTGCTCGCGGCTAATGCTCCTGCTATCGTAGAGTTTGTATCACCATATACCATAAGAAAATGCGGATCTTCTTTGACAAGAACATCTTCAATTTTCTCAAGCATCCGGCCGGTCATTTTACCATGACTGCCTGATCCAATCTCAAGATTTATATCAGGACGAGGTATCTGCATTTCATCAAAAAAAACATCGGACATATTCTGATCATAGTGCTGACCTGTATGAACCAGAATTTCCTGAAAGTTTTCAGAATACTCAGATTTTATAAGTCTGCTTATAACAGCTGCTTTTATAAACTGAGGCCTTGCCCCAACAATTGTTACTATTTTTTTCAAGTGAAACTCCTTGTTCAGTTTAAAGTTAAAAAGTAAAAAGATGAAGTCTGATAATATAACTAAAAATAGAAATTTAAGTTCAAAAGACATATTTGGAAAATAAATTTATTTTTAAAAAACATCATGTTAATCTTTAATCTTTTAACTTCACACCTTCATCACTTTCAACATATTCTTTTCCGCATTCACTGCATTTCAAATCAACATCCAGTTTATTTCCGCATTCGCAGACCCATCCATTCTGTTTTGCAGGTGAACCATACACTAATGCATAATCCGGAATATTTTTTGTAACTACGCTTCCGGCTCCTATAAAGCAGTACTTTCCGAGTGTAATGCCGCATATTATTGTAGCATTCGCACCGATTGAAGCACCCACTTTAACAATTGTCTTTTTATATTCACTTTTCCGTTCAACAAATGCTCTCGGATTAATTACATTTGTAAATACACAGCTTGGTCCGCAAAAAACATTGTCTTCAAGAATAACATCATCATAGAGTGATACATTATTTTGAACCTTGCATCCATCACCGATAACTGCTCTACTGCTGACATTAACATTCTGTCCGATTGAACATTTTTTACCTATTTTTGCACCTGACATTACATGAGAAAAATGCCATATTTTTGTTTCATCACCAATTTCAGCACCATCATCAACATAGGATGATTCGTGTTTAAAGTAGTTCATATTTTCTCCAAATTACAGATTAAGGTTTAAGGATTAAGGTTTAAACCTTTTGCGTTGTTGCTTTTTCTATTATAATTACGTAAACCAGAAATCATTTTTGAAATTTGTACAACATCTTTTCAAATATCTATATATTGATTATTTTCAATTAAACTTAAATCTTTTGATAAATCAATTTGACATAAAACTTCCATTAAAGAACTAAACGAAATTTCTAAAAATCTATTTTTTTCTTTACTTGATGTTTTTGAATTACCTTCAACAATATTTGACAAAACAGATACTGATGCTCTATTAATCTGAGATGTTAATCCATATTTTTCTGAATCAGGGAATCTAGTTGTAATTGAAAAAATTTTTTCAC
>JAFGJZ010000001.1 GCA_016928815.1 Spirochaetota bacterium
AGGCGTTTTACAGGTGAGTATACGTCGGATTATACCCCGTAACAGGCATTTCATGCAAAAAACCTTTACCAAGAATGAAAAATACTTGTCAAATAAATATCAACCTGAATTATTTTTCTATCCGGTTGTTTTTCGTTTAATTTGTACATTAATTGTCTTGAACAAAATATATTCAGATGCAGGCGGGGGTTATTCATGAAAAAGAAAATTATTTTCATTCTACTGATGCTTACCATTCAGTTATCATGCTATAATGACCTCAATGATTTAATATATGAATTTTCTGAATTGAATGAACCAATCTGCGTCATACTGGGATCATCTTTAAATGGGACAGGACGCGGCTGGGCTCAGGCAAAGTCGACTATTCAGGGTGCTATTGATATCGCGTCCTCCGGTGATGAGATATGGATTGCAGGAGATACAGTTCTTTCTAGTTCATTAACGATTACTAAATCAGTTTCATTGTACGGCGGTTTCAACGGTACTGAAAAAAAACGGAATGAAGCAAAAGGCATGACCAGAATAACTCTGACGGGTCTATTAACCAATGTTAATTCAGTACCGGAAATTCTTTTAAGCAGAATGATTATTTCCAATGGAAATTTGGGTATTGGTGTTATTAGTATTGGTGGAAGTACGAATGCAGTTATTAGCGGATGCTGCTTTGAAAATAATGGTATGGTTAATAATTCAAATGCATTGATTAGTATCCAGGGAACTGCCAGTTTAATTATAAGTAATTCAGATTTTATCAATAACGCAAACTCATATGGCCAAATTTATTCCAATTCAACAAATGTGATAAAAATCAGCAACTGTAATTTTATTGGTAATTCTGCTGGCTCAAATGGCGCTGGTGCGGTCAGCTGTGTTTTGGGTTCTTTATTTATTTCACAAAACTGTAATTTTATTGGGAATACAGCTATCCATGGTGGTGCAATAGGTTTCACTGGTAATGAGCTAAATATCTCAGATAATTGCCGTTTTGAAGGAAATTCTACTTCTAGAGGCGGCGGTGGTGCAATTGCTGCAAATCAATGCAGACTGCTTATAAGTGATAATTGTGAATTCATTAATAACTATAGTCAATTAGATACTAATAACGAAGGCGGTGGTACAATTTCTGTCTCAAATAGTAATATTGAAATAAAAGGGTACTGTAAATTTATTGGAAATTATTCTAATGTCGCAGATTCTTTGTTTGGAGGAGGTGTAATATATGCGTTTTTCAATACTCCAAAATCATTTATTATTTCCGATAATTGTCTGTTTGAAGGGAATTATACAAGTCATAGTGGCGGAGCTATTTACATTCGTGATGAAGTTCCGGTTAATATCGAATTTTCGGAAAGTTCTTTCCTAAATAACAGTGCCCTTAAAGGCGGAGCTATTTACAGGTTTTCAAATTCGGAAATTAATTTAAATAACTGCACTTTCAGCGGAAACACTCCGAATGACATTGATTAATTGAACAATGTTTCTTATTCAGCAGTTACGTACCTGTTACACAACAGGTAATATGTAAAAAAAAATAATACACGATAATTTAATGCTTGCCAAATTACTGACAGACTGGTAGCTTATTCAGTTTTAATATTTAATATTGAATTAAGGCATTTCCCGGTTTTAATAAAAATGCTATTATTGGATGTGGTGATGCTATGAAAACGAATTATTTTTTTATTTTATTACTGTTGAAAATGCTGCTATCATGCGGCAGTGATCTGAATGATTTAATTTATGAATTTAACGGATTTAAGGAACCCATTTGCGTGAAGGCTGGTGCCTCTGGAATAACAGGACGCGGCTGGGCGGACGCACTTCCCACAATCCAGAGTGCAATTAATATTGCATCAGCTGACGATGAAATCTGGGTTGCAGGAGATCAGACTATTATAAGTGTTCTCTCCCCTTCCGGTCAATCTATAGCTATTTATGGCGGATTCAGCGGTAATGAATCTAAACGGGACGAAGCAAAGGGCATGAGCAGAATAACGGTTTCTACTGGTGCATTTATTTCTACTTCTGCGCCGGAAATAACTCTCGATCGATTGATTATTTCTAACAATCAAACTGATGCAAATGTTATAACGCTTTTACAAAATACAGACGCAATCATTACTAATTGTACATTTGAAAATAATGGTGTTTCAAGTCAAACATATGGTGCAATATTTTTAAGAGATACTACAAAGCTGTTGTTGATAAATTGCTCTTTTAACGATAATGAGGGATCTCAAGGGGCTGCAATTTATTCAATTTCTGGCAATGCATTGATTTTACGTAATTGCAGTTTTAATAATAATTCAGTCAAAAATAATGATTATCCGTTGGGTGGTGCTATTTATTCTCAAGATACTGTAACTACAATCGAGAACTGTATTTTTACTGATAATTCAGCAACTGATTCGGGTTCAAGCGGCGGTGCGATATGTTGTACACACGTGACTTTAATTTTATCAGATAGCCGTTTTTATAATAATTCTTCCTCATTAGGAGGAGCTGTTATATGTAACAACTCTAATCTGAAAATTTCCAACTGTAGTTTTTCTGCTAATCAGGGATCGAGCATGGGAGGTGCTTTCTTTTTAACTAGTAATTGTAATGCAGAATTTACGGATACTGTTTTTGAAAATAATAGTGCGTCTTCCGGCGGTGCAATTTATAAAACTTCAGATGTAAGTTTAAATCTGGAAAACTGTACTTTCAGCGGAAACACCCCGAATGACATCAATTAGCTGAGCAACGTACCTGTTACATAACAGGTACATAACAGGTACGAAGCAGGTTTGTTCCGTATTATATGCTGTTAAATTCAAATTTATATCATTTTTTGATATAAAAAAGCCGTCCCTTCTAAACTTGCACCATAATAACTGAACATATTTATAAGTTGACATGATTTTGTAGAATGATATCGTTAAGCAATTTCAATAAAATACAAGGAAGTCTTAATGAAACAAAAACTCATCCTGCTGGCAGCACTGGTCTTCATTCTGCTTTCAACTCCGCTTTTTGCTGAATTTGTTTTTTTGACAAACGGAGCAATTATTGAGGGTAAAATAATCAAAGATGGTGATGATACAATCACAATTCGAACTAACGACCGTAAAACTGTTGAAATCCGACGTAATACCATTATGAGAATATTATACACCGACCTGTACATGGGTAAAATTTTTGTAAATAAAATCGACGGTACTGTTCTGGAAGTTTACATGGTTGATGAAAACAAGGATACCTTTACGTTTCGCAAGGATCTGTTCAAGCCCGAGGAATTTACACTCCGGAGAGATGAAGTTCTCTATACTGTCAGAACAAATCCTGTTGCACTGAAGGGTGTTGTCGATAAGCAAACCGTCAGAATTGACTGGAAAGCACCGTACATTTCTGTCAAAAAATACAGGGTATATATCAACAGCGGAGACGGGTATAAACTTTACAGTGAGACCTCATCGGCAAAAGAAACACTCCGGAAACTGAAAAGCAATACAAACTATTTCATTAAAGTCACGGCTATCGGTAAAGACGGTGTTGAAACTCAACCGAGTAATGAAATTAAAGTGCTTACGCCGAACATTCCTCCTGATGCACCGGTAAAACTGAAAGCTGCCAAAAAAGTTGATGATAAAAATAAAAAAATGGATGTGACCTTATCGTGGGAAACTCCGGCCGATATTGACGGGAAAATAAAAAGTTATAACATTTATCAGAAAGGAAATCCGGAAATATTTATTTCCAAAAAAAATGAAATTGAAATTAAAAATCTTGATCCTGGAAAAGCATATACCTTCAATGTTACCGCAGTCGATGATCATAAAGATGAATCAAAAAAAAGCCGCCGGGTTAAGATTGCCGGTTATGACTATAAGGGATATGACCTGACAATTCTACCCGCGTTTATTCTTCCATTCGGGACGTTTAAAGAGATTCATGATTTCGGTGCAGGGGTTACAGTTTCGGGAGTCAGGGAAAATACATTTATTAAAAATCTCGATATCGGAGTTGATACCGGATACTGGCAATACAAAGGAGCTGATTTTGATAAACTGGAAATTACTTATTCAATTATGCTGCCGTTTTGTGTAACTGCCGGATACAGATTCAATTTTTTTTCATCGCTATATGTCATTCCGCACATTGCAATCGGAGGCAGTCTAAACTACATAATTTACGATGGTGAGCCTGATGTTTTCATTAAAGATGATTCATATTTAGAGGAAAAGAGTGCAGTTTCTTTTGAACCTATGCTTCTTGCCGGTGCATCGTTTGAGTATGATGTTTCGAAAAAAATATATGCAGCAGCAAGAGCCGACTTCGGAATGATTACTGAAACCGGCGGGTTAATGTTTTTTGCTGCTATGGGAATAGGATGCGGTTATAGATTTTAAAAATGATTAGTTTTACTGATATTGAAAGTCAGAATCAGATGATGTTAAATCGAGAGGAAATGTTATGAAAATAGTAAAAAGCATGTTATTGGGATTGGGTCTTGTTATTACTGCATCATGCATGGATATGTATAATGATTTACTCCAGGAATCGGGACTCGAATCAGAACTTTATGTTAAAACAATTGCCGGTGCTTATCCGACTGCTGAATCCGGTTATCAAGACGGAACCGGTACTCTTGCGAGATTTAATGCTCCATATGATATAACAATTGTGGGCGGAAATTTATATGTAGCTGATAGATATAACAACGCAATAAGGAAAATTGAAATTTCTTCAGGAAATGTTACGACTTATTTTACTATAATTTCTCCTGTTGGAATAACTACTGATGGAAGTAATTTATATGTTACTACCGTGAATCATGTGATATATAAAATGGTTTTGTCAAATTCAATTATTTCAGTACTAGCCGGTTTGAGTGAGAATTCAGGTTCTGCTGATGGTCCTGCTGCTTTGGCGAGATTTAATTTCCCGAGAGGAATGGTTGTTGTCGGCAGCAACTTATATGTTGCAGATATGAATAATCATACTATAAGAAAAATTGATTTAACCGGTTTAACGGTTTCCACTTTCTGCGGGTTAGCTACATTCACGGGTACTACAGATGGTACAGGCACAAACGCCAGGTTTAGCAAGCCAATCGGAATAACTTCAGACGGTACTAATCTATATGTTGCTGATAATGCAAATCATATAATAAGAAAAATAGTTATAGCAACTGCTGATGTATCAACAATTGCCGGATCCGGTACCCAGGGGTTTGTTGATGCGAAAGGGAGGTTAGCAGAATTTGATTATCCGGTAGGTATTTTTTATCATGACAGTTTTCTTTTTGTGACTGACCAGAATAATTATGCTGTCAGACAGATCAGGTTATCAGACATGCAGGTTACAACCATTGCCGGCGGTAATGGTTCGGGATTGTTGGATGGTGAAGTATCATCAGCACAATTTACACAAATGAAAGGCCTTGTTATGGATGATAAAAATCTATATATCGTTGATTTTATGAGTGATGCGATCAGAAAGTTGTACAAGGAATTTAAGTAAAACTTTCAAGTATTTCATACAACTTTTTTTGCATTCATTTACAATAACCCTGATGATTTTTGCCCGGTGCAGGTCAGTTTGTACCCGGTTTTAATGATTTTCAGCTTCGATGCAGCTTCGATGCAGCTTCAATACAGCTTCAATACAGCTTCGATGCAGCTTCGATGCAGCTTCGATACAGCTTCGATGCAGCTTCGATGCAGCTTCAATACAGCTTTGTAACAGGTATAAAGCAGAATAATTGATCATGCAGCATAGGCATTGTCATTTTTAGAACCTGCATAAACATACTATTTATGAAATGTCTGGTTTATTACATTAGTTTTCCAGTAATTAAATTCGTGTTATAAGAATATTTTGTTTGAAAAATCGAATTTTCTGAGATATGTCCTGTTCAGGAGAAAATTATGGTAAGAATTGGGAATAAATCTGCGCAATTTGTCTTTCTTAAATCTTACTTTAAGCTTTTCAATGCTTCCATAAAGTCCATCGAACTGAATGAAAATGAAATTTCAGGCGTGATTGAATGGAATGAAGACCATGAAATGCAGGAATTTGTCTGGAATTCATTCAATATTTATACTGATTATTCGGATGTATCTTCAGTAAATAACTTTCTTGCGTCAAATAAACTTATGAAAGGCGACAGAATCTGCACATCAATTGACAGCATAATCGAAAACATGGCATCTTCCGGATGGGATGTCGAAAGAACCCTCACAGCTCTTAAAATACTCAGGGATGTAAAAATCGCAATGATTGATAAAATGGAAATAACTGATTATTTTTACGTAAGATTTTAATTTATTAGAGAATAAATTTATTATTTTTGTTTACAAAATTGAATGCATTAAATAAATTAAAATAAATTATTTTAAAGCATTCAGGAGATGCCATGAAAAAAATTATTTTTATCACAATTTTGTTTTTGTACAGCTGTTCCACAGTTACAACTTTCAAATCACAGCCTGCAGGCGCAAAAGCGTATTTAAACGGTGAGTATATCGGAGATACGCCTGTTACTATTGAACTCAGCAACTGTGTTCTGAATGATTATGTTCTTGAGCTGAAAATGCCGGGACAAAAGGATTTTAAAACAAATATTAAACGTGAAGCAAAACCGGCACCGATTATTATTGGAGTTATCGGATGTCTTCCGCTTGTTCTATGGGGCTATGGACCAAAATCAACTTATGATTATGAACTTGAAAAAGATATGTCATTTTCTACACTTGTAATTGATAAGAAAAGCGGAATGACATATTATCTTGACGGAGTTGAATTGAAGAAATCCGAAAATTTTGTAGCTCCGGGAGACTATTCATTAAAAATTATGAGTCAGGATCAGACTGTAGTGGAATTTATTATGACACTTGAAGCGGATTATGAATATAAGTTAAGTGAAATGATATAATTTCATATAATATAGCTGCATTTTAAGGAACATCAAAACCCTGTATCATTTGAATGATACAGGGTTTTTTATTACCTGATTTTACATAATTCATATTCATAGCATAAATGATCAAAAAGGCTGCAAATCGACATACGAACAACAGACACTATGACAGGCGTGTTTATTTTTATCACTTTTTTGGTGATATTATGTAACTTATAAGTATTGTGATATACTGTGTTCATAAGCTGATTTGAATAAATATCCTCAAATTAATGAAAAAAGGAAATATAAATGCATAATATTACAGCTTTCATATTGATGGCAGGCATTGCGGTAATGACAGTGCTTTTAAACCATAAAATTGCCAGGTCAGCTGTCCGTTCAGGCAGCATGATTTATGCGGCCGTTTCTGTTCTGTTTCTGTCGGCTGCATTTCTTTCAGCGGCTGAACCCTTAAAAGCAGGCAGAGATGCCGTTTATTCTCAAGTGAAAAACGGGAAACAGATTGTCATAAGCAATGTAGAAAATTCATATTATCATGCCGGCACTTGGAATACGTAAAAGATTGAAAACCGGTGATAATATCCTGGAATTTACTCCTTCTTCAACCGGTACGATAGCATTTCCATACTGGATGAGTATGATAAGAAGTACTATTACTGTGACACAATAGGAACGGATATGTTTTTTACTGCATGAAATATTTTGGAGTTTAACATGAAGAAAATTGATCTTAACATTACCGGCATGACCTGCGCTTCCTGTGCAAGGAACATTGAAAAAGCCGTTTCCAGACTTGAAGGTGTAAGTGCTGCTGGTGTTAATTTCGCCAGTGAAAAACTTAATATCGAATTCAATGATGCAGTTTTGGATATTTCTGATGTGAAAGCAGCTGTATCAAAAGCGGGGTATGGAGTTGCCGAAGATAGCGGACTGCGGAATGTGACAGTTAAAATTTCAGGCATGACATGCGCAGCATGTGTAAAACGCGTTGAAAATTCTTTAAATAAACTTAATGGAATAAAAGGCGCCTCTGTTAATCTTGTCACTGAAAAAGCTGAAATTTCATATGATCCTTCGCAAATAAGATTAAGTACCGTAAAAGAACAGATAGACCGCATCGGTTATAAGGCACTTGATGCATCTGACAGTTCAGGTGTCGATGAAGACAAAATGCGAAAGCAGAAAGAACTTTTTATTTTAAGAATGAAACTTGCTGTGTCTGTATTTTTCTCTACACCGCTGTTGTACATAGCAATGGCTCCAATGCTTCCGAAACTCATTCCATGGATAACTTTGCCTTTTCCATCATTTCTGATGCCTATGGCACATCCGTTGACATATGCTTTAACTCAGTTAGCACTGCTTCTGCCTGTTATGGGTGCAGGGTATAAATTTTATACAAACGGCTACAGGTCTCTTTTTCATTTCAGTCCGAATATGGATTCACTTATTGCAATCGGTACATCAGCAGCGGCTGCTTACAGTCTGTATTCAACCTGGATGATCTTTTCAGGCAACCCTCACGCTGTCGAGGAATTGTATTTTGAGACATCAGGCATAATCATAACTCTTATTCTTCTTGGAAAATCACTGGAAGCTATGTCTAAAGGGAGGACCTCAGATGCAATTAAAAAACTAATGGGTCTTACTCCGAAAACTGCTGTCGTGATTACAGAATCAGGTGGAAAGGAAATTCCGATAGATGAGGTTGAGACTGGAGATGTAATTCTTGTCCGTCCAGGTGAAAAGATTCCTGTTGACGGTATGGTAATTGAAGGAACCACATCCATTGATGAATCCATGCTGACCGGTGAAAGTCTTCCGGTTTTTAAGCAGACGGGGGATGCCGTTGTAGGAGCATCAATAAATAAAAACGGATCAATTAAATTCAAAGCAACAAAAGTCGGGAGCGATACGGTGCTTGCTCATATTATCAAACTTGTCGAAGATGCACAGGGATCGAAGGCGCCTATCGCACAGATGGCGGATGTCATATCCGGATATTTTGTTCCTGTTGTCATGGGTATCGCTCTGGTCTCTGCTTCAGTCTGGCTTTTTACGGGACAGAGCCTTGTGTTTTCTTTAACAATATTTGTTGCGGTTCTTGTCATTGCATGTCCTTGTGCTCTGGGACTTGCAACTCCTACAGCTATCATGGTCGGTACCGGAAAAGGTGCAGAGTACGGAATTCTTATTAAAAGCGGTGAAGCTCTTGAAACCGCACATAAGATCAGAACTGTTGTATTCGATAAAACAGGGACTATTACTGAGGGTAAACCGGAAGTCACAGACATCATTACGTCTGAAGATTTAACTTCCGACGAACTTCTGCTGATTACAGCATCAGCGGAACGGAATTCTGAACATCCTCTTGCAGAATCAATTGTGAAGCATGCTCAGGGGAAGGGACTGAAGCTGTATGGTAACTCGGATTTTAATGCTGTACCCGGTCATGGTATTGAAGTCAGGGTCAACGGAAAGAATATTCTTGCTGGAAGTAAAAAGCTTCTTACTGATGCAGGCGTTGAAGTTTCTCAGTTTTCGGAAAAATCTGAACTGCTTGCATCCCAGGGTAAAACTTTGATTTTTATTTCCATTGATCATAAACCTGCAGGATTAATTGCTGTTGCTGATGTAATTAAAAAGAAAAGCGCTGAAGCGGTCAAAAAACTTCAGTCTATGGGAATTGATGTTGTGATGATTACCGGTGACAACAGACAGACAGCGGAAGCTATTGCAGCACAGGCAGGGATTACGCACGTTCTTTCTGAAGTTCTTCCTTCCGGCAAGGCTGATGAAATAAAGAAACTTCAGGAAGGAGGTTTCATTACTGCAATGGTAGGAGACGGCATAAATGATGCTCCGGCACTCGCACAGGCCGATATAGGTATTGCAATCGGTTCAGGAACGGATGTTGCGATAGAGTCGGCCGACATTGTTCTCATGCGCAGTGAACTGACTGATGTACCGGCTGCAATACAGCTAAGTAAAAAAACAATACGGAACATCAGGCAGAACCTCTTCTGGGCGTTCATATATAACATAATCGGCATTCCGGTAGCTGCAGGTGTTCTGTTCGCTCTTGGCGGTCCGAAACTTAATCCTATATTTGCTGCAGCAGCAATGTCGATGAGTTCAGTTTCGGTAGTTACAAATGCACTCAGACTGAAAAGATTCAAACCGGAAAGATAAACAGGAGACTTCTGCCTCTTATTATCTTTAAAATACTGAAAATTTTTATCCTTTTTTAAAATAATTTTTAATTTTCACCTCTCAAAATCGTTATATAATTGAGAGGAAATAATGAAAAAGCATGATAACATGTATAAACGTATTTTTGAAAATAAGGAGGCTGTTAGGCAGCTTCTTATTTATTTTAGCGGAG
>JAFGJZ010000156.1 GCA_016928815.1 Spirochaetota bacterium
GAAAAAATTTGTCAATAAATTAATAATATTTTAAAACTTATTTTAAAGAAGCACATGATTCACGGTTAATAAACTCCGTTTTTATGACAATTTTTTCCAGTTTATCATCCCCTTTTTTATTCTCAATTACATTCAGCAGTAATTTTGCAGATGTTTCCCCCAATATTTCTGTTTTATAATCTACAGTTGATAGTTTAGGAGAACAAAATTCAGTAAAGGCAATATTGTCATTCCCAATTATTGAAATGTCGGAAGGAACCGATAATCCAAGCAACTTTGAAGCCTCAAGAAGGGTAAGCGACATTAAATCATTGCCCACATAAAATGCCGTAGGTCTGTTCTTCGAATTTAATACACATTCAAGCAGATGACTTAAATTATCCGCATTAGGAAGTTCATTTTCATTTTGAAGACAGATAATATTTTCTTTATTCAAAGGTATGTTTTTCTGTTTCATAAATTTTATAAAGAATTGTTTTTTCAGTCTGAAAGAATGACCGTTATTGCCTATTAACAAACCGATATTAACATGACCGATGCTGATTAAATAATCAAGAGCGTCCCTCATTCCCTGTTCCTGATCGCATGAAACATGATGACAGTTAAGATTTTCTGAAATTCCATTTATAATTACGACATTTATTTTTTCGGCTGCCTTATTGAAAAAACCGTTCAAATGATTCTCATCCGGACCTTCAACTACAATTATTCCATCAACATTCCTGCTTAGCAGATTATTTATATAATAACGTTCCATTTCAGGATCATTTTTTGTATCGCAAAGAAACATTATGTATCCGGATTTATAAATAGTATTTTCAATTGCTTCAGTTACTTTTAAAAAATAAGGGTTTGCAATTCCTGGAATGAGTACACCGATAGATTTTGTACTTTTTGTAGCAAGAGCAATTGCACTGTAATTCGGATGATAGTCCAGATCTTTGATAGCTTTCAGAACGCGTTTTTTGGTGCTCTCATGAACGGGATAATTGCCGTTTATTGTTCTGGAAACAGTTGCAGTGGATACACGGGCCAGTTTGGCAACATCATCTATTGTTACATTCATAACTATTCCTTAATTATTATTACAGAAAGAAATTACAGCTTTCCTTCGAATTTAATTTTTAACTGTTCGAGCTCCTCCCATCGCTGTAGTTTTTCATCTATGATTAGTTCCAATTTGTCAAATCTTTCTTTAACTGAGGATATGTCATTAGCCTTATCCTGATAAAATTTAGGATCCGACATTTTTTGAAAAAGGTCCTCTTTCTCCATTTCCAGCCGGTGAATCAGGTCAGGCAGTTCAAGAAGTTCCTCCTGCTCCTTAAAGGATAATCTGGTCTTTACGGAGGATGTCTTAATGCGCTCTTTTTTTTTCGCGGACTTCCTTCTGTTCTGATCCGCTGCGCTGAATCAGCCAGTCATCATATCCTCCGGCAAATTCATTAACCCTGCCTCCTCCCTCAAAAACAAATGTCGAGGAAACAACATTATTCAGGAAAGATCTGTCATGACTTACTGTCAGGACTGTTCCTTCGAATTCAAGAAGAAGCTCTTCAAGCAGTTCTACCGTTTCAATGTCAAGATCATTGGTCGGTTCATCAAGAATCAGGAAATTGGCGGGTTTTGCAAAAAGTTTTGCGAGAAGAAGCCTGTTTTTTTCTCCGCCTGAAAGCACCGATACCTTTACATTCACCCGTTCTGGTGAAAAAAGAAAATCCTGAAGATAGCCAATGACATGACGGCTGTTTCCATTGAAATTTATTACTTCATTACCATCAGCGATATTATTTTTTATGCTTTCATTCTCATCAAGCTGATTTCTCAGCTGATCGAAATACGCAACCTGCAGTTTTGTTCCTGATTTTACCCCGCCGCTTTGAGGTTCAATTTCACCCAGCAGAATTTTTATGAGGGTGCTTTTTCCGCATCCGTTCGGACCGATGATACCAATTTTATCTCCACGCTGGATTATAGTCGAAAAATTACTGAGAATCGTATTTTCTCCGAAACTGAAATTAATACTTTCCGCTTCAATTACGATCTTTCCTGATTTTTCGGAACGGTTGGTTGAAAGATTAACATTCCCCTGAAGATCCCTGCGATTTCTTCTTTCCTCACGCATTTTTTCAAGTGATCTGACTCTTCCTTCATTACGGGTCCGTCTTGCCTTGATTCCCTTTCTGATCCAGATTTCTTCATCTGCGAGTTTTTTATCAAAAAGTTTATTCTGAATTTCCTCGCTTTCAAGCCAGGCTTCCTTGCGCTTAAGAAAAGTCCCGTAATCGCATTTCCAGTCAAACAGCTTTCCTCTGTCAAGTTCGATTATTCTGTCAGCAACTTTCTGAAGAAATGTCCTGTCATGGGTTACAAAAAGAACTGTTCCCGAATATTTCGAAAGAAACACTTCCAGCCAGCCGATGGAATCAATATCAAGATGGTTTGTAGGTTCATCAAGGAGAAGTATATCTGGATTATTGATAATAGCCCTGCCAAGCAGAACCCGCCGTTTCATTCCGGAAGAGAGATTTGCAAAATTCAAATTCTCATCTATTCCAAGCAGATTTAAAACCCTGTCGATTTCAGTATGATGCCTGTCTGCGAAATGGGAATCATTTATATCCTCCCCCTCCGAACATACGCCCAGGGAAAGAACCTTAAACACACTCCCCTCAAGATCGGACGGGACATCCTGACTCAAAAATGAAGTTCTGAAATTATTGTCATGAAATAAATCACCGGAATCAGGCACGACTTCACGGTTAATGACCTTCATTAAGGTGGATTTGCCCGCTCCATTTCTGCCAAGAAGAGCTATTTTTTCACCCGGATGTATCTGAAGATTTATATCATCAAAAAGCTTTCCGCTTCCGACAGAATAATTCAGATTCTGTATGTTTAAAAGAGCCATTTATTTTAAAGGACCATCCTGTTATGACCATGATAATATTCATCACGCAGAGCTTTTACTCCATCATTTTCAAGATAATCATCAAAAGGCATCATTCTGTCTATTACACCGTATGGACATATTTCAATAATCCTGTTTGCAACAGTATTGATGAATTCATGATCATGGGAACAGAACATCACCAGTTCGGGAAAATCAATCATAGCCTTATTCAGTGACGTGATTGATTCAAGATCCAGGTGATTTGTAGGTTCATCCAGTAGAATTGAATTGGCCCCGGCAAGCATCATCCGGGAAATCATGCATCTTACTTTTTCACCTCCGGAAAGAACATTTACTTTTTTAAGAGCTTCATCGCCGGAAAACAGCATTCTGCCGAGGAAACCTCTTGTAAAATTTTCATCCGGGTTTGTAGTATACTGCTGCAGCCATGAATGTATTGATTTATCCGTGTCAAAGTATGAACTGTTATCTTTAGGCAGATAGGCCTGAGTGATCGTTTCACCCCATTTGTATGTTCCTGAATCAGGTTCCATGTTGCCCATAAGAATTTCAAACAAAGTCGTCTGGACAAGATGGCTGAAGGCAAGGAAAACGATTTTATCACCTTTATTTACAAGAAGATTGAAATTCTTTAATAGTTCAACTCCGTCAACTTTTTTGCACAAATTTTCAATTTCAAGAATAGATCTTCCGCTCTCCCTGTCAGGTTTGAAATTAATATACGGATATTTTCTCGTAGAAACCTTAATATCCTCCAGTGTAAGTTTCTCGAGTACTTTTTTTCTCGAAGTCGCCTGACGAGCTTTGGATGCATTTGAACTGAACCGTTCCACAAAGGCCTGAAGGTCCTTTCTTTTGTCCTCAATCTTTTTATTCTGATCTTTCAGCTGCTGGGCTGCAAGTTCACTTGCCTGCTGCCAGAACGAATAGTTACCTACATATATCTGAATTTTAGAATAATCAATATCCGCGATATGCGTACATACCTTATTAAGAAAATATCTGTCATGACTTACGACTATTACAGTTTTTCTGAAGTTAATCAGATATTCCTCAAGCCATGCAATGGATTCAATATCAAGGTGATTCGTAGGCTCATCCAGCAGCAGTATATCCGGACTTCCGAAAAGAGATTGAGCGAGAAGGACCTTGACTTTTTCGCCGCCTTCAATATCCTTCATTTTTTTTCCATGCAGTTGATCATCAACTCCAAGTCCGGAAAGCAGCTGAGCGGCTTCTGATTCAGCATCATATCCGTTCATCTGACCCATTAATTCCTCCAACTCGGCGGAGCGGTGTCCGTCCTCATCGGTAAATTCCTCTTTGGCGTAAATTTCGTTCCGTTCCTTAATTACTTTATAGAGTTCCTGATGTCCCATTATTACGACATCAAGAACGTTATAATCATTAAATTCAAAATGATCCTGACGGAGCATTGCAATTCTTTCACCCGGGCTTGTTATTATTTCGCCCTCTGTCGGTTCGATTTCACGGGATAATATTTTCAGAAAAGTTGACTTCCCGGAACCGTTTGCTCCTATTAATCCATAGCATGCTTCATGCTTGAATTTGATGTTTACTTCCTTAAAAAGTACTCTCTTACCAAAAGTAAGGGTAATGTTACTTGCATGCAGCATTTTTTTTATCTCTTTATTTTAGGTTATTTGTTATTTTCATCACTAAACAGTTTCCACCTTAAAGGTGTCAAGTGGATTTTTCAGACAAAAGGTGAATAAGTACCTTTTAATTGGAATGCAGTTTGTGTCTGAAATTTCAGAAAGCTGATTATTTCACCTTTTTCATTCAGATTTTTCCAAAGCATATTCATACATATCTTCAACAGCCCACATCATACGTGCATCAGGAAACATTTTCATGTATGATTCACAGTAAACCCGGAGATTATCATAATCACTGATCATTCTCAATGACAGAAGGCGGTAATATAGAACCATTTGATAATTCTGGTCTTTTTCAGAATCTTTCTTCCCTGAAGCTTCGATTTTATCCGCAATTGTAATAATTTTATCGTAAAGGATTTTATTTTTAACAGCAAGATCATTCTCAGCAAGTTCACGTTTTTTTTCAAATTCTTCAATTGATTTTTCTGATAAATCCAGTTTATTTTCATAGAACGTACGGAGTGATTCAATTTCAGCATTAACTTTTTCAATTTCTTCGCGGTATTTTCTGTCAAGTGCGGAAAGTTTCTCTTTTTTTACATCTTTTTCATCATTTGATGAATTAATATCATCCTTATCCTTACGATGTTTGTCAGATAGTGCATTTTTTCTTTTATCTAATATTTTTCTTTCATCGCGATATTTTTTATTAATATCAGACTGATTCTTATCAAATTTATCATCTTCCGCATCCCACTCTTCACTTAACATTTCCTCCCTTTTAGAAATAATTTCAAAAAGTTTTCCCTGAAATCCCGCCGCACACTGAAGAGGAGAAGTATAGGCTATGTAGTAATAATATTTTTTATTAAACTCTTTTCTTTCGGTTTCAGACATATTGATCCAATCCGAATTTTTAAGTACGTCAGCGTACTGCAGAAAGGGTTTCTGATCCATGCGCTTGAGAATCTCATTAGCTTCCTTGAAAAGAACCGATAATTCCCTGTGAAATCTGGCTTTTTTAAAATTCTTGAGAAACAGATATGCTTTTTCCTTATCAAGCTGAGGTTTGTCATACAGTGGGTCAAATTCTTCAGCCTTTTCAAATTTTTCAAGAGCCAGCTGGAACATCCCGTTATCAAGCAGATCCACACCTTCATAATAATTCTGAACTGCAAAATATGAATTTGTATCTATTGATATACCGGGCGGATATTCAAGATCCAGAATTTTAAACAACGCCTGCAGAAGCCGTTTCTCAATAGTGACCAGATCCTTGAAATATCCGGTAGCAGAGGCGCTTTTCACTTCAGCCGTTGTAGTATTTATTACCTTTACATCAATACGGAGATCATTTCCGGTAAGAAAAAAACTTCCGGAAATAATTTTTTCAGCATTGAATATTTTACCGATTTTCACGGCATCGGCGTTGTCGGCAAATCCTGTCTGTGAAAAATGCTGTTCATTAATTACTTTCTGAAGGTCTTCACGTTCTACAAGGACAAGATCATCACTGGAGGAAAGATCTGATATCAGCATATCAGCTATTCCTTTTGTAAGCCATGAAAAGTCTTTGTTTTTACTGATATTTTCAAAATAAAGCACAGATACCTTGATTTTATCCGCTGCATGCAGCGGAATCACGGTCATGAAAATAATAATCAGTACAATTTTTTTTATCACAAAATTCTCACATTTTTAAATACGGTTTTAACACTTCCGGAATATCAAGAGTTCCGTCAGCTTTCTGGTAATTTTCCATAACTGCAGCCAGCGTCCTTCCGGCAGCAAGACCTGATCCGTTAAGAGTATGCAGCAGTTCAGGTTTAGCGCCTTTCTCTCTCCTGAATCTTATTTTAGCCCTTCTGGCCTGATAGTCAAGAAAATTTGAGCAGCTTGAAATTTCAACATACCTGTTCAGTCCGGGCATCCATACTTCGATATCGTAGGTTTTGGATGATGAAGCCGAAGTATCGGCACTGCATAGAAGAAGAACCCTGTAATGCAGATTCAGTTTCTGAAGAACCTTTTCGGCATTTTCAAGAAGTTTTTCAAGTTCATCAAAAGAAGTCTCCGGTTCAACAAATTTAACAAGTTCAACTTTCTGAAACTGATGAACCCTTATCAGCCCCCTGGTATCTTTTCCCGCAGACCCCGCTTCCCTTCTGAAACATGATGACTGACCGGTTACATAAACCGGAAGATCTTCCATTTCAAGAATTTCATTTCTGTAAAGATTTGTAAGAGTTACTTCAGCGGTCGGGATAAGTGAAAGACCGTCACGTTCCATCCTGTAATACTCATCCTTAAATTTCGGATATTGACCGGTTCCAATCATTGATTCATCATTTACAACAAACGGGGCAAAGATTTCAGTATAACCATGTTCAACCGTATGCAGATCAAGCATAAAGGATAAAATCGCTCTTTCCAGCCGTGCGGCAAGCCCTCTGTAAACATAGAACCTGGCACCGGAAAGTTTAACTCCACGGTCGAAATCAAGAATATTTAAATCCGTTCCAAGATCATAATGAGCCTTAGGTTCAAAATCAAATTCAGGTTTTTTTCCCCATGTTCTTACCACTACGTTATCATTTTCATCATTGCCTTCAGGAACAGAACCGTCCAGAATATTAGGAACGGAAAGAATCATTTCATTATACTGGTTCTCCAGACTTTCAACTTCGGATTCCAGCAGTTTTATTTTGTCATTAACCTGATTAACACGGTCCATTAAATCCGCGGCATCTTCACCTTTCTGTTTTTTAATGCCGATCTCTTTAGAACAGTCATTTCTTTCCTTGCGAAGCGTATCACAGTCGGATAGCAATCCTTTCCGTTTATCATCAATCTGCGAAAGTTCATCAATATTTACGGCTGATTCCATGTTCCGTATTTTTAGTATATGTTTCAGATAATCCGGTTTTTCTCTTAACAGTTTAGTATCTATCATTTTTCCCCTCACAGATATTTTTTTAACATTTATAATTACCGCATCGAATGTCAAGTTTGAAAATATATTTTTTAATGACGCAGCTGGACATCCGTCTGCATGCAGATTTTTTTTCAAATATTCACTGAATTGTTAATATCAACTTTTTGTTGCAATTTCATCAAAAAAGTGTTATATGACATTTATACAAGAGGCCATGTGATAAAAATAAACCCGGTAGTCATTATCCTGATGATAATTATAATTTCATTTCCGGCTGAATTACTGTCTTCGGAAGAAGAAGGATTGAGGATAACAAAAATCAATATAGAGGGAAACAAAAGAACCCGAAATGACTATATTCTGAGAATAATAAATGTCTCTCCAGGAGACAAATGGACGCCTCAAACTGATGAAAACATAAGACAGAGACTTATTGCAAGAAAAATTTTCGTTGCAGATACTCTCAGGGTTTCTTCCGAACCCTCGGATGACGGATATATCATTAATATATTTATTGAAGACAAATGGACTCTGATTCCGCTTCCAATGGCAATGATATCAAATGATAACTGGATGGCGGGAGTAATGATTCTTGAAATGAATTTTCTCGGGCGCGGAATCATGATCAATGGCGGACTTTTTGTATCTGAAAACAGTATTTCCGGAATGACTGGAATTGGTTTTAAAAACATATTCTTTTCAGGCGGATACATCGAACAAAACCGCAATGATAAAACAATTGAGAATAAAGAAGAAAAAACTGTCAGATCTTTTAAGGTTGACCGCCCGTTTGCAGAAATAAGTCCAAATATTAAAATAAATAACTGGAAGCTCTCAGTCTCAGTCGGATATCAGCATGCTGAAATTTCGGAAGCGGATTATAATATTACTGATTATGCTCCTGAAACGGAAGATTATATTACCGGAGGGTTCTCGGTTTCCTTTAACAATCTGGAGTACAAATCAGGATATAACTGCGGTACTGACGCTCAGTTATCAATAAACTGCATGAATCCTGATTATTATTCTCTGAAGCTGAAAGGAAGCTATTCACTTACCGCTGCTGATTTACTTCTGTCGGCAGCTGCAGATTCCGGATTCGGAGATCTTCCGGCAACAAACCAGTTCCAGATCGGCAACGGAAAATCAGGCAGCATGACACTTCCGGACAGCATCTATGCAACCCGATATTTTAGCACAAACGTCTCGATTACTAAAAAAATAATCAATACAAAAAAACTTGATCTGAATCTGCTGGCATTGTATGAATCGGGAGTATGCAGGGATCTATTTGAAAAAAATATTTATTATTATGGGCCTGGATCAGGATTTACTATTACATTTGACAGGATTGCCGTACCGGCATTAGGTATTTACTGCACATGGAACATTCCGCTTGCACAGCCATATACCATTGTAACTTTCGGAATGCGTTTTTAATGAAACAGAATATTACTATATATAATATCTCACTGTATAATCTGCAAAACCGTCTTCATCCGATCCGTTTAAATCCTCATTATTCAGAATAAAATTAAAACTGCCTTTTTCGACATCCTTGAATTTAAGTTTAAACCGGTATTCAGCTACAATATCAGAATTATTATAAATCAAAAGTATACCATTATATTCGAAGGAATCTGTTCCTTCCATACGGACTTTGTAAATGTTTTTATCGGCAATATCATCCAGAATTGCATTATCAGGGAAATTTGCTGAAAATCCGGTAATATCTGAACTATTCAACTGACTGCTGATTACATTGCTTTCACACTTTATATCATATCCGGTATCATCTGTAATTTTCAAATCGGTTGATGTAAAAAAAATTGCGGATGGTAAAGTGAAATATATTTCACTTTGCAGGTCTATAACAGCCATAGCTTTGCAGGAAAACATACTTGAAAATAAACTAAAACAAAAAAATAAATTAAAAAAATTTTTTGCATGCAATTTCATATTGCCTTCCAAATGTCAGAAATTAAATTGATCAATTATAATGATTCAAATTAAAACCACACTACTGTCATATGAAATATGAGTCAATATTAAAATTTTTACAATAATAAAAATTTATCTTTCAACGCTGTCCAGAAACATCTGGGTTTCTCCGGTCATTGTAAGAATGTAATTTATCTGTTCACATGGATAATCACTGCACTCCGTGCAGTTATCAACACCTTTTTTTGATGCACATAAACGTACTTCACAGACCCGGCAGTGTTCAAAAAGAGTGTCCGAATTACTTTTACAGCCTTCACAGTTTATTTTATCGGGAGAAATAGCTGTTTTAAACGTTACTGACCATTTTTCAGCCGTTTCCTTTCTGAGTTTATCATCATTTTCATGAAAAGCAATGTATGCCCCGCAGGATTTGCAGTCCAGTCCGCAAAATGCATTCATATCATCCTCCATTTAAACAAATGTTAAATTATTGATGCTTTATGGCAAATATTTTTTTATGTACCGGCAAAAAAACGTAATTGCTATTATACTCCGGGTAAACTGATTAATACATAAAATTAAACATTTTAAACAAAAAAACCGTTTTAAAAATCTCTTTTACGAATTTTTTTTAAAAACCTGCTGATTTCATCCAAAATGACAGAAATAATTATAAAATTCTTATTGACAAAGAAAAACATGTTACATTATTACGATTACAGTTTCTTCAAGGGAGAACAGACTATTTTTTAATAGTCAGAGTTCGATCGGCGGTTAAAGTCCGCAACCCCGTAAGGGTGGAAACGGTGAAACTCCGTTACCGACAGTGAAAGTCTGGATGAGAGAAGAACATTAGATAAAATCAATATACCGCAATACATTTATCTGCATGTTTTCTCTTATTCCTGTGAAGGGTGTTTATGAACAGAAAAGAGAAAAACAATATCGTACAGGCAACAGGAATCAGTCTGGATTACCGGAATTTCAGGGTACTTGAAAATGTTTCGTTTCAGCTGAAACAGCGCTCGTTCATTTCATTTGTGGGGCCATCGGGATGCGGGAAAACAACATTACTTAATATTGTCGCGGGAATAAATAAAAACTATACCGGTGAAATCAGCATCAATGCCGAAAGGATTTCGTTCGTTTTTCAGAAAGACAGTCTGCTTGAATGGAGATCCGTACTTTCAAACGTGCTTCTGCCTCTCGAAATTTCAGGAATCAGAATAAGCAAAAATCATATTAAAAATGCAGAAGAACTTATAGACCGTGTCGGATTAAAAGGTTATGAGAACTTTTTTCCGTACCAGCTGTCAGGAGGCATGAAGAAACGTGTTGAGATCGCTGCAGCCCTGATTAATTCACCGGACCTTCTGATTCTGGATGAACCTTTTTCACAGCTAGATATTCTGACCCGTGAGCGCCTGAACATCATGATCAAAACTCTGTTCCGGAAAAACAACATGTCCGTCATCATGGTCACCCACTCTGTCGAAGAAGCATGTTTTTTGTCAGATACGGTTTATGTCATGTCAAGCAGACCCGGACGGATAATCCTGAGAAAAAAAATTCAGGATTCTGAAAACAGGCAGCAGTACCTTCTGTCAGAAGGACAGCAGTCGGCAAATATTGAAATCCGGAAACATGCTCAGAATCTGTGGCGTCCTGAAAGAATTTCAGGTGATGAAATTGAAAAAGAGAAAACTGATTTTTCAGGACTTCTTAAAAAACATCTCTCATTAATCAGCTTTCCGGCCGTTCTGTTTCTGCTGATTTTATTTTTAACATGGATGAAGTCTGTTTTACAAATTGAAGACTATATTTTTCCACAGCCATTAAGCATCATTAAACGGTTCGGTGAAATGATTTTTCAGCCGTTTATTTACCGTCATCTGCTGACTACCGTCATAGAATCAATGGGCGGATTCCTGATAGCCTTTATTTTTTCATTTATCGGGGCAATCGGAATTGCAAAATCCAGAATAATAAAATCAATATTCATGCCTTTTCTTTTAACGGCAAATACCATTCCCTCAATAGCGCTTGCTCCGTTTCTAGTATTATGGTTCGGTTTCGGGTTTACGCCTAAAATTCTCAGTGCGGCAATAGTTGTATTTCTACCAATGCTCATTAATAACATCTCCGCCATTAATCTTGCCGGAGAAAAACTATCGGATATAATAAAATTCTACAGGCCCGGTTTTTTCAGCAGGTTTTTTAAATTTGAACTGCCGCAAAGTCTCCCTGTAATTTTTTCAGGGATAGAAATTTCAATTACATTATCCGTAATAGGTGCTGTTGTCGGAGAATTTGTTTCCGGCGCGGAGGGACTTGGATCACTCGTGACAATTGCAAAATCCAATTTCGACATTGAACTCATGTTCGCGGCATTAATCTGGCTCAGTCTGCTCAGCCTGACCTATTACGGACTGGCAAAATTAACTTATAAAATAATCATAGGAGGAAGAAAATGAAAAAATTATTCTTGTTCTCAATTATCTGTCTTTTATCTGTTCAAATGACCTACGGTGCTGAAGAAAAAATCAAACTGGCCATCGGGTTTATTCCGCACATCCAGTTCGCGCCGTTATATGTCGGAATGGAAAAGGGATTTTTCAAAGCAGAGGGTATCAATCTTGAAATTGAATACGGTTTCGGTGTTGACATATTTTCCCTTCTTAACTCTGAAAAAATCGATCTCGGACTTTCAGATTCCGACCTGCTTATCATTTCAAGTTCCAAGGGATTTAAAGCCGGTGCCGTATTCCAGTACTATCAGAAATATCCGGTAACGGTTGTGGCTCTGAAAGGAAGAATTAAAAATCCTGCAGATTTTACGGGTAAAACAATAGGAACTCCGGATATTACCGGATCAAGCAGCATCGGCATGAATCTGTTCCTGGCTGAATACGGTCTTCAGAATAAGGTCAAAAAACAGAAAATCGGGTACACGCAGATTCAGTCTCTGCTTTCAGGAAGAGTGGACGGAGTAGTCTGTTTCTCGAATAATGAACCGGTTCAGATGCGCCTTGCAGGGAAAGAAATCGTCCAGTGGGATGTCGGCGCTTTTTCAGATATGGTCGGCGCCTCATTTATTACAGGTGAAAAACAATATTTAAAAAAGAAAAAAATCCTCGCTAAATTCATAAATGCATCGGCGAAGGCGGTAGAATGGACTGTAAATAACCAGAATGAAGCTTTTGAAATTTCAAAAAAATATATGAACAGTTATGATGACAGTCAGAAAGAATTTAATCTGAAATGTCTTGAAGCTACTTCGGTACTTTTTAAAAGCGGCAAAGGTTACGGTTATCTGGACAAAGCAAAATATCAGAAATCAATAGAAATCATGAAAGAACTGAAATTAATAGAAAAATCATACAGTGCGGATAAGATCATTTATAAATTCTGAGCAGATTCTATATCCGGAGTATAAACAGAATTTTTGAAATGCCGGGAGTAAACCTGAAAAAGTTATCCCGGCAATTTATTTTTAGTATATTTTCAGATTTTCAATAAAACGGCATACTCTTTCTATATCTTCCTGTGAAACATCCAAATGGGTTACAATACGGAATACGGACGAATCACCTGAAATTAGAATACCGTTTTCATGGAATTTTTCAGCAGCAGTTTTCAAAGAACATCCTTCGGCTGCAGTAAAATAAACAATATTTGTGGATATATTTTCATTAACAAGTGTGAGAATTTCAGATTTTCTGATTGCGTCAGCAATCATCCTTGCATGAATATGATCGGCTTCCAGTTTACTTACATTGTTCTTCAGAGCATAAATACCGGCCGCAGCAAGAATCCCAATCTGACGCATTCCGCCTCCAAACATTTTCCTGACACGTTTCGCTTCAGCAATAAATTCCGCAGTCCCGCAAAGCATGCTGCCTGCAGGCGCTCCAAGTCCTTTGCTCAAACAGAAAGTTATTGTCTCACAGCAGGAGGCTATATCCTTAACAGAAACACCTGAAGTGGCTGAAGCATTGAAAACACGTGCCCCGTCCATGTGAATGGGAACATCTATGCTCAGGGAAAAACCGTGAAGAGCTTTTAATTCTTCGGTTGTATAAAAAGTGCCTCCTGCAGCATTATGAGTATTTTCAATTTCAATAAGTCCTGTTTTAGGCATATAATAAATTTCCGGGCGCATGGCATTTTTAACCGATTCCAGGGTCAGCTTGCCGTCTTTTCCATCTACCGGACGGGGCATCAGCCCTGCAACCGCTGCCATTGATGACAGTTCATAATGAAAAATGTGACTGTCCCTGTGAGCAATTACTTCGGAACCGCGCTCAGGTATGATGAACTGCGGAATTAAATTCCCCATTGATCCGCTGGAAATGAACAATGATGCCTGTTTGCCAGTCAGACTGGAAGCTAAATCCTGAAGTTCATTTACAGTAACATCTTCCCCGTAAACGTCATCGCCAACTTCAGCATCATACATCGCTTTTCTCATTCCCTCATCAGGAACTGTTATTGTATCGCTTCTTAAATCGATCGTTTTCATTTTCATGCCGTTCAGAATGCTGTCAGTGCGGCTCGAATAAAACTTGTTACAGGCGCCTGCTCGCGTGCATCCTCAATTGTTTCCTTGACTTCAGCCAGCAGCTCATCAGCCTGGTTAAGAGTTGTATCCTCGGAAAGAAGTTTGCCGAGAGTACCCTCTCCGCGGTTAATTTTTGCCGTCACATCCTTCACATCTCTGGTAATATTGTTCAGATTATTTACTGTTTCTTTCAGGTTGGACGTGATATCATTTATATTATTAAATGAATCGGAAAGAGCGTTTTCATTTTTTGCGAGAAGATCCTCAATGGCTGCCAGAAGATCACCTGATTTTGTTCCTGTAAGTCTCTTATTGATATCAACAACTGCATAGCTTCTCTCCTCATCAAAAGCAATTCCGGGTTTGATATCAAGATATTTATCACCGAGAGCTCCTTCCGCACGTATTTTTACAGTATAGTTTTCATAAAGAGCCGGTTTATTGAAAATTTTTGCTTTAATTATTACAAGATTCTCTTCAAGAATTACATCTTCTATCTGTCCGGAGTGAACGCCGAGTATCGTCACCGAATCCCCTTTCTTAATTCCGTTTGCCTCCGGGAACTCTACTTCAATATGATGATAATCCTTCTCATCATAAATTTCATCTTTCATCAGAATAGTAAAATAACCTAAAATAAACATTCCCAGTAAAAATAATATTCCTACTGCAACCTCAATTTTTAATTTTGACATTTAACACTCCTGTTATTTTGCTTCAATCGGTCCCTCCAGATTTCCCTGAACAAACTGCTGTACAATCTCGTTACTGCTGCTTTTTATCTCGTCAGGCGTTCCGCATTGAACAATAAGTCCTTTATACAGCATTGCAATTTTATCTGATATATTATATGCGCTTTTCATATCATGAGTGACTACCACTGAAGTCACTTTAAATCTTTCCTGTGTAGAAAGAATAAGATCATCAATCATACTTGTCATAACCGGATCAAGTCCTGATGTAGGTTCGTCATATAATATTATTTCAGGGTTAGTGACAAGCGCACGGGCAAGCGCAACGCGTTTTTTCATTCCGCCGCTTATTCCTGAAGGCATTTTAAAACGGGCGTCATCAAGCTGCAGCACATTTAAAAGATAATCCGCCCTGTCATATGCGTCTTTCTTTTTTCCGATTCTGTTTTCAACAAGCGGCAGAGCAACATTATCCCTGACATTCATCCAGTTAAGCAGAGCCCCGGACTGAAACAGTATACCCATTCTGAAACGGAGCTGAGACAGTTGAAAAGAATTCGCCTCTCCGACATCAACACCGTCTATAAGCACCTGACCGCTGTCAGCCTTAAACAGACCGGCAATATGTCTGAGAGCGACGGTTTTCCCGGTTCCTGACTGACCAATAATGGAAAAAGTTTCACCTTTTTTTATATAAAAGGAAACATCCTTTAAGACCTGTTTCTCACCGAATGATTTATTTACGTTTATAAATTCTATCATATATCCTACGAGTAAAACATTGAAGTAATATAGAAACCGAGTATAAGAATCAGAAGAAAGGAAACAATAACAGATGATCTTGTTGCGCGTCCCACTCCCAGCGCTCCTCCTTCAGAATTAAGCCCTTTTGTACAGCATGCAATTGTTACGACGACACCGAATGTAAATGACTTAATCAGGCCCACATATGTCGCTTTAAAATGAAGTCCTTCTACGGCATATTTGTAAAAAAGATTATATGAAACTCCGAGTTTGGTCTGGGATATTACGGCCGCTCCTATCAGTCCGAAAAATGTAAAGTAAACGCAAATAAGCGGAAAAACTATCATCATTGCTACAAGTCTCGGCATGACAAGAAATTTGACAGGACTTATGGACATCATGACAAGAGCGTCTATTTCTTCCGATTCATGCATGGTTGCGATTTCCGCTGCAATTGCTGAACCGACGGATGAAATAAGCACGATGGCTGACACAAAGGGGGACATCTCTCTTGTCAGAACAGACATTATAAGCTGACCTATCCTGTTTTCCATTCCGAACTCCTTCATTTCAAGTCCGAACTGGAAACCAAGAATCATTCCGGTAAAAACGGCCACAACTGTTGCAACCAGAAAACTCTTGACTCCGGCATTATACATCTGTTTAACAATTTCATGTCTCTTATGCGGAATATTTTTAAAATAATACACCGTTTTAAAAAACATTATTGTTCCGTAACCAAGCTCCTTAAACTGAAATAAAACCTCTGTACCGATATCATGCAGGAAATCATACAGATTATTAACCAATGTGTTTTTCTCAGAATTCATAACTGTAAAAAATTGACTCCCGTTCATTCGCTGAAAGATGAATTTTCAGTTCGATTTCCGTATCAGGATTCAGATACGGATTACGTTCGTGATAATACAACAAACTTATTTCATCAACATCTTTATTTTTTTTATCTGAAATCTTCACAGGTATCCAGAAAATTCTGCAGAATTCCCCCTTCTCATTAAAAACGTATCCGAAAGCATTTGCAATAAAAGTAAGCTGTGTCAGGTTTTTTTCCTGAGATTTATATGTATATATCAACGGTATTTTGGAGTAAAAAACGTCATTGTTCCAGTACTGGAAGTATGTCCGCATCAGAACCCCGAGTTTTCTGTTGCCGCCGAATGAGGAATATTCGAAGATCGACCATAACGGATTATACATCCTCTCGTAATTCTCAGCATCACGGAAAGGTAGAAGTGAAAGAAAGCTGAAACTGAAATCACCTCTGTCATTTTTCTCATAACTGAAAAGAGGCCAGAGCTTTGTATAATTCCATTCCTTACCGTAATAAACATGTTCCTCTTCATATTTACGGTAAAATTTCCAGAAAATGAGACCGTAATATGTATAATCAGAATAGAAATATTTATCAATATTTTCGATGTTAAAATAAAACGGCGTAATAAATTTCGTATGAATGGACGGTGAATCATACCGCCCGTAAAACGGGAAAAAAATAAGCTTCTCCAGCCCGTCAGAATCGGCTCTTGCATACTGAAAGAAAGGCCATGGGAAATTTATATTATAATATCCGTTTTTAATATCATATCCCCATGTAAAAAAAGGCCAGAGCAGAGTCGATGCATGAGAATAACCTGCGGTACTCCACTTCCGCCCGTAAAACGGGAAAAAGAAGAAAGAGTAATCGTGCCTGCCGGGATAAATTGTATCTCTGAAATTGAAAACCATGAAATATGATCTGTTATCATAGTAATCATCTTTTTTATAATGAGCGTAAAAAGGAAGAATTCTGAATGTAGATCTTTTTTCACTTGAACCCCATTGTATCAGCGGCCAGAAAAGCGCATGTCCCTTAAAGTCATTTTTTTCATAATAGGTATATACAGGTATCCAGCTTAAAAAAGTATACAGTGCGAAAGCAGACAATGTAGCCGGAGGTGAAATAAAAAATAACGCAACTCCGGGGAAAATCCATGGAGAAATGACATCCTGTGCAAGTTTTCCTTTAATGACTCCGCCGAAAGGCCAGATCATAAGATAATTATCTTCATTATTCTCATTTGAATGTCCGAATAAGAAAAGCGGAAACACCGCAGCAAAATCATAATCATCTGATTTGTCACTATGGATGTAATCTACATCGTTAACAAGACCCAGGAGAAACTGCCTGTACCGCATTTTATCGGTTTTATATTCCCAGTATAATATTGGCGGCAGACTTGCCGAATATTTAAATTTTTCAGTTTCAGATGAATGATAAAACGGACGGATGGTATAGAAATCCTGATATGAGCTTTCATTCTCGTAAATAAACCAGAACCAGTTATAATTATTGTCAGCTCTCAGATTTTCCGGAAATGAAAGATAGAAAAAAGCCGCAGTTAAAATTAGTATAAAAATTCTGATTTTTTTTAGCATTATATTTAAATATATCCTGAAATCACAAAATATGAAATAAAATCAATATTTTAACAGAACATATTATACATCAATAAATTTCAATATAATTATTACTGAACTGAGGATAAAGTTAAAAACACATAATTTGTACCGGACAGCCGGTTACATAAATTTTTATTGACTTTTCAGTTTTTTCTGTTACAATAAATAATGTAGAAATTAGTATTTTATTATACAGCAGATTTCAGTTTATTAAAGGCTGACTGTTTATTTCTGAAAAAATGATTATTTGATCATGGAGGATAAAATGAAAAAATTGATGTACCTGTTTCTCGCAATGGTTCTTTGTATTCCGGCTATTGCTCAGGATGCTGCCGGTCCTGTTGAAGTTGAACAGGAAGACATTGTAGGCGATCAGGTTTACCGCGAGATTATTATAGAAGATTTCGAAAAAAATGAATACTCTTCGAAAAACGGTACACTTAGAATTACAAAAGACCAGCAGTTTGATATTCAGATGCGGACGGATTTTCCTGCACCTGTAAAAGACTCGAAGAAATATATGGGAATAAAACTTTACGGAAAACAGGGGGACCCTCTTTCAATTAAACCTCCTGTTAAACTTCTGATTTCAGACCATGCGCAGTCCATTTCACTGTGGGTTTACGGCAAGAATTTTTCAGGTGAGCTCTCAATCATGCTGAAAGATGCAAATGAAAAAGTTCACAGATTATCAATGGGAAAATTAAACTTTCTCGGATGGAGAAAACTTACATACAGGCTTGGAAAAACCGTAGCCCAGGAAGATAAATTCCTGTCTCAACCGAAAAATCTGGAAATATTGCAGATAATATACTCTCCAGGTAATTCAGGACGGCTTCCTATGTGGCACTATTTCTACATCGATGATATTTCTGCAAAAGTCCGTAAAAAATATGAAGATAAACAGACAGATAACTGGTAAAATAAAAAAGGGCGGAAGCCCTTTTTTTTATATCCTATTCCCGGTTTAAAATCAACAGCATGTCAGATCATTCAAATTTACCGGAAATACTTTTTGACAGAAGAGTACTTGCATCATCAATATACAGGCCGGAAGCTGCACAGGTTTTTTCATTAAATACAATTTCCTGATTTTTATATCCTGACGGAACATCCAGTCTGCCGGTAGAATATACAAGAAACGGCACCGGATCGGAAGTATGAGTCCGGAGACTGATCGGAGTAGGATGATCAGGCATGATAATCAGAGTAATATCATCAAACTGCTTAATTTCAGTCAGCAGGTATGAAATCGCTATTTCATCTATATCACGGATTGATTTTATTTTATGTTCAATATTTCCTTCATGACCCGATTCATCAGGAGACTCGAAATGAAGAAAAACATAATCTTTTTCTTTAAGACACTCAATTGCAGCTTTAGCCTTGCCTATGTAATTTGTATCAATGTATCCTGTAACACCTTCAACAAATTTAGGCTGAAGACCTGCAGCAATTCCGATTCCATGAATCAGATCAACTGCGGAGATTGTATATCCTTCAAGATTATATAGACTCTTGAATGAATCAAGAGCCGGTTTGAATCCCCCGCCCCATATCCATGTATTCGTCGGTTTGCCCTTGAATCCCGTTTCGGAAAAATCATTCTCTTTCAGCAGACGGCCGGAAAGCTCAAAAATATTCTTTAGCAAGTCAGATCCGCTTCCGGAAGGAAAATATTCATCAATCTGCAGGTTTGTAATATCATGAGGAGGAACAGTCTCCGGTAATTCAGAATACGGATAATTTCTCCATACAAGAGCGTTTCTGTAGGACACGCCTTTATGAAACTCAATATCATCCGAACCCAGGGCAGCATTAAGCTTTTCCATAACAAGTCCTGAAAAAGCGGTTTCAATATGATCTGCCGTGAAATCATTCATTATACCGTCTGAAATATTTACAAGATTGCATCTGAAAGCCGCATCACCGGGTCCAAGATTAATTCCCATACTTACTGCTTCCAAAGGAGCACGGCCGGTATAATACTTCTCAGGATTATATCCGAAAATTGACAGGTTTGCAGTATCGCTGCCGGGATTCATCCCCTGCGGCACTGTTCTGGCAAGTCCGATTATTGAGTCGGGTACAAGGCTGTTTATATTACCGGGATTTACATATTCAAGAGGGGTTTTTCCGTCAAGTTCTTCAATAGGCAGATCGGCCATTCCGTCACAGACGATTGTGAGTATTTTGCGGGACATTATGCCCTTTTCCCGCGTTTAAGCATAAAAATATAATGTTTAACATAGGGAACGAAGGCTTCATCCACTAATGACATATCAAGAGCATCATTATTTTTAAGTATTTTATCCAGAAGAGTTTTTGTTATATCCTCTTCAGCAGTATCGATAAGGATTTTACATCTTTTAACGATCTCTTTATCTACAGCATCAAGTATAAGTTTATTCATTGCGGAATAAAGTTTCAGCAGATTTGTTTTTCTTTTACTTTTTGCATTTTTTGTAGTTTTTTTCACAGAAGCAGCAGCCATTTATGTATTATCCTCCGAAATAACTATAGAAGGCGATAATAGAAAACAGTTTTGTATTGTAAACATAAATTTTTAAAAAATATTTCATTAATACAACCTTAAAAAAATAAATCATATCTGACGGAAATACCTTTAAGTTTTTATCCGTTACTTATTATTTTAATACGTTATGTTAAAAATGTCATCAAAAAGATAACTCAAAAATGAAATTTTCATGCAAATTTGTTATCAAAAAGAACAGTATGACCGAAATTGTAATATACAGCTTAATTCCGGAGAAAATCATGAAATGTCTGAAATGCGGTAAAAAATTAACAAAAACAAATCACTATTACATTCCATTCAAATCGAGAGAAGGATACAGATTATGTATTGAATGTACAAAAAAAGAAAAGATTATTACTTTAGTTTAAATTTATATTGATTATTTCAAAACATTATGCTATAAGTATAATAAATCAGGGTGAAAATGAAAATATCATACAGAACTAAAGAAAATTATCAGATATTCGATATTGAGGGAAATATAGCTTTTGAGGAAACTCAGAACCTTGAAGATTTTGTATTTCAGAACATATCATCTGATTCCAGCAACATTGTAATAAACCTTAAACAGGTTCCTTATCTTAACAGTTCGGCGCTTGGATCAATGGTAAGAATGCTGCAAACTCTTAAAACCAGAAATATAAAACTGTACATCATGAATATCAATGATGATATAAAAAATCTGTTTACAATAACAGGCGTAATGAAATATTTTGAATTTATTGACTATGAATCAATAGTTTAGTCTTTTTCGTAATCCACGATTATCTGCGCTTTATTCTTAGCTGTATCCTGAAGTACGGTAATTTTTACTATTTTATCCTCCATTACATCAAAATAGGTATATGACGGTTTCGGCTGATAAATATTATTTACTTTCACATACTTGCCCTGTTCCTCATCAAGTATATATTTCTCTATTTCAATAAGATGTTTATTGACGCTCAGTGCAGTATTAAATGTTTTAGTCTGACTTTCAAGACCAATTGCGGTTCTTCCGGAATCAATCTTGTCTATGTAAATTTTATAATAGCATCTCCTGTCATTTGAAGGATTCTGTATATTTGTATCCTGAACACTGAGTACAAAATTATATGAACCGGGTTTTTTATATACAGGTCCCGAAATGACATCTCCGTTATCAGTAGTTGCGCATGATGAGAAAAAACCTGCCAGAAAAACAGAAATAATAATTATTTTTTTCATGTATTAATCACCTATCTCAATACTATATGGAAAATTTGATACATCTCCTTTAGATTCAATAACTATATATCCCCTGCTGTCAATCATTTCTTCAATTACCTTTACGTCAGTACCGTTGATAGTTTCGGTTTTTATGGCATATCCGAGGCTGTCGGATATGGAAAAATCAAATTCCGTTCCGTCAATTCCTGAAACGCTGAATTTCACTTTTACCCGTGAACCCGGATCGATCAGGAAATAATCCTTGTCATTGTTGGAAGATATGTAGCCTTTGATTATCCTTGTTTTTACTTTATTTGCAGAAGAAACCGAGTCATTTGGTTCAATTTCCTCTGTCGGATCTTTTTTGCTTTCATTAACTGAAACCGCATAGCCCATTTCCGCATCAGCATATGAACCTGATGAAGTAACCTTCAGATAAAACCGGCTCTCTGAATAAAAATTCGGAAATATTTCCTTTTCTCCGTCCTTAAAATTATCAGCTTCAGCAAGTGTCTCACCTGACTCATCAAGCAATTCAAGTTTTATATCCATCCCTACCGGAGGTATTACTTCAATTCTGAACATTCCATCTGAACCGCCGGAATTAATCTCAAAAAAATCTGAATCACCGGCCGGGAATATTTTCCCGTTTATAACATTATCAATTATACGGTTTGCACGCTGATAGTCATTATTCGATTCCATTTCAATCGAGGTATCATACGGCTTCACCATCATCTGAATCTGATATTTCACATCAAAATTAACTTCAAAATTTACCGACGAAACGGAAACATAATATTTGCCCGGTTTGGTAAGGCCGATATCACTGAAATTTTCACCCTGACCGCTTCCATTGTTATTCGCAGTCGCTATCAGTACCTGAAAAGGATCATACAGATTTAATACGGAATCGACATTTTCAACTCCGGTAACTGAAACATCAAGTAGTACGGGATTCTCTGCAGAACAGTCAACCTGAACAGCATAATAATCCTCTTCCTTCAATTCAGAGTCCTTCCTCCTGTTCAGCTTGTTAAAGGCGGGATAATAATATCCGCTGAAAGTCTCTCCCTGTTCAATTGCGGTCGCTGAATTAAAATCATCATTTCCTTCTTTTTCAGATGAAATATATTCACCTGATGTAAGTTTTAAAACATAATATGCATCCTTGTTTCCTTCCGCGTCATCCCTGTCACCATATGATATTTTAAAATAATAACGGCCGCTCTGAAGAAAAAGATTCGGCATTTTTTCAGCTGATGACTTGCGAACGTCATCAATAAGTTTAACCGGCCTGACCTGCCCGCCGTCATCAAAGAAAACTTCAACCGAGTGATTTACTCCTTTCACCGCGGAAAGCTCAAGTGAAACAAGAGTATCTTCAGACGAAATCAGCTGATAGAAATCCGTATCAGAAGCTGAATCAAGATATCCCCTTACCTCCCTGTTAAGTTCAGCGGGAGTGGCCGAAGAAAAATCATTATTCGGTTCAATCTCGGCAATATATGACTTTTTGCATGATGCAAACATAATCATTATTATGAGTAAAATATATTTTTTCAAAAAATCCTCCATTTTCTTCAGTACTGGATGATCATTTCCTTTTACAGAAACAGGCATACTGAATAAAAAGCGTAATAATCGCAGAATTTAAATACTTAATCAGGATAAAATAAATTTCATCGTCAATATGTAAATAATTTTTTACGCTATTTTACACTAATACTATATATGTCCCCAGATTTCAATAATTTTACTTAAACATCATCTATATTGTTTGATTTTTAAACGCAGTTTATATATAATAACCTTAGAAAGGTGCTGGCAGGATAAACAATGACTAAAGTAAAAAACGAAAACTCGACATTACCGGGCTACCCCTGGCCGTTAGGAGCAACCCTTGATACTAACGGATGTCAATTTGCCATTTTCAGCAGACATGCTGACAGAATCACACTGATCCTGTTTGAGAGCACTGATCCATACTGCAGCTTCAGGGAAATTGAATTTGATTCCGAAATGAATAAAACCGGGGATATCTGGCATATATGGATTGAAGGCGTTAAAGAAGGCCAGCTTTACGGATACAGAGTCGATGGCCCCTATACTCCGGAACACGGACACAGATTCAACAGAAACAAACTGCTTCTTGATCCATATGCCCGCGCGGTTACCGGAAATTTTGACTGGAATCTGGCGGATGCAAGAGGGTTCGATACAATCAGAGGTCAGATTACAGATACCAGTTTCTCTACTAAAGACAGTGCTCCGGGTGCGCCTAAATGTATTGTTATTGACCATTCATTTGACTGGTTTGACCGTCCCGTCAAAAGACCGCTGAAAGACTCCGTCATCTACGAGATGCATGTGAAGGGATTTACAATGCATCAGTCTTCCGGAATTGAGAACAAAGGCACATATAAGGGCATAGTTGAGAAAATTCCCTACCTGAAAGAACTCGGAATAACAGCTATAGAATTACTCCCTATTCAGGAGTTTGACTCGCGTGAAAATCTGAATAAAAACCCTTTTACCGGAGAACAGCTTTCAAATTACTGGGGTTACAGCACAATGTCCTTCTTTGCACCGAAAAGCATGTATTCAGCGTCAGGACGAAGCGGTGAACAGTATTATGAATTCAAGGAAATGATCAGGGATCTGCACAGTGCCGGTATTGAGGTAATACTCGATGTTGTATTCAACCACACCGCTGAAGGAGACCATACCGGTCCGACAATGTGTTTCCGCGGAATAGACAACAAGGTTTATTACATTCTCGAAGAGGACCGCAGATTCTATAAGAATTATTCAGGATGCGGCAATACATTCAACTGCAACAATCCGCTTGTCAGAGATTTCATAATCGACTGTCTGAAATACTGGGTAGTTGAAATGCATATAGACGGTTTCAGATTTGATCTCGCATCAATTCTTGGAAGGGATGAAAACGGGAATATCCTGAGCAACCCTCCCCTGATTGAAAGAATAGAAGCCGACCCGATCCTGCAGAACACTAAAATAATAGCTGAAGCCTGGGATGCCGCCGGCGCATATCAGGTTGGAGGTTTTCCGGGAAGGTGGGCGGAATGGAACGGAAAATTCAGGGATGATGTCCGCCGTTTCTGGAACAGCGATGACAACATGTCCGGAACATTTGCGACAAGAATAACAGGCAGTTCCGACATTTATTCAGGAAGCAACCGCTCCCCTCTTCACAGTATCAATTTCATCACATGCCATGACGGTTTTACAATGAATGATCTGACGATGTACAACACCAAACATAATGAAGCAAACGGTGAAGGCAACAGAGACGGCGAAAACCATAACCATTCATGCAACTTCGGAATCGAAGGGGATGAACCTACAGATTTTCTCAGGCGGTCAAGAGAAAAACAGATAAAAAATTATCTTACAACCTTGTTCATGTCCCAGGGAGTGCCGATGCTTCTTTCGGGTGATGAGATACGGAAAACACAGAAAGGAAATAATAACGCATACTGCCAGGATAATGAAATTTCATGGAATAACTGGGAGCTGATTGAAAAAAATAAATCGGTTTTCAGTTTCACCAAAAAACTTATCAGCTTCAGAAAAAAACACCCGATACTCAGCCAGAGCAAATTTCTCACCGGGGAAAAAGTAAACTTCAACAGCTATCCGGATATTTCCTGGCATGGAATAAAACCTGACAGACCCGACTGGGAACCGCGTTCAAAACTTGTCGCATGTCTGCTTAACGGGGCAGCCACTATCCGGGATACGGGATTCTGTGATAATGACATCTACATGGCTTTTAATTCATCCTATTATAATTTAAAGCTTGAAATTCCGGCCCCTGTTACCGGAAACTACTGGTGCGTGTTTATTGATACTTCAAAAAATTCTCCGGATGATATTTACAATGAGGATGAATATGAAGCCCTTGCCGGCAGCACCTATCTTCTGAAAAGACAGAGCACGCTTGTACTTATATCAAGAAAAACAGCGGAATAAAAAATGAACCTGATTATCCTTACATCAATAATTATAATTCTCGGAATTCTTTTATGGACGTTTCTCGGAGGAGCCCAGCCGGTTCCGGCATCCGCCGGTGATAAAAACAGTACAGCTGACAATATGCCGAAAACACGGAAAAGCGATACAGACAGAACAACAGATGAAATTCTGAATCAGAGAAAACATAACAGCATAAAAAAACGCAGGTCAGATGAAGACGGAGGATTGAGCAGGCGGAAATCCGATTTCATTAAACCTGATGAGGATTTTAAACTCCCTTTTAAAACCGATGATATAATTCCGCCGGATTCCCCTTTTGATATTTACCGGAAAACTGTTGAAAACGCACAGAATTATATTAATAAAGGCGATTATGAGACTGCACGCACACTTTATGAAGGTTTAAATAACAGGATTAGCGATAAGGGAATTACTGAAAAAATATCAGATAACATTGAATATCTTGAAAACTTCAAACAGGTAGCGGCTAAAAAACGGGAAACAAAAATTAAAAGGGAATCGGAAGCAAAATCCAATGAAATCAAACTTTCGCTGTCCGGTCATGATTCGATTCCGGAACACATCCAGATAGGAATTACACCCCAATTTGACAGTCCTGAATCATACATGGACCAGATTGTTGATAAAGTAACCAGAAAAATTGATGAGAAACAGTTATTTATCCCCGGATTATCTGAAACCGGAAGACGTTTCCAGGAATACCAGCAGACACTTGACAATCTGAAAAATGAAGTAAGCAGCCTGAACAGTCTGAAAAAACAGCTTGAGACAGAACGTACCGGTCAGTTGGAAAACGAAAGGGATGAACTTCAGAAATTAAAATCTAAGCTCATAGACAGTATTCCGGAAAATAATGATGAAATGATAAAGGAACTTAAAAATGAACTCAGCCGTTTAAAGGATCAGAAATCCGCCGATGTCGAGAAAATGATACTTCAGAATGAAATTAACCGCCTGTCGCATGAAAACACTGAACTCCAGAAAAAAAACATATCAAGAACCGAGGTATTTAATAAATCAGAGGATGAACTGAAAATTCAGATCTCAAATCTTCAAAGCGGACTTTCAGGTCTGTTAAACCAGCAGAGCATCGGAAAAAATACACCGGAAGCTTCTGCCGGAGACGGAATAAATGATCTCAACAGCAGCATTTCAGGATTAAGCGAGCAGCTTAAAAATATCAGCACCTCATCATCCGGACTTCCGGATGTCCGGAATTTATCAGGTACCAACCAGACTGCAAATGAGGAAACTAATATTAAAAATACCATGCGGAAGGAAATTGAAGATACAGAAGAGGATTTTGAATCGCTGGAGCACTACCTGAAAGGACCGAAATTCAACGAACCGACAGATGAAGACATTTTAGGTAAAATTCTTAATGACGCAGCCAGAGAACATCATGAAAAACTCTCTGATAAAAATGACTATAATGACAGTATGGAAAAAGAAAAGGAAGAATTTGAAATAAAAGGACGTAAAAAAAACGAACCCGGACTTGACAACTTTGATATTAACAGACTTTTTGAAAAAACTGACCCCAGAGAGGAGTTTGATAATCAGTTTTATTCAAAATTTATGGAAAGACAAAAACCCTCAGGCAAAAAGGAACTTCCTATTCTTAAAGTTACATATAATTTTGAAAAACTACCGGATTCATCTACGCTCTCAAGAGAACAGAACGTCCTGGAATCTTCTTTTTACAGATATAAACCGATGATCGAAAAGGCAAACCAGCTTCTGAAAAGACGCAAGGTAAAAGATGCTTTGAATTATTATGAAGTTGTATTAAATCAGGATATACCAGACCAGTTCAAGGAAATGATCCGGAAAAACATACAGGATCTGAATGATTACCTTGAAAAATACATGATGAACTAATCAGTGAAGATTGTTTTCATAATCATTCAGCTGCTGAAAAAGATCATTATTGCTTTTTTCCAGAATTTCATAAAGAAAACAGAATTTTTCCTTAACATCCTCCGGCAGATTATCAAAACTGCCGTATTCAAGCAGATACTTCTGCAGAAGATCTGATATTTTTTCATGGAAGTGCTTAAATCTATTATACTCTGATTCAATTTTCTCAATCATAAAAAAGCCTTAATTTACAATTAAATTTTGTCATATAATACGGAATGATTAATAAATAATCAGCTTATGATTAAACCGTCAATAAAATTATGGAATTATACATGAAAAATAAACAGAACTGATTCTCCTGAATATACGCAAATACTGTTAATTCAAATTTACTGATGAATTAATTAAATATGTATGACTTCCTTTAGATAACAAAAATTAAAAATTGCTGTACAAAAATTATATATGTTTCATAAATGAATAAAATTTTCAGGATGCCGATAATGTTAAAAATAATCAGAACTTTGCACGGAATACTATCCGTAATTCTAATCATACTTAATACAATATTCTGGTGTGTTCCTCTTGCAGTTCTGGCATTATTAAAATTTTCGATTCCAATACGGCCGCTGCGTTTCATTCTTACAAAAATAATTAACTTCATTGCTATAAGCTGGACATCCGTAAATAATTTCAACATTAACCTGACTAAAAATATTGATATCGAAATCAGTAATTTAACGGATCTTGATTCTAAAAAAACATACATGCTTATATCAAATCACCAGTCGTGGACAGATATAATTATCCTGCAGAAAATTTTTAACAGAAAGATTCCCTTCTTCAGATTTTTCCTTAAAAGAAATCTGATTTACATACCTTTTCTGGGAATATCATGGTGGGCTCTTGATTATCCGTTTATGAACAGATATAAAGAATCATATCTGCAGAAACATCCTGAATTAAAAAAACGGAATATTGAGAATACAAAAAAAGCATGCCTGAAATACAGGAAAATGCCTGTCACGATTACGAATTTTCTGGAGGGAACACGGTTTACCGAAGAAAAACATGCATCCCAGAATTCACCTTTTAAAAACCTCCTTAAGCCAAAAGCCGGCGGAATTGCATTCGCATTGGAGGTAATCGGGGACCAGATTGAAAAACTTATTGATGTTACAATAGTCTATCCTGACGGAAAAGCCGATTTCTGGAAATTTCTCTGCGGCGAATTAAACCGAATCAGAATTGATATAAACATAATACCCGGAGAGGAAATTCCGGCAGGCAGCTACAGCAGTGACGGGGAATTCAGGAAAAATTTCCAGCAGTGGATCAATACTTTATGGATACGTAAAGACAGGATTATCAGCAAACTGAAATTCCAGTAATTCGGGAATTAATCATCACAGGTTCATGTCAGTGTGAGCTTCAAATAATCAAGTACGGAAACAATTTCAAATCCGGTCTTCAGATAAAGTGCAAACGCATCCTCATTATCCGCCCGGACATCCAGATCAATTGACATTGAAGGAGATGAATACTTTTCAACAGCAAAAGAAAGAGCCCCCTTACCTATTCCTTTGCCTCTAAGGGACCTATCAACACATATACCGTGAAGATAAAAGCGCACATCCTCAATATATACACCTATCATGCCGGCAATTCTGCTCTGATAAACGAGAGTATGAAACTGCCTTCTTCCGGAGGTAAAAAATTCATCAATAAATACAAGTGAATCCTCAAAAGATTCATGAAATGCCTCTGAATTAATTCGGGCGAGTTCTTCCCTGTCTTCCGCTTTCACAGGGCGTATTTCAAGATCCGGAATTTTTCCGCATGGAGCAAACTTTCCTTTATTCAGGCGCATTGAGTATTCCGAATACTGATATTCCGCTCCAAGATGGGAAAGAACAGCTATTGAACTTTTGGATTTTCTGTCACAGACGAAAAGGAAATCATCAACACCGCGTCTTTTAAGTTCAGATGCGGCTTCCGCAATTAACATTGTAAAAAGTCCTTTCTTCCTGTAATCCGGATGAGTATATGCCAGAACTTCAGTTTCACAGCTTCTTGGTGTGAATAATGAAATTGCGGAAACAAGCTTCTGCTTATCATACAGAAAAAAAGTGTTGATATCATCTTCATCTTTAAAACAGTCATCCGCAAAATACGAATAACTTGTTTTATCGATCCTGTTGCAGATTTCAATAAGTTTCTGCATCTGACTGTTTTCTTCGGAGGTGACGGTTGTAAGTTTTTTAATTACATATGCCATATCTGTTCCTGATAAAATATTAATTGGACATAGACATTCTGAAACCGGATTAATCTGCATGATGGAAATCTAAATGTCAATAATATTTCCTTCTGAAACAGAGGCTGAAATCAGGAAATAAGACACTTCATTTTAGCAAGGATTTTTAAATTAAATCTGCTGCCTTCCTTAAGCCCTTTATACAGAAAAAGTGACTTTTTAATTGATTTCAGTTTTTCATCCTTTTCATCATCAATATCATAACCCTCAGTAACCGTATGAATGACCTTCTGAACTGAAAGACCGATCATATCCTTGGCATTAACACGGCCTGAGATATATTCATCAATTAAATCAAGTCTTCTGATTATTTCTGAAATCCTCTTTTTATCATTTGAGTAGAATTTCTGAAGCAGTTCTTCAGAAAACCTGACTGCCGAATCAAGCCGCTCGGACAGCGATGTAATTTCATTCTCAAACATTGAAATATTCCTGAAAATCTCAGATTTAACAGCAGCATTGCCGGATATCTGATTTTTATTGAAAATACCATGTATCATTCCAGCGATATCCTTTTCAGGCAGATCAGGTACATCTTTCTGTTTTATGCCGGGTGCATTCCTGATTTTTGCACCTGCAGCAGATGCATTGTACAGACTGTCATCATTTCTCTTCTCAAACCAGTTCAGGAAAATTATCATTTTCTGGTTAGTCCGTACTTTGCCGCCGGCAATTGATTCTATATAAACGGGAGGAAGCGCTCTGAGCTGATTTATATTGAACATCTCCTGGTTCTTAAGACGGTATGTGTGATTATGTATCTGTTCATCAAGATATGAACCTTTTGCATGGGCAAGATAACCGGTAAATGAAAGATCCTGACCCGTAAGATATATTCTGTCAACTCCCAGACGTCTTGCAAAATCATAAGCATTTGTAGAAACCGATCCTCCGTGAGTTATTTCGCCTTTTTCGCCGGTATGCTTCTCAATCCATTTCAGCGTATCAAACGCCGGAGAAGAAATTATTTTTTTCCCCGTGAAAAATCTCAGAACTGAAGGATGTACGGTAGGATCAGTTACAAGAACAGTATCTGATTCAATGAAATCTTCAAAGTATCTGGCATTGACCACCTGAGGATCCACACAGAGCGTAAAATGGGGTATAATGCCGTTTCTGACAAGAATTGAATATGCAGTGTCTACTGCAATCAATATTCTGGATGAACGGTTTTTACGGAGAAAATCCATTGAATCCGACAGAGAAGGACCTGCGCCGATTATAATTGCTTCAAAACCGGAAAATTTTCCGTAAAAATTATTCACTCCCTGATAATCTATCAATGCGTTTATATTTCTTGCAATATTTGAATTCCATAGTTTTTCAAACTTAGCAAGAGTCGCGATGTTTACTTCTTTTGTTGAAAGATATGATTTTACAACTCTGGAAATATTTCCATAATATTCATTATCAATCTGACAGCTTCCTCTGTGAAGTATAAAAGTCATTTTATGTGAAGACTTTCCTTTCATTATCATTGAAATGGTATCTTCATCAGGGTCAGCAAGAAGAAGAACTCTTTCATCACCAAGCAGCGATGATAAGTCCCTGTTTTCGAAAGCACTTTTAAGCATGTAATAATTTTTTTCAATTATTAAAATTGATGCATCTTTTCTTATTGATTTCAGAAGAATTTCCACATGAAAGCCGTAACCGAATCCGAAAACTATATAGAGGTCGGAACCTGACGTATCTACATCCGACAAAAAACGTTCCGCTTCCTTCTGAGGATCATATTTGCTGTGTATTGAAGTCTTTTTCCCGTCTATCTCCGCAACTGGAACAAAGGCACCCGTCCTGGATTGAACCGGTTCCAGACATGAGGAATCGGAACCGGATAGTCTCTCAAAATCAATGAAATCATTGTTTTTTTTTAGAGACTCAACATTGTTGCCATAGAAACTATTCATCATCTTTTCCGGTATAAAGTATAATCTTATCCCCGTTTTTTATAACTGTTCCGGCTGAAGGTACCTGACTGGTTACTATACCCTGACCGTCTATTACATATTTTACCGCCCGGGTTTTCTGAATTTCCTCCAGAATCATTAGTGCATCGGCAAAGAACATTCCTCTCATGTCAGGCATGGTTTTATATTCAAGTGCAGGCAGGACCGGTTTTTTATCTATGGGATCAAGTTTTTTCAGAACACGGTTGCTTTCTCCCAGATAAACAAGACTTTTCTCGGCAATTTTTTTAAACAGCGGTGCAGCCACCTGTCCGCCGCTGGTTACATCAACAGGTTCGTCAATAATTACGATGATGACAAGTTTCGGATTATCAATCGGCGCTATTCCGGCAAAAGATGCAACATTCGAACTGCTGCTGTACGAACCGGCTGATCTGATATATTTCTGAGCAGTACCGGTTTTCCCCCCGAAAACATAATTTTTACTTGCAGCATTTTTTCCGGTTCCGCCGTCGACAACATTTGCCAGCATTTTTCTTAAAAATGCCGCTTCCTCGGGAGAGATGATTTTTCCTCTGGATACAGAATCAAACTGCTTAATGACTTTATGATTATAATTCTCGATACTTTCAAATATGGACGGCTCAATATATTCGCCATTATTCGCAATCGCACCGTATGCAGCAGCCATCTGCAATCCGGTAACGGAAAGTTCCTGTCCTATGGAAATTGAATATTTTGACAGCCCCGACCATGAATCAACTTCCCGCAGAATTCCGCTTGATTCGCCTGGAAGCTGACTGTTCGTACTTTCCCCGAATCCGAAGTTTCTGAGAGTTGAATATAGGATGCTGCTGTTAACCGTATTCATTGAAGTTATTACACCGACATTACAGGAATATTTTATAACATCCATTATGTCAATGCTGCCGTGAACACCGGTACAATTAATAACCGTATCCCCGATCTGAACCGCTCCCGTACAGTTGTACTTTTTGGAAGCATCCAACTGTCCTGATTTAAGTAATGCCGCCATAGAAAAAATTTTCATCGTTGAACCGGGTTCAAACGCATCAACGACTGCAAAATTCCGCCACTCGTTTCTTCCAGCCTTATAATAATAATTCGGGTCATAGGACGGATATTTTGCATAAGCGATTATTTTTCCTGAATACGGATCTGTAATAATTACGGCACCCTGTTTCGCGGAATACTGCTGAACGGTTTCAGCAAGATATTTTTCAGCATAGTACTGAATATATTTATCTATTGTAAGGACAAGATTATCGCCAAGCTGAAAGGCTGATTCATCGCCGGAAGAGAATCCGCTCAGGACAGAGTCCATTTTGAATTCAACACCCTCAAGGCCATTATTATCAATACCTGTAAATCCGAGAATATTTGCCGCGAGACTGATGTTGGGATATACCCTTTTGAATTCCTTTTTAAAATAGATGCCTTCAAATTTATGCTTTTTAATTTCAGCTGCGGGTTCTTCATCGACCTTTCTTTTAATCCAGACAAATTTTTTATCAGATTTGAGTTTCTGAAGTACAGACTGTTCAGAATCTCCGAGTACAGATGCAATTACAGCAGCCGCAGCTGCTGGATCCTTTATCTTTTCCGGATTAGCGTAAATGGATTCTTTTTGAATACTTATGGCAAGAATGTTCCTGTTTCTATCAGTAATATAACCGCGCCTGATGTTTATGAGCTTAAAAGGATTATTCAGAAGAATCTTTTCAGAAAAATGAAGTTCGGTAAGTCGGTAAATGAAAAGTCCGGCAATAATAAAGATTATTACAGATGTAATGAGAACTCTTCTGTTAAAGACTTTCTGAATCATTTCTTTATCTGATTAATCCGAATCTTGAAAAATCCATATTTTTAACCTGTTCCCAGTTAAAATAAAGTACTAATGCCTTTGCCTTAATTCTTTTTTTAGGAAGGTATCCGAAATATCTGCTGTCCTGTGAATTCTGACGGTTATCTCCCATTGCGACTACCATTCCTTCCGGGACTATGCCCTCAATCAGATCTTTACTTGTGAAATTATCATAGTTCGTGACTCCTTTGACGTAAGGTTCATCAATAGCGGAACCGTTGACATATACTCTGTTGTCCCTGATATGAAATTCATCACCTTCAACCGCGATACAGCGTTTAATATATTCCTTTTCTTCATCAGCAGGTGCAGGAGGATGAAAAATTATTATATCACCTTTTTGAATGTCCCTGAACTGCAGAAATTTAAAATGAATTTCATCCTTCATTCCAAGCATTTTGGGTATGGACGGTCCGTAAGTCAGTTTTTCAGCAAACAGATGGTCATTTATGAGAAGTGTATCTTCCATTGAGCCGGAAGGAATGTAGTAATTCTGCACTATAAACTGTATAATGTGAATAGCCAGAATAAATGCCATTACAATTGCATCAAAAAACTCATAAATCTTTTCAAGAACATGCGTTCTTCCGGGTGTCATGTCGTGCAGAAAATCAAAAAGTATGTCTCTGCTCTTTTCATCCAGAAAATCGACAGGAAATGAATATCTCCTTTCATCCGTATGGATGACAAGATTTGAAAAAAGATTATATTCAATGAAAGTTATAGTACTTACCGGAATCACATACAGAAGATGATCCGTACGTATCCGGATATTGTCGTTTGAAAAAGTCAGATTTGCGGATTTAAATTTCAGAAACATATAAATGTAACTGATTAATCGTGCAAACATGGCTGCTGTAATTAAAAAACCGGCTGCATAGATGAATTTTGAACCCGGTTTGACAAAAGGAGTCGCAACAGCAGCAAAAAGTGTCGCATATATGAAAAAAACGGAAATCGCAAAACGCTTTGCAATAAACTTTACAAGTAATGAAACATTCTTTAATTTTAAATTAACCGGCTCATTCAGATCAAAATAACCGAATTCAAAGTATCTGAGCATGCAAAACTCCTTAAAAATGTAACTTTAAAAATAAATGCTTGATTTATTTCTACTATTATATATACATATTGTGATTCATTAATAATTTAGTCACATATCAGTGTCTACTATTTTTTAACTATGGAAAAAATAAAAAAAAATTTGGAAAAAAAGAATCCTGACGAAATAAAGGAACTTTGTGAAAGACTCGGTCTTGAAAAAATCAGGAATGCCGACGGCCTGACAAAATTCATAAACTCATATTCCGGTATTAACAGAATATTTTCTACTTTTAATTCATCCGATCTTGAAATAATTGAAGAACTTACATGTAATAACGGCGTCACCTACACTGAACTCAACAGAAGGCTGAAACTTTCCATTGAGGAAATCGTGGATTTCTCCTCAAAACTAGACTACTACGGCATTGGATATACGCTGAAAAACAGAAAACACCTGAACAACAAACTCGATAAAATTGCACTTTATCCTTCAATAGAGGAATTATTAAAACCGATAAAAAACGACAGCCTGACAATTGAAGGACTGAAATTTTCCAAACAGTCGGGATTCAATAAAAACCTCAGAGAATTCATCAGTTTTCTGAATGAAAATGGAAACATCATGACTCTTGATTTTATCAACAAGCACTTTCCCGGTGATAAAATTGAATCTTTATTAATGACCGCCGTTTCTGAAAAAATAATTCACATTCATCATAAACTCAGTTCTCCTTTCGAAACGATAGTTTCATCTGTTGAATTTATTGAAAAAGCTCCGGTTATTTCCAATATCGCAAAAAAAGCCGACAACGGTTATAATATTCTGAACAATCTTTTCTATACTTACGACATAATCAGTTCTCACGGATTATTCTACACACAGCAGGAAAAATTCCGCAAGGTTGACAAAAGAAGAATAATTGACAATATTATTCCTCTATTTGATTCCGGCGGGCGCATACTTGACGAAGACAACTCCCTGTTCATCATGCTGAAAATATTTGACATTCTTAAAGTAATGAAAGAACACCGCGGAAGCATTCATATTGAAATCGATCCTGAAAAACTTCTGAATTTTGATCCGTTTCAGATGTACCGATACATTTTTCTCAAGTCATCGGATTATGGAAATAACGAAAAGTTCAATACCACTGTTATTATTCCGACTATAAGTGATTTAAAACTTTTAAAATCAGTATTTTCACTTTCAAAAAGTTTATCACGTGAAGACCTGATAAATCTCATCTTTCATCAGAAAATCAAACAGGATTTTTCCATTTTCAAATCCTTTGAACATAATTTCTACAGAATAAAAGAATCGTCAATTGCACTGGCCGATGCATCCATAATTTTCGGTTTGTCCAAAATTTCAAATAATATGATTGAACTCACGGAAATAGGCAGAAAACTCATGTTCAGTCTTCCGGAAAAGAAAAGCAGCAAATGCATATATATAAATCCCAACATGACTCTTCTTATTCCGCAAAACGAAATTCCGCCGTCCGATCTGTTTACACTGCTGAACTATATAAAAGTGGTTAAACATGACATTCTAATTGAAGCTCAGATTACAAAACAGTCAATTCTGAATGCCTATAAACGCAAAATGGGACCGGCAGTTTTCATGACCATGCTGCTGAATAATTCAAAAAACGATATTCCTCAGAATTTTTCATTCCTGATTGATGAATGGATTCATCAGCTGAATGAAGTAAGTATCGGTTATGTAACGCTTTTAAGATCCAGCAGCAGCGCATTTCTGGACAATCTCATGCATCATAAAAAGAAAGTAATTATTGCGCGTATTAATGAAAATTTTGCGGTCATAGACAGAAACAGAATTGATGAAATCACATCTCTTGCGGATGATGACAGTACACAGATATCTATTGATGATGAATTAAAATTTTAATTAACAGTAATTCGTTTTTTAATATCCCACTTTATAAATTCACTTAATGCATTTATAGTACTGGAACTGACGAAATATATTCTATCCTGATGCAGTACAAGCAGACCTTTATAGTGTGAAAATTTCATCTGATGGTCAACATATCCGATAGGTTCAACCATCTTCCAGTTTTCACAGTTTTTCAAAACCGGTATTTTTTTAAGATGAAGCTCGGCTATTACACCGTCTTTCACAGAATTTCTTAAAACTTTTTCCCATTCCATAGTTTTTCCATGTAGTTTAAAGTTTAATTATAAACAGTATCACAACCTGCAGTACCTATACAATATAATATTTTTTCTTAACAAATCAAGTACGATTTATCTAATATATTTTTCCGTTGTCATGTACCAGATGTTTTTACGCAGAACGTAAAAAGCCGTAACCGTATATTCCCTGCAACTGAAATCTATTTCTGCAGATTTACTGTTTACCTTTTTTTTGTCAATTGATAAATTTTTATCGTAAGGCGCAAATAACAGCGATAAAGTAAGATATGATTCCATGTAATACCGGTTATTTATTATTGCTCCCGGGACTGCGGGAGGATTCTGCATGTTAAAAATCATTCTTTTCACAATACTTTCCGGCTCAGCTTTATTTAAAGCCGCTGCTGAAGGAAAGCCGAGCCTTTCTGCAACAAGTCCCGCTGTTTTTTTATCTTTTCCGATTTTCCTGATTAAGCTGAATATTTCCTTTTTGAGATCTGAATCGGTATAGTCGGAAAAAAGAACATACAGGTTTTTGTTTCTGAAAAGTTCCCTGTAATGATCCACTGATTCTTCGAGACCGTTATCATTTTTCCAGCCGTAAGCGGAGCCCTTAAAAAGAATTAATGCAAATAAAAAACCGGATAATATATAATTACTTTTTCTGAATCTCATTCTTTAATTTTTCATTTTCTTCGGAAAGTTCTTTAATTTTTAATTCAAGTTCCTTGATTCTGAGATGAAGCTGTTTGGCCTCTTCCCTTCCAAGCTCGACGTTTTTTTCATGTGCTTCAAGAATCTCAGCCCGTGTTCTGAGTTCATGACTTGAGAATTCCAAAACTGCTTCCTGTGCCTTAATCGTATCATTTGCATCAAGCAGTTCCTTATGACGAAGCTGATCAAGCATCTGCTCGGCATGAAGAAACGTTTTTACTTCAAAAAGTTCTTTCTGTTTTGAAATCGAAAAAGTTTTTATAGCTTCATTAAGTTTAACCTGTTCGGAAAGCATACTTTTTTCAAATTCTATAATTTTATGAAAAACTTCCTTTTCCTGTTCATTTTCAAACATATCTTTTTTATGAATTCTTACAAGACTTTCAAACGCCTCGATGCGTTCTTCAGCCTCGTGGGAAATATCTTTCATAATATCCCTGTATTTTTCAACAATTACGGATTTTTCCAGAATAAGAGTCAGTTCGCGCTGTCTCAGCGGTCTTTCAACAATCTCCAGATACATTATATTTTTAGTATAATTACATGCAGACTTAACCTGTTCTTTATCAACAACAAGAATTTTCATAAAATTATTCAGGCTGCTGTTCGATACCAGGTTATCAATTACTTTTGAAACAGATATTTCCTTATAATCAATCACTAATATATTCAATTCGGACGTACTGAAAGTTTCATTGCCTGTTAAATCACTTCTTTTAACAGATTTCAGTCCCAGAACATTCATTGTTTCTGCAATATCATTAATCTCGCTATTATCTGTATAAAACCATACTATTGCATCTTTCATCTTGACTTCCCTTCCGCATTTATTCGAAATTTCATATTTTATATAACTATAAATTAGCACAGGTTTTTTTTCAATGATTTTTTTTATTTAGTGTACGCTATCCGAACACTTGAACCTGCACTGAAAACGGAACTTTTTTAAACAAACATTGAAAAAGTCTTGATTATATTGAAAATAATCATAAATTTAGTAAAATTAATCCGGAGTAATTTTATGGCCACCCTTCAATATTCAGTTACAAGATCAGGCAACATTTCATTTATATCAATCGGCGGCAGCCTTGATGCGAAAACATCACCCATGCTGAATTCAAAATTCGAGGAAGAGCTGAAAAAATCACCGAATATCATAATAATCAACATGAAAAATCTTGATTATATTGCGAGTGCGGGACTCGGGATACTTATCTCATTGAATGAAAAAATGAACTCCCGGAAAAAAGATCTCAGGCTATGCGAAGCATCTGAAAAAGTCAGAAAAATATTCAAAGCACTGGGTTTTGATACTCTTTTTTCATTCTATAAAACAGAAAAAGATGCATCAAAGTAAGAACTTGATGTTTAAAAAAAAATATGTAATAAACCGCAACGTCGAATCACTTGATATATTAAGGGAGTCGCTGAATGCAGACATGGAAACATACGGCTTTAATCACGAACTCATATCGCATTTTGAACTTTGCATTTATGAAATAATCATCAATATAATTGAACACTCAAAACTTCCCGAAGACTGCAATCCTGATACAATACTGAGAGTTTTTGAAAAAAACGGGGATCTCATTTCTGAAATAATCTATTATGCGGAAAAGTTCGATTACACCGCAAAAAAAATGCCGGACATAGAAACGCATTTCAAATCCGGCCATGACCGCGGACTCGGTGTTTATATCATCCGGACGCTTATGGAAAAATTCTCATATTCATTCAGAAAATACAGAAACAAAATAATCATAAGCAAAAAAATCATATAGAATCCCAGAGATTTCTTTTTTCAATCAGATCAAAAAAACTTTTTTCAAACATGTCAATCTCGTCATAGTTCGGGGTTGAGGGATCACCGCGGAAAAGCACAATATACTTGGAAATATAGAGAAGGGCTTTTTTGATCTGACCTGATCTTATGCATTTCACAACCTCATGGTAAATCAGAACGGCCACACTGTCCATGATATCCTTTCTGAAACCCTTATGCATATATTCAATACTGTCTATCATGGGATATATGCTCTTATGCAGATTCGGATCCTTTGGAGTTGATACCCTCAGCAGATAGGACATTATATCTTTTTTAACCTGAAACGGCGCTTTGTCCTTTACTGACTGCTGAAATTCCCTGATAAGGGAATCGGAAAGTTTTCTCTCTTTCTCTATATCATCAGCATGCTTGCGTGTTATCTCAGCAAGTTCCTTGAACTGATCCTCAGGTATACTTTCAATTTCCTCTTCAAAACGCCTGTTCGCCTTTTTAAACTGGAAATCACTGAAATCCCTGAACGGTTTATACAGCAGATTAATAAACTGAAGAGCCTCTTCTGAATAGGCAATATCAGCATTTTCCTTTATCACCTTAAGAAAAGAAAGTGCGATATTTCCCGGAATGGAAAGATCAAGCTGATTTTTTGAAACTGATTTAACAATTGTTTCCTTATATAGAGCGGCAATGTTAGACAGATCGCCTTTTTCTTCACATTTCCTGATTTTCGAAATGAGTGAATTTATATCAGTGTTATTCTCCGACTTGGACCATACAGAAAGCGGAAGCACAAGATATTTATGATAATAATTTCTTCCGTAGTCGGCAAGTGACTTAATGATTTTAATGTAATTATTTACTAGAGGCAGCCTGATCTGTTCAACATAGTTATCCATTGATTTCCCGCTCATTATATTATAAGTACTGCCGAAATAATTCCGGTTTTACCGGCAGGCGCATATCTTTTTACTGCAACAGAGAATAAGACACCTGTCAAATAACATACGTATTTATTTTAATTTGTCAATGACATTTTTATTGACATAATACTTCCAAATGCTAATGTAAAGATATGAAAATTTAAAAACATACTGAAGGTAAAACATGAAAATCAATATACGCGCATTTGCCCTGTCATTTACAATATGTGTTTCAGTTCCCTTTATTGCCATTTTTATCTGGTGTTCAGCCAATAATTTCGGATCACTAGTCGTCCAGATATTTGAATCCCTGCATCCATCAGGAGGATATTCCATTATCAGAAACATGAATTCAGGCTTTACTTCAAAAATACCGGGTATTGCGATTAATTCAGCATATATCCTGATTGATTCCTTCATTTCAGCGTTTGTATTTGCATCATTTTACAATTTTTTCATTAAGATCATGAACTCAGCAAAAAAGAATTA
>JAFGJZ010000157.1 GCA_016928815.1 Spirochaetota bacterium
GCTTTTTTGCCTGAAGGCATTCCGGGAATCTGAGAGCTGATTGAAATTTCAATACAGCATGCTCCGCATCCGGGCCGGCAGTTCATATCCTGACGTTTATTCATTAGGATTTCTTTCATGGCGAAGAATAATATTCTTAAATATAACTGAAGCGGAATAAGCAGCGAAAATAATAATCAGAATTCCGGAAAAGCCTGCAAGGCCTGATGAAATAAAGCTGTCAGAGACTGCCGGTACTGAGTAGTCCGGAAACGGAGACATTAATAATGATTCTGCGCTGTTTAAAAAACCGAATTTGTCCGCGACCCATTCAAGGCCATCCGGGTATGAACATGCGAATGAACTTAAAAGCAGAGTAATAGCCGCGGATACCGCAAAGGCCGTATACGAAAATTTCCTTGAAGATAAGCCGGTTTTATCTATGGAAAATATGGATACTGCTGAAAGGGTAATAATTGCTTCACCTATTCCAATGAGAAAATGAACAGAAATCATGGCTGGAAAAACTTCTGCTAATTCAATTGCTCCGCTTAATGCCAATTCTAATGAGCATGCAGTTGCGGCCAGAATAACTGAGAGCAATGCGGTTATAAATATGATCGGCTTTTTGGTTGAGATGTTTTTAGCTAACAGATGAAAAATAATACCCGGAAAAGCTGCGATTAAAGACATATTCAGAATATTCGCACCAAGGGCTGAAATGCCTCCATCTGCAAAAATGAAGCATTGTATTGCAATTACCAGAGATACTGAAATAATTCCGAATGGAATTCCCAGCAATGCAACTGCAAGAGCAGTGCCTATCAAATGCCCGCTTGTACCATTTTGTACCGGATAATTCATCATTTGAGCTGCGAAAATCAGCGCAGTTACTGAAGCAAATCTCAATGTTTCCGGTTTGTGTCTGGTTATAACTGCTGCGGAAACTGCAAAAACAAGCCCTATGAATGAAACCGCTGCTGTGGCAGTACAGGCTGGAGCGCTTATCATGTGGTCTGGAATGTGCATAAACACCTCGCTTAAATTATACTGGATTTATGTAAATATAACAAAAACCGGTATTAACTGTAAATAAAATTAAATAAAGTTCAAGTGAATGCAAATTCTGTTAAAAAATTCAGGATTTAAAGCGTTATGTATTTAAACAGATATTTTTAAGAGGAAAGCTATGAATACATCACTGAATATTGATAAGAACTTTCATGATGAAGTAAAAAGTACTGCTGTAAAATTTTCTAAACCGGGTTCGGCCATTATTAAGGATTTACTTGTTCTTACAATAAATAATGTTAACTGTAATCACTATAGAGGAAAATTGACAGAATATCAGGATCATCAAAGTTGCGGCTGGGAAACATTATATTATATTGTTGATGAAAATGAAGTTGAAATGCTTGGTATTGCACGTCAGAAATATAAAGTTTCCATATCAAAACTGGCTTTTATCGGATTTTAGTCTGATTTTTTCCCTTTGTAATATCAGAAAAGGGAGTACTTCAGAATCATCCGTAAAGTTGTCTGTAATTTCACGTATTTCCGGTATGGAAAATTCAAGTTGTCTAAGCATTTTAATCATTTCAGCTTTTTCCAGAGACGCTTTCCTGTAGTACCAGTATCCTGAATCATCATCAACATAATCAGGTTCAAGAATATGTTCATTATGATAATATCTCAGTGCCTTTACGGAAAGCTCCGTTAAACGTGAAAATTCACCTATTGAATACATATAATCTCCTTGAAAATATGATTAAAATTTACAGTTTCCTCCAAGGGGAGAGTCAATCCGGTTTTGTCAGATTTTCCAGTCTTTTTAAATAACGCATGGCATCTTCGGAGCTGTCACCGCACATTTCTTTCTGGGGTGTAAGATTTCTGCATACATCAGGATAGCTTTCTGTTCCGTGTAAAGAGCATGTCATATTTGAATTCAGATGGATGCATCTTTCTCCAGCTTTTTTGCCTGAAGGCATTCCGGGAATCTGAGAGCTGATTGAAATTTCAATACAGCATGCTCCGCATCCGGGGCGGCAGTTCATATCCTGATGTTTATTCATAGAGTTCCTATTTCAGAAATTTAATCATTGTTATATTTAAATAAAAATCAGTGTCAATTAGAAATCATCAGTTCCTTAAAATAGAAAATAAATCTGTTGTAAGGGTGTAATAAACATTAATCTTATGAAAAAACTAAAAAAGTTAGAGAAGGCTAATATTTTCTTGACTAAATATCGTATTATTGCAATATTGTAATAAATTAATATAGTGAGGTTGAAATGATACATCTGAAATTACAAAGACTTAAATACTTTCCGATTAATGGGCTTGCAGTGATTCTCGGGATAACCGGATTTGTTCTTGCCGTTCAGAAAGCTGAAATGATTCTGCACCTTCCTTTTCTTATGTCGCCGTATCTTCTGCAGATATCATTGTTTTTTACTCTGATTTTTATTGTTTTTTATTTTTATAAAATTGTGTATCATAGAGAGCAGGTCATAGAAGAACTTTATCACCCTGTAAAAATTAATTTTTATCCAATAATAGCTAAACTTCTGTTTATACAGAGTATAATTTTCCTTAATATTAACATGAATATTTCTAAAATTCTGTGGATTTCCGGGGCGGGTCTTCAGCTGTTTTTTTCTGTTTTTATTGTTGCCGTATGGATGAGAAAATCAGGTCTGGAAGTCCATCATTTAAATCCGGCATGGTTCATTCCAATAGTCGGCAATGTCATAGCCCCCATTGCCGGTGTTGAACATGGTTTTATTGAATTATCATGGTTTTTTTTCGCAATCGGAATTGTTATGTGGATTGTTCTTTTTGTCATTGTATTTAACAGAATAGTTTTTCATCATCCGCTTAAAGAAAATCTTCTACCTACGCTTTTCATTATCTTTGCTCCGCCTGCAATCGCTTTCATTGCATATTTTAAACTTTCCGGCGAGATGGATGCTTTTGCCAGAATTCTTTATTACATATCACTTTTTCTGTTTATACTTATATTTGCTCAGATCGGATTTTTTGCGAAAATTAAATTTTATATTTCATGGTGGGCATATACTTTCCCGGTTGTTGCTTTTACCATAGCAACTCTTCTTATTTACAATGTTACAAAGTACCAGTTTTTTAAATTTTTGGGATATTTTCTGCTAATAATGCTGGTGGTTATTATGACAATTGTTACTGTTTTGACTGTAAGAGCTGTGCGAATGAAAAAAATCTGCATAGAAGAATAGTTTTGATTTTAAATCGATTTATATAATATCAGAATGCAGATTGATGTAGGTTCGCAATTTAAAAGTGGAATTTAAATTGAAAACAGAGTGGAAGTTACTACTGAAAAAATGCAGATTTGCATCGGGATTTTGAGTTATGAAAAAAAATCAATCTTTTCAAAAAAAGAAAGTGATAAAAACCAATGATACTGTAATTAATATGAATGATAAAAAAATTGAAAAATCAATACGGAATGATATCGATCCGGAATGTCATGATGGGCTAAAGTGGCTGATTGAGAGATTTAAAAATGATACTTTAACCGGAAAGTAAATTCATTCAGATTATAATCCGTTAGCTTTTTCAAGTTTACAAATTAGATCGCTGGCAAATCGGGCTATTGGTGCTCCATCTGCAACATCATGATTTGCAATAATTGTTAAGTGGGCAATTTGTCGAGGCTTAATTTGTTTTTTAGCAACCCATGGCTTCATAGTTACGGAGCCTAAGGCAAAACTTAAATTATGATAGGTTTTTGGAATAATCCATCCAGGCATAAGAGCAGCAGAACCGAGAGAAGTAAAAAGAACATTACCCATGACCTTTTTGCTTTGAAAGGGATTATTAAGAAGACAATTCATTGAAAAAATACGCAGAAAACCCGGTAAATTAAAATATAAATTTGTTAGAAACCCGGATAATTTATTATTAATCACATAATCGTTGGATGATTTGACTTCTGAATTTTTACCGTTTTGAATTTCTTTACATATTTCAATGGCGGTTTTTGAGTCAGCATTCTGTATTAGAAGCGGTAATGGTACTTTGGTTCCTGAAATGTTCTTTTCAACCATTAATGAAATTGAAATTGTATCAAAAATAATCCTGCTATTCTTTTTGTACAGATAGCCGCATACTTCTTTATGGTTTTTTAATGAATCAGCAATACAGTATATGAACCATGATGTAAAGGATATCTGCATTTTTTTCTTTTTTAGTTTTTCAATTTTTAACCATGCATCAGTTACATCAATTTCCAGTAATGCAGCAATATTATGTTTTTTTCTGCTGATTTTTCCGAGATCTATTGTACCGTAACGGCTTTTCGGAAATTTTTTAATTACATGTTTTTCTTTCATTTGTTTTCAATCCCATATGGACATATAGCTATGCAGATACCACATAAGCTGATATGACTATTTATATTTTTTATTATTTCAAGACAGTTTGTTAAGTCAGCAAGTAATTATAACTTCATAAAGTAAAACTTTGGAATAAAAAAGACTCTATTGTAATAGAATCTTTTTGTCAGGAATTTCAGAAATAGTATGTTTTCTTCTTTTCATTAGAAATTTATTTAAAAATTTCTTTTTTTAAATTAAGAGCGTTCAGGAGTAAGCAGGTCCTTAATCTTGTCAAGAATATTGATTTCTTTATAATCCTTAAATTCCCCTGCATCAAAAAAAGAACCGCTGCAATCAATACAGCTTTCGTACCAGATATGGTGCTGATTTATATCAACCATTTTCACCATTTTAACTCCGCACTTCGGACAATTGATATCGCCGGTTTCATTGTAAATTTTACCCACCTCAGCATTTCCTGTGTCAATTGATTCACTGTTCTTAAGTTTTTTTAATGTTTCTTTTTCATCAAAATCAAACCAGATGCCGTTACAGCTTGCACATTTTTCTATTTCTATGTTGTCAAAAATCTGTTTTTCCATGTATGTATTGCATTTAGGACAATTCATAAAAACCTTCCATGATTAATTTTATAAGAGTAGAATAAGAATTGAATAAAATGTCAACATCTTAATTATTTTTATCTTTTATTATCTGCTGAATTTTTAGACTCAGAGAATTAAATACAAGTTCATATGACATATCGATCATTTTTTTAAGAGTTTCATCAGGTACATTTCCGTCTAGATAAACAGAATTCCAGTGAAGCTTATTCATATAGTATCCTGGTATTATGTCAGGATAATTATCCCGCAGCTGAATGCCGTATGAAGGTTCACATTTTACCGTCAGAATTTTTCGTCCGTCCTTATGATGTCCAAGCATCCCGAACATTTTGTCTGTTAAAAGATAACGGTATGCGTTCCATTCCTCTTTGAAATCTTTGACGGCTCCTTTTTTTGATAAACAATAATCATCGAGCCAGGTGTATTTCATATAAATCCTCCAGTTTAAAACTTAATAAACCATCCGGCTGCGATTGCTGCAATAACAATTAATGGAGCCGGTATTTTTTTGAAAGCAAGCAGAATTGCAGTAATAACTGATACGGCAATATATTCCGGCTTGAAGCCGATTGAAACTGATATTACAAGAGCAGCTGATGTTATCATTCCTGCTGCTGATGCGTTGATTCCCTTTAATGATAAACTTATCGCTTTCATCTTTTTCAGATTTTCCCATACAGGATATATGAAAAAGATCAGAAGTGTACCCGGTAGAAAAATCCCGATTCCGCCTGCAAGAGCTCCTGCTGTCTGCATGATTAATGTTCCGCCTCTTGAAGCCATTCCGCCGGCATATGCCGCAAAACTGAACATTGGTCCGGGCAGTCCCTGAACAAGTCCGTAACCTGTAAGAAATTCCGGACTGGTCATAAAACCGCTTAATTCCACAAGCTCATTATACATTAAAGGTATTACAACCTGTCCTCCTCCAAATACAAGATAGCCGTACCGGTAGAAACTTTCGAAAAGAGATATGATGCGGATCTCAAAAAATGTTTTTACGGTTATAAGACCAATGCCGATGAAAATAAATGACCACAGATATATCCATGGCGGTGATATTCTGATTCTGTTATAAATGTTTTTTTCTTTTGAAATAAGCATGGTACATATCCCGCTGAAAATTAATACCGCCGGAAATATTAATGGAGATCTGATGAAAAAAGTCAGCAGAATGCTGTTTAAAAATAGAAAAATTGTGATTTTATCATGAACTGTCTTTCTGGTAATTCTTACTGATGCTGTAATTATAAATCCCAATGCCATGGGTCCGATATATTTTAAAAATAAATGATCAATGTTTTCAGCATCCAGAAAAATGTAAAGAAATGATATTAGACTCATTACTGCAATAGCGGGAAATGCCCAGATAAACAAAGTGAGGAGTGCAAGAACCGGGCCGCCGGTTTTGTATCCTATCGCCGTAATCGTCTGGGTGCTTGTCGGTCCCGGTAAAATACTGCATAGCGCAATCAGTTCAATAAGCTCTGTTTCACTTAGGTATTTGTTTTTTACCGTCAACTGGTTTATGAAAACACTGTAGTGAGCTTCAGGCCCGCCGTATGCCGCGAGAGAACAGACAAAAACATTTTTTAAAAAGGATAGACGGCTTACGCTGTTTTTCAATGAATTTTTTTTATTCAGTTTTTTAACCCTCTTCAGAAGTTTGCGGTTTGCATTAGATAAGTAAAAAACAGATCAGACTGATACTTTATTTTATGGTGTTAATTTCAGCATACCTTTCCTTGAAAAGCTGAAGATGATCTTTCATGTGTGAAATGTACCATGTTATTATTTTTTCGAATGTAAACTTTTCCTGACCATTGTCCCAGATGTTTGCGAGTGTTTCACGGGAGGTGTTTTTAATTATATGGGCAAGCAGAATATTATAATATTTCCAAAGCTGCAGAATATCGCTGTATTTCATGGAGTTAATTTTCTGAATTTTATTCCATGAAAAATGATAGCCGGGAAATTCAATAATTTTTTCTGTCTGCAGTCTGACCATGCGTTGATGGTTGTTTGAAGCTGAATCAATGAGATGCCCGATGATTTCCTTTAAAGACCATTTATCTTCTGATAAATTTACGGATGCCGTTTCGTCACTGATGTTGGAATAATATTCCATGTGATTTTCAATAATGTTAATTATTTCAGCAGAACATTTTTCTGTCAAAGTCATTTCATTTCCCTTCATGCTTTCTTTTCAGGTAATTATATATCTCATCCTGTGAACGTATTTTTGCATTGCTGTCTGTAACATATCTGTTGCTTTGTTCCTTGTCAAGCACTCTGGCTTTTACGTTGTCCGACCATTGTATTTCGAAAATGTCTCTGAGTTCCTGCTTCAGATCGCTGCTGTAAACTGGGCAGGTAACTTCAATGCGGAAATTCAGGTTTCTTTGAAGAATATCTGCGGAAGAGATGAAGCATGATTCATCGCCATTGTTGCAGAAAAAAAGAACTCTTGAATGTTCAAGATACCTGTCAACTATTCCCCTTGCTTCAATGTTTTCACTTTTGCCTTTTACTCCCGGAATGAGTGAAAACATTCCGCGGATTATCAGACGTATTTTAACTCCGGCGCAGCTGGCTTTATACAGAATGTCTATCATTTCCCTGTCGGAAAGATTATTGAGCTTCCAGTCAATATAGGCTGGTTTGCCTTCGGAAGCGTTTTCTATTTCCCTGTTGATTAATGAAGTTAATCTTTCTCTTGTCGTAAACGGCGATACAAACAGATGTTTGTATTTGAATACCTTATAGTTTTTTTCGAAAAATTCAAATATATGGCTGATCTCATTCGCGATCTGAAAATTGGCTGTAAGAAGATAATGATCCGTATATATCTGGGCTGTGGTGCCGTTAAAATTTCCTGTCCCGATGATACAGTAGTGTTTCAGAGGTTTGTTTTTTTCTTCGCGTTCTATTATGCAGAGTTTGGAATGAACCTTAAGCCCTGGAATACCGAATATCACGGTAGCACCTTCTTCCTGCAGTACGTTTGCCCAATATATGTTGTTCTGCTCGTCAAAACGCGCCTGCAGTTCAAGAATGACGATTACTTCTTTACGGTTTTTTACTGCATTAATAAGTGCATTAGCGACATTCGAAACCTTGGCTATTCTGTAAAGCGTAATTTTTATACTTTTAACTTTCGGATCGATAGATGCTTCACGGAGAAGATCAATGATATGATCGAAAGAATGATAAGGAAAATTGAGCAGAACATCTTTTTGCGAAATAACTGAAATTATACTTGAACTGTTTTGAAGATCCCTGTGCATGACATGAGGTCTTGGTTTCTCGGATTTCCCGGGGAGAATATCAGGAAATTTTATAAAATCACGGAAATTATGATATCTTCCGCCGGGGATTATGGTGTCATCTCCCTTTAATTGAATTTTCCTTAAAATGAAGGCAAGCATTTCCTGCGGCATGGATGCATCATATCCGAGTCTGACCGGATTGCCGACTTTTCTTTTTTTTAGGCTCTTTGAAATTTTGTGAATGTAACTCATTGAAAAGTCATCATCCATGTCCAGTTCGGCATCACGGGTGATTTTTATGTCCCATGCTTCAAAACAATCATAGCCGGTTGAAGAGTAGATTTTGGATAATCCGAATCTTATGATATCATCAAGGAAAATGATGTACTGCTTTTTCCTTACACCCGGCAGAATTATAAAACGGTTAAGTATTTTTGACGGAATTTCGATGATACTGTATTTTTTGTTTTCAGGTTTGTTTTTATAATACATCTGTACGACTAGATAAATGGCCCTGTCTTCCAGTGACGGCAGACGGAATCTGTTATCAACCATTATAGGGAAAAGTACCGGTCTGACAACTGTGTTGAAATAGTTATCAACAAATTCCTTCTGTTCCGGGTTTAACTGGTTTTCATTGATAAAAAAAACATTGTTTGATGACAGTTCCTTTAAAAGGTTGCCGTAAAGTCTGTCATAAAGATCATGCTGCGAGAACACTATTTTTTTAACTTCAGTAAGAATCAGTTTTGGATCAAATTGAATGGCCTTGAGATTCTTTTTCCCGATAAGCGCCAGCCGTTTGAGAGTTGCAACTCTTACTTCAAAAAATTCGTCCAGGTTTGAAGAATAAATGCCCATGAATTTAATTCTGTTTATTAGCGGTACTTTTTTATCCTGCATTTCCTGAAGCAGTCTTTCATTGAAACTTAGCCAGCTGATTTCTTTCGGTATGAAGTTTTTAAACATTTATTTTTCCTGTATGTTATGATTGAGATCGTTTAAATCGGTTATTGTTACAATTGTTGAATTACTTATTATTTTTGCTGAATGTTCCATAATTGATTTTATGTCATTTTCGGGATTATTTAACATTAAACGGTTATTAGCAGATTTTAGAATTTTTTCAATCTGCAGCAGTATGTTTTTCTGGAGTAATTTTATATATTTTTTCTCATCTTTCATAAGTTTCTTTTTTCTGCTGTTGAATTTGTAAAAATGCAGACTGCCGGTTTTTGAAGTAATTTTATCCCAGTTATCTCCGGGAAATGAAATGCAGACGGCTGCTGCTGTAGTCATCCTCCGGTTATAGTCAGAACACATATCCGAAGCGGCTGAATCAAGAGTCGTATTGTGGCCCGTGATTATCACAGTTTCAATTGAATTATCCAGGTCTTTGAGAATTCTGTAATATGTATCCGTTCCGGTTCCCTGGTAGAGTGAATTTTCGATTCTGATTTTTCTTTTTTTGATTCCGATTTTTTCAGCAATGATTACAGCAGTTTCAAATGATCTTGCAGCATCACTTGATATTAGCATTCCGCAGCTGAAACCGTCATTTTTCAGACTTTCACCGAGAAAGGCTGCTTCCTGTTTGCCTTCAGGTGTCAGGCTGCGCAGTTTGTCATCAGTCCGGGTTTTTTCAGCCTTTGCGTGTCTGACAAGACAGACATATTTCATATTTGTTCTCCATATATAATCATTTCAGCAGTCACCGAAAGATGTTCCTATCTGCCTTGCCCTTTCAAGCAGAAGCATATCCGAAGGAACGGTTTTCAGTTTTCCTGCAACATCTTTCAGGGGAACACGTACTGTATTATTGTTCTGAATTGCAACCATAATACCGAAATGACCATCACTGATTGATTCAGCGGCAGCAGCGCCGAGTCTGGTCGCAAGTACACGGTCTGCAGGAGAAGGTGAACCTCCGCGCTGGATATATCCCAATATCGTTTCACGCGCTTCCAGATCTGATGTTTTATTTATGAGCTCCGCAATGTATGTGGCTGCTTTTTTATTTTCCGGTTTTTTTATTCCTTCAGCAACGACTACAATTGAATAGGGTTTTCCCTTTTCAGCACGGTCTTCGAGATAGCTGATTATGGTTTTTTCATTATATGGAATTTCAGGAATAAGAATAAGATCTCCTCCGCCTGCTATCCCGCTGTAAAGTGTCAGCCAGCCGGCATTGTGTCCCATAATTTCCACAACCATTATTCTCCTATGCGAATTTGCTGTTGTATGAATCCGGTCAATTGCTTCAGTTGCGATATTAAGGGCGGAATCAAATCCGAAGGAAAGATCTGTTGCCCAGACGTCGTTATCTATTGTCTTAGGCAGTCCGATGACATTCAGTCCAAGCGCGGATAGTTTATCGGCTGTTTTCTGTGTCCCGTTTCCTCCGAGACAGACAATGCAGTCAAGTCCGAGTTTATCATAATTTTCCTGTATAATCTCAGGTTTGCTTTTAATGAAATCATGGTATTTTGATTCTTTGAAAGGTTTTTCCCGTGAAGTCCCGAGTATTGTTCCGCCTTTGGTTAAAATACCTGAAAGTTTTTCTTCATTCAGCTGTAAGAAGTCCATGTTAATCAGTCCGGAAAATCCGTCCCTGATCCCGATTACCTCCATTCCGTATTCGAGAATTGCAGCTTTTCCGACTCCTCTTAATGCTGCATTCAGTCCGGGGCAGTCTCCGCCGGCCGTCAGCAGTGCTATTTTTTTCTTTCTTTTCATTGGTCACTCTCTTAGTTTATGTTTTAAAAATTTCAAGCTGAAATAAACATAATAATATAAATTAAATGTTAAGGTTTTCCATGAGATATGTGACTTTAACATGGTTAAAAGTATATGATATTTCCGGTATTTTTCAAGAAATAGATAACATAAAATTAATATATTTATTAAAAATAACGGTCTGCAGATAATAAAATCAATGCAGATTGTTTATATCGGATTATTTAAAATAATTATATTTTTTTAAAATTTTTGCTAAATTTCAATCCAATATACCGATAATATAAATAGAAAACATACAAGGAGGTATGTCATGGAAGTTAAACTAAACAGTATTGAGCTTTTCCCGTTAGATAACAAAAACAGCATTGAAAATGCCCAGAAAACAGATACTTTTGAACATGAAATTCTTAACAAAACACAAGACATGCCTGAAATTAAGCTGAAAAATGAAAAAGAATACAGTCATGAAGATGCTGTTATGGATCTTGAAGCAATTAAAAGATTTTTCTATATGCTTGCCGGTATTGAATATGTACCAAAAAATGAATTCGGCTATGAAAAAAGGAGTGAAATCTGGGCTTAATTGATTATTTGTACCCCGCTTTTTTACGTAATTTTTCATATTAATAATATAAAGAACATATTCATTATTTTAAACATAAAAAAGTAATTGACTAATAACTGTTTAAAAAAATATTATTAATTAAGTAAATATAAATAATCAATTGCTGTTTTCTATTTAATTATGAGCAGAGAACTAAGAGATAAAGCTGATATTCTGATAAAGGAGCTGAAAGAGCTCCTGATTCCTCTTTCCGATGAGATTAAACGGCTGAAATCCATATGTCCCTCTGAAAAAGAAAGATAGATAGATTTTTCAGTGTAATGGAGAAAAAAATGCCGGCGAAGGGTCAGAAGCGGAAAGATGAAATAATTGAAGCTTCAAAGAAGATGTTTATTGAACGCGGATATCAGAGTACTCACATTGGTGAAGTATGCAGTAAACTTAATATTGCAAGAGGTACTGTCTATCAGTATTTCGGAAATAAAAGAGAAATCCTTTTTGCCATCATGGAAGGTGTTGAAGAGGAACTTGATGACATTTTTGACAGAGACGATCTTTTCGAATATCTTGATGATAATTCCACCAGAGAAGATATTGTTTTGTATCTGAATAAAAGAGTTTCCCGCTGCGTTAAAACATTGATTTCCGAACCGATTATAATTAAACTGATTTTTAAAGAGATTATCGGTATTGATGAGGAAGTTATTGACAGAGTTTCAAGATTCAATGATTACGTATCCAGAGTGATTGCCCGCGATATTGAAGATCTTAAGAAAAAAGGCTACTATAAAGAAAGGAATGATTCCCGTCTAAGCTCACTGGTAATTATGGGAGGTGTTCTGTTTCTTGTTCATGAATATATAAAGACAAATACAGATGTTTCAGATCCAAGAATTATTGAAGATATTGTTGATTCATACATGAATGGTATGTTAATCTGATAATTTAAACCTGCCGGCACTGATTTCGTTTCAAAAAAACAGTTGTAAATTAATTCCGGTTTTTTATGGTGTAAACATTCAAATCTGCTTTTATTTAAATTTCTGGATAATATGATGTTTTTAAAATATTCATATAAAGCAGCTGTACTGCTTTATATACTTTTTATATGTATTTCACTCTTTCCGCAGGGAGCGGTAAATCCGTATGAAGACAGCGGCATAGATTCTTCTGTTGAACAGAAACCTGTAATTACCGATGAAAACGCGTTTGATCTTCTTTTTGATAAGGATATGAACCTCGCTCAGGAAGCGGAAACATATCTTCTTCTTCATACACCGGAAATACAGATTCCCGCCATTTTCCAGAGAATTAAAACCGAGAAAGACAGGCTTGTTTTTGAAAAAATTCTGGATATTGCCGCCAGATACCCGTTTGAAAAGTCCAGGAAATACTGGGATGATCTCATGCGCATTGAAGCTTCAGAGGATTTTCAGATTAGTGTCATACAGAAATACAGTTCTTTCGGAAGCCGTGAAATTGTATACCTTCTTTCCGAAAAAATTGAGAGTCCGTATTTTTCAGTAAGGGAAGCTGCCTGTGTTGAACTTGAAAAGCTGAGGAATGACCGGACTTTTTCCAAGGTATTCAGTATGGCTCTTTCCGATAATCCTGTAAAAAGATTATATGCCTCGCAGGCTCTGTATTATCTGTATGATAAAAGATTTATTTCCGTCATCGGTGACATGATGAAGGATAAAAACAAATCTGTAAGGCTCTATACGCTGAGAATTATCAGAAAGCATAATCTGGAAGATCTTTCATTTCTTGTGAAAGCTGCCGCTCAGAATGATGAGAATTTCGAGGTCAAGGCTGCGGCAATGCGCACGCTTGTTTCAATGAAAAACAATTCGGCATTATACATTTTCACCAGAAATCTATCAGATGAAATGCCGGAAGTGAGATATGCAGCGGCTGATGGAATTCTTTTTTTCAGATATAAAAACGCGGTTTTTTCCGTTTCAAAACAGCTTGAGGCTGAAACGGATGATAATATAAAAAATGTTCTGATTGATATTCATATTAAACTTAAAAACGGAGGCGGTTTTTCCGGTTTGAAAAAAATGGTTGAATCGGAAACAAACGCTTATCTGCGCATAAAGGCTGTTTATGCGGCAGGTGTTATCGGAGGATCTGTTTCGGAGAATCTTCTCATTTCCGCTTTGAATGACGGGGATTTCCGTGTCAGAGCAGAGGCTGCAGCCGGTCTTTCAAGTTCCCGCAGCAGACAGGCTCTTGAGGGTCTCCTTGCTGCTGCAGGAAAAGACAGAAGCAATTATGTCCGTACAGCAGCTGTATATGCCCTTCAGAATATGAAAAACAGGGATGCAGTATCCGGACTTGAAGAAATACTCAAGAATGAAAATGATATTCTTATGAAAAAAATAATAAGTGATTCACTAAAGTAAAAAAAATGATGGTAGATAAATGAAAATTGCACTGGCACAGATAAATCCGATAATAGCCGATATTTCAGGAAATACGGAAAAAATATGCTCATTCGCCCTTAGAGCGAAGGAACTCGGTGCCGATGTTGCAGTATTCCCGGAAATGTGTATAACCGGTTATCCTCCGATGGATCTGCTGGAAAATGAAAAACTGATAGATGATAATCTTGCTGCTCTTGAATATATAGGCGGAAAATGCGGAGACATTGTTATTGTATGCGGATATGTTGACCGGGATGAAGAGATCTCTCCGGCACTTTTAAATTCTGCAGCTGTAATTAAAGACGGTAAAATTATTTCAAGGCACCATAAAAGTCTGCTTCCCACATATGATGTATTTGATGAACAGAGGTATTTTTCCCCTTCCCGTGATGTAAAAACAGTAAATATAAACGGTAAAATTTTCGGAATTACAATCTGCGAGGATATCTGGAATGACCGTGATCTTCTCTCCGGATACATTGAAGGACGTAAATATGAGACCGATCCCGTGAAGAAATTATCGGATGGAGGCGCTGAAATTATACTCAATCTTTCAGCATCACCCTATGTTACCGGAAAGAACAGTATTAAGAGGTCCCATATTTCGGCAATTTCCAGGAAGTATGCACTGCCTGTTGTCTATGTCAATCAGATTGGAGGAAATGATTCACTCATTTTCGACGGAAACAGTTTTGCAGTAAATGATAAGGGTGAAATTGCGTCTGAATGCATGGGTTTTTCGGAAGATCTTGTTTTTTTTGATACGGAAAACTGTCCGGCATGCAGAATTAATCCTGAAAATGAACTTGAAGATATAAAGAATGCGCTTGTTCTCGGTGTAAGGGATTATATGAAAAAGTGCGGATTTAATAAAGCAGTACTTGGCCTTTCAGGCGGAATTGATTCCGCACTGACGGCTGCTATTGCCGTAATGGCGGTTGGCGCTGAAAATGTTGCAGGTATAACCATGCCTTCGGTTTTTTCATCAGCCGGCAGTGTTGATGATTCAGCTGCACTTGCGGAAAACCTTGGTATTAAAATTGACGTAATTCCTATTAAGGAATTGTGCACACAGTTTGAGAAAGATCTGGCTCCGGTTTTTAATGGTGCGGCGAGGGATGTCACTGAAGAGAACATACAGGCCCGCGTCCGTGGAAATCTTCTGATGGCTGTAAGTAATAAAACGGGAGCTTTGCTTCTGACAACCGGAAATAAGTCGGAACTTGCAATGGGTTATTGTACTCTCTACGGAGATATGTCCGGAGGGCTGGCCGTTATCTCCGATCTTCCCAAAACGCTTGTTTTTAAACTTGCTGCATATCTTAACTCTGATAAAGAGATAATTCCATGGAATACAATCAATAAACCTCCTTCAGCAGAATTGAGAGAAAACCAGAAGGATGAGGATTCTCTTCCGCCTTATGATATTCTTGATGGCATTCTTGATCTTTATATTTCCAAAAGACTCTCTCTTAAGGAAATTACCGCAAGAGGATTTGATGAAGAGACGGTTCATTCTGTATTGCGGGCAGTTGATAGAAATGAATATAAGCGCCGGCAGGCTGCAACCGGTCTGAAAATTACCGGAAAAGCCTTCGGTATAGGCCGCCGTATACCAATGGCGCAGAAATTCATGCATTAGACCTCTTTCCCCTGTGGCGGCCATTTAAAATTTTATTGATATTTTAACTGAGTTAAAGTATAATAAAGTCATCTGTATTTCCCGGTAGGCAAAATGAATATAGAAAAAAGTATTCTTGATATATTTGCAATGACAATAGCCGTTGATGGAAGAATTGATGAATCCGAACTTGCTGTTGCAAATGAAATTCTTGAAGAAATGAAGTATGATTTTAACGAAAATTCCAGGGCATATCTTGCTGAAAGTTCGGCAGCCGGTGATGATGTCCTGAAGGAAAATTTTCATTATGCCGTAAAAGAACTGAATTCTCTTGAGTCTGAAGATAAAAAATATATTTTGAAATACATTCTTCGGCTTGTTGATGCTGATAATATTGTTCATCAGAATGAAGTTAAACTTATCGGATCGATAATTGACAGTTGGGGCGTGAAATAGAACTTCTGTCAGTTTATAACACAATTTTATCGGCAGGTATGTGAATACATAGTCCATAAAAAATGATTCGAATTTTTAAAATTTTATCCGGCTTAATAAATAAGCCCTTTAGGGATGAATCGGAAGAAACAGCCATGAGAGGGAAGTACCTTCTTATGTTTAATTCGTTTTTTCTGATTTTTTATAATATTATTTTCATTTACAGAATTGTGACAGGTGAAAGATGGTATTTCTCCGTAGGTGATTTTCTGGTAGTTACAACACTGTGGTTTGGAGTTTATTTTACCTATAAACTTAGATTCTTTGCCGCTTCAAACGGTGTTTTTGCCATTTTTCCGGTTGTTTTTCTTCATCAGATACTGCTTGATTACATCGACAGCCTTCATCCGTCCTATACAAATCTTTTTGTGACCATTTCCATTCTGATCTGCGGTTCTTTATATGTAATTTTATTCGGTGTCAAGTTCCGGCAGGTTGTCGTTTATTTTATTTTTACAGTTCTGACGGTTGTCATACATGCACTGGTGATTTTTGACAGGGGGGTTTTGTATGAGCAGCGGGAGAATGATGTCAATATCATATCGGTAGCGGCAGCTCTGATTGTTCTTTCATTCCTGATTTCACTCCTTGGAATGAGACTAAATAAATTCATATATAAGTCCCAGGCCGGGAAATATTCCTCAATGTTCGACAATCTTCAGGACGGATTTGCCCTTCTTCGTGTACTTGAGAAAAACGGAAAAGCTTCTGATCTTGTTATTCTTGAAGCTAACCCCGCATTCAAACGTCTTTTTTATTTTCTTCCTTCAAATAATTTAACCGGTCTGCCTCTGTCTGCCGTACTTGAAAGAATCGTAATATCCGATTTTCCATGGCTTTCTTTTCTGGCTGAAATTTCCAAATCACATATCGACAACAGATTTACTTTATTTTCGGAAAAACTTTCAAAGTGGTATTCTTTTCACGGCTACAGCAGGTCAGGGAAGGATATTATACTTTTCATTCAGGATGTTACTCCAAGCATAATATCCGAGAAAACTCTTTCCGCATCGCTTGAAGAAAAGCATTTCATCATCCAGGAGCTTCATCACCGCGTTAAAAATAATCTGCAGATAATTTCAAGTCTAATGCGGCTGAAAATAAATGATGCGGTTGCAAAAGCGGATATATCAATTCTTGATACCCTTCAGAAACGCATTTCAGCCATGGCGGTTATTCATGAACTTCTTTATCAGAAGAAGGATTATGCACGGATTAATTTTCATGAGGCTGTAGATGAACTGATAGATGTTTTCTGCAGGGAGCATTCAGATGATCTATCCAGAATAAAAGTTATAAACAATGTGAAAAACGTGTTTCTTCATGTAAGTGATGCCATTCAGTGCTCACAGATAATATATGAATGCGTAAGCAATTCCTTCAATCATGCTTTTTCCGGAGGAGGCGGTGAAATAATTATTTCCATGCATGAGGATGAAAGAGGATTTGTTCTTGAGATTAAAGATGACGGTTCAGGGCTTTCGAAAAAAATTGATTTTACGAATCCGGATTCTCCCGGCATGATGATTATCTATTCCTCGTTAAGTCATCTGAAGGGACAGATCCGGTATGATACCGATTCCGGATTCAGGGTTACTGTGATATTTTCACCGTAGTTTGTCAAATTTCTTGAAAATTTTACATATGAATGCAATATTGTCATCAGGTGGCAATATGAAAAAATTTAAGGTTATTTCTCCCTATAACGCATCTTTTGATCAGCAGAAAGCAATTGATACCCTGGCTTCAGGTTTTATTGAAGGCAATAAGCTGCAGACTCTTCTCGGTGTGACCGGTTCCGGTAAAACATTTACAATGGCAAAAGTGATTGAAAAGGTTCAGAAGCCGGCTCTTGTACTGACGCATAATAAAACTCTAGCCGCACAGCTTTACAGGGAATTCAAGGAGTTTTTCCCCGACAACGCTGTTGAATATTTTGTCTCATATTATGATTATTACCAGCCTGAAGCATATGTGGTTTCGAGGGATCTTTATATTGAGAAAGACGCTTCAATAAATGATGAGCTTGACCGTCTCCGTCTGATGGCGTCTTCCGCAATTCTGGAACGGAATGATACGATTGTGGTTTCCTCCGTTTCATGTATTTACGGACTGGGCAGCCCTGTTGAATATGAGAAAATGCATCTGCATCTTTCAGTCGGTGCCGAAATTGAACGGGATGAGCTTCTCCGGAAACTGATAAACATTCAGTATGAAAGGAATGATGTTTCTTTTACCCGGGGAACGTTCAGGGTACGAGGGGATACTGTTGAGATATATCCGGCATACCGGGAGGATGCGATAAGGGTGGAATTTTTCGGTGATGAAATTGAATTTATCAGTATGATACATCCGCTTAGCGGAAAAATTCTTCACAGATACAAGGATTTTCACATTTATCCAGCAAAACATTTTGTTTCAGAGCCGGAAACCATGAAGGAAACCGTTGAACTGATCGCCCGGGAGCTTGAGGAACAACTGTCGGTTTTACGAGCCGCCGGGAAGGAACTCGAAGCGCAGAGACTTGAGTCACGTACAAAATATGACATGGAAATGATGCTTGAAATGGGATACTGCAGCGGTATTGAAAATTATTCGAGAGTTATTTCCAGAAGAAACGCGGGAGAACGTCCGGATTGCCTGCTTGATTATTTTAAAAAAAATTATCTCATGCTGATTGATGAATCCCATGTAACTCTTCCACAGGTGAGGGGAATGTATGCAGGTGACCGCGCAAGGAAAGAAAATCTTGTGAATTACGGATTCCGTCTGCCGTCAGCGCTTGATAACCGTCCGCTTCAGTTTGATGAATTTGAGGAAATAATTGACCAGGCACTTTTTGTTTCCGCCACTCCGGCGGAATATGAGCTGACTCATAACAGCTGCATAGTTGAGCAGGTGATAAGGCCGACGGGATTACTGGACCCTGAAATTGAAATAAGACCGGCGGTTAATCAGGTTGATGACCTTGTCGGAGAGGTTAATAAAAGAGCAGCCATGAACGAAAGGGTTCTGATAACGACTCTTACTAAAAAAATGTCAGAGGATCTGTCAAAATATTTCGAAGAGATCGGAATACGTTCAAAATATCTTCATTCTGAAATTGAAACAATCGAAAGGGTTGAAATAATACGGGATTTGCGCAAGGGTGAATTTGACGCTCTAATCGGCATAAATCTTCTCAGGGAAGGTCTCGATCTCCCGGAAGTTTCACTGGTTGCCATTCTGGATGCCGATAAGGAAGGTTTTCTCAGATCTCAGACTTCGCTGATCCAGACTGCAGGGCGGGCGGCAAGAAATGAGAACGGCCTTGTCATAATGTACGCTGATAAAATAACCGGTTCAATGCAGAAAGCAATTGATGAGACGTCAAGACGGCGGCATATTCAGAAGGAATATAATGAAAAGAACAATATAACTCCGAAGACCATTTCCAAGGAAATATATGATATTATCAACCGTGAATATCATACAGAAGACATATATGCGGATGCGGTTGCCGAATATCATAAAAGGTACAGAACATCAAGTCTGAAGGATCAGATGGAATTCAGGGATGTTCTGAAGAAGGATATGCTTGAAGCAGCTGAAAATCTCGACTTTGAAAAGGCGGCTCTTCTTCGCGACCAGATGCATGAAGTAATCAAAAAAATAGAAGTTTTAAAGAGGTCAGGAAAATGACGGATTTCAAAGATGATAAAAATCTTGCCGTGCTGATTGAAATGGCATTGGAAGAGGATATTAAAGGCGGAGACGTGACCAGTCAGGCAGTTTTTGACGGAACTGAAATGTCAGATGCCTACATAATCTGCAAAGAGGACGGAGTGTACTGCGGATCGGAAATGATAACTGTTATTTATGATAAGCTTGATCCTGCCGTAAAGGTTGAGTCACTGATTACAGACGGTACCGAGGTGAATAAAGGCGATGTGGTTGCATCCATATCAGGGCCGACTGCTTCGATTCTGACCGGAGAGAGGACCGTTCTGAATTTCATTCAGAGGATGTCCGGCATTGCTACCAAGACCCGCAGAATTGTTGAACTTGTGAAGGGAACCGATATAAAAATTCTTGATACAAGAAAAACACTTCCCGGATTCCGTCTGCTTGATAAATATGCGGTGAAAGCGGGCGGCGGCACGAATCACAGGATCGGTCTTTACGATATGGTCATGATAAAGGATAACCACATCAAGGCAGCCGGTTCCATTTCAAAGGCTGTAGAAAAAGTCAGACTCAAATGGAACGGAAAATTTAAAATTGAAGTTGAAACAACGGATCTCAATGAGGTGCAGGAAGCTGTAGATTCCCGTGCGGATATCATCATGCTGGATAACATGGACAGGGAAACCATGTGGAAAGCGGTTGAGATAATTTCAGGAAAGGCGAAAATCGAAATCAGCGGTAATATGGATGCAGATAAAATTTCGCAGATGAAGGATCTGAAAATTGATTACATTTCAATAGGCGGCCTGACTCATTCAATTGAAGCTTTTGATCTTTCGATGAAATTCAGATAAACAATCCGGATCAGTTGAAGAATATTGCCGGGAAATTTATTCTTTCCTTTATGTTCCTGTATTCAATAGGATTTGTGATTTTTTTGAGGTTGTCTTTTTTTGAGAATAATTCCCTTTTCAGGCTGAATTTGCTGGAGATCAGAACCGAGAGTCTTGAATTGCCGACCTCCAGAGCAGAGATAAGACAGAATTCAAGAATGTCATTGAGTATCTCCAGAACCTGTTTCCCATTAATGTCTGATCTGTGCCTGACGATTGAACCGGGACATGGAATGGAAACTCTTTTTTCCAGAATCTGATTTTCAGTAACAGGGTTGTAATTTGCCTTGTTCGGTACCGGATTTTCCGAATTATCGATTATTGAAATCATTTTTCCCGCGATTTTCTCAAATTCATCAACAGCTGCAGATATGATTTTTTTTGTTTCGTTTTCAGATGAAGCGTCCTTTCTGTCTGAATTTATTGAAGGTTTCAGAACTGACTTTACGGAATGACCTGCTTTGTCAATGATGCGGGTTAGTCTGTTATAGCTGAAATTAAGGATATCAATGTGGTTTTTGAAAATGTTTTCATGAAAAACCGCTACCATTCCGACCGGTTTCATCTCAATGCTGCCTGAAATAATATCTTCAAAATTACTTAGAAAAACTTCAATGCAGTTTTTGATAAACAGAACCGGTTGTGTTTTATCCTGAATGAAAATTCTTTTTCTTCCTGTTTTTAAGGAGTTATAGTAATTTAGAAATACGGTTTTGTCCATATCTCCGTTTTCATCATATTTTATAAATTTATCTATTTTATTAATTTCCTGCAGATCAGTAATAATTCTGTTCATGTCCTTTTCAAGTTCTTCAAGAACCGGTTTTTTTGCATTCTGCAGATTTGGCGGAAATTCATAATCAAAGTTTGAAACAGGGGATATTTCTTCTGTAGTGATTAGGTCAGAAAATGTGAGATACCTGTTGTAATGTAAAATATTTATTTCGGTCAGAAAATCATGCATTGTATAGGCGGAAATGTCCTGAAGAAGAATTTTTTTTATCAGTGCAGTAATCTGCTTTTCCGTTAAAGTTCCTTCTCCCGATGATTTTTTCATGACAACGGCTGAATTGCAAATATCGCGGCAGAACCCCGGTTTGTAACAGCATGTAAGAAAGAGTTTTTCAATTTCACGGATGTTTTTAATGATGCTTTTACCGGAATTCAGAAGGAGAACGGCATCAATGCCGGAAGCAAGCCGGCAGAAATTTATAAACGCCATAAGTAAATTATATTTTTCTCTTGTTAAAAGCATCCAGCCTTTTTCGTTAATTATAGTGAGCTCGTCATAAAGAACCGCTGCCGGCTGTTTAACTGAGGAATTGTAAATTAGAGCATTTTTTAAATTCAGCTGAATTTTGGGAGGAATATAGCTGTATTTTAAAATAGACGGTTTTTTTGAAACTGCAAAGTTGACGATGATGTTGAGAAAATCGTGAATGATAAAAGACAGATAACTTTGATGCAGAAACTCTCTTTTGATTATTTCCCTGAATTTTTCGGATTTCTGCCGTGTTATGATATCGGAATGCGGATTCAGACTGGAGAAATTGATTTCATGTTTTATGAATGAACCGTTTTTCCTTTGAGATGACTGTTCAGGCATGCTGTCGATTGCATATATTTTTTTTATTTTCTGAGGAACTGACAGGTCTGAAGAAAGGACTTCTTCAACTTTCCGGATTTTAAAATCCGACCTTTTCCTTTTCAGGAGATCGGCCAGAATGATATATGTTTCAGAGTTTACTGGAGCTGGTTTTTTCAACGTTTAACCTGTTTTTAATTCAATGATTATTGAAAATAATAAAATATAATTTATTATATATAGTCAAGAAATTTTTCGGTTCA
>JAFGJZ010000158.1 GCA_016928815.1 Spirochaetota bacterium
CTTTGATTTAATCTCCGGTGTGCTATAATTAAATTATGAGAAAATTTGTATTTATAATCCTTCTGATATCAGTTTCGTGCTTGAAAAATATAAATACTGATCAGAAACCTGATCAGAAAGGAAAAACTGTAACTGTCAATATTGAATTTACATCCGATCTTCATTTTTGCGAACTTCAGCAGAGCCTTTCAGAAAAACTGAAACTTGAAAATTATGATGCTGAATTTGAAATTGAAGGTATTTCAGTAACTCAGCTTAATTTTGAATTTAATGAAAACAATCTCAAGGAAGCAGGAATAAGTTTCAATGACATAACCGGGGATTTTATTGCATTTATAAGAAAAGAATACCCGGGAATCTCCGTAAAAATTACGGAGAAAAGTATTCTAATAGAATATTCGGTCTGTACGAGACTGAATTACACTAATCTCAGATCATACAGTTATAGAAACGTACCGGTAACGCAGCTGGCTTCATTGAAGGTTAAATACGTTACTCCGGCTGAAAACAGCTCGCAGCCGCTGATAAAATTGAAGATAACATTCCGCGAATCACCTCTGGGGGAAAAAGAAATTGTCAGCAGAATCAGAAAACAGATAGTGGAATTTGAAAACGAGACCGGATTTCTTTTTACTTATGTAATAAAATAGCAGTTGTATGTTCTAATAAATATACATTCCTCATTTTTTATTTATTTAAATTTAAAAAAATTATTTGACACAGTTTTTCCGCTGAAATTTAATATTTTTTCAAAGCATAATGGAGGAATATATCGTGAAAATGAAAGGCGCCAGAATAATTGTAGAAAGCCTTCTGAAAGAGGGAGTTGAACACATGTTCGGATATCCCGGCGGAGTGGTCATTCCGATCTTTCATGAACTTTTCGATGCTCCTCTGAACTTTGTTCTCTCAAGACACGAACAGGGTGCAATACATGCTGCAGACGGTTATGCACGTGCATGCGGTAAGCCGGGAATCGTTCTCGCAACAAGCGGTCCCGGAGCGACAAACCTTATTACCGGTCTCGCAACAGCATATATGGATTCAATCCCGCTGGTAGTGCTTACAGGTCAGGTTTCAACGGAAATGATAGGAAATGACGCCTTTCAGGAAGCTGATGTTACAGGAATCACAAGGCCGGTAACAAAACATAATTATCTCGTGCAGGATGTACGCGATCTGGCAAAAACAATCAAGGAAGCATTCTATATTGCAACTACGGGCAGGCCTGGACCGGTATTAATTGATATTCCCGTTAACATATCCAATGCTGAAACAGAATATATATATCCCGAAACGGTTGAAATCAGAAGCTATAAACCGAATTATAAAGGGCACCCGGTTCAGATAACCAAAGCTGTTGAAATGATAGCCGCTTCAAAGAAACCGGTAGTATATGCCGGCGGCGGTATTATTCTTTCCGAGGCTTCAAAGGAGCTTCAGGAATTTATCAGAAAAACCGGAATTCCCATTACAACGACTCTCCTTGGAATGGGTGCATATCCGGAAACAGATGAACTTTCGCTCGAAATGCTGGGAATGCATGGAACATATTATGCAAACCATGCAGTCCACGAATCTGATCTGCTCATAGCGATCGGTGCAAGATTTGATGACAGGGTTACGGGTAAAATTACCGAATTTATCCCGCATGCGAAAGTAATACACATAGATATAGATCCTGCATCTGTCTCAAAAAATGTAGTGGTTGACATTCCGATTGTAGGCGACTGTAAAACAGTACTGAAAGATCTCAATAAAAAAGTTATCGCTCCGGATATTGATGAGTGGGTAAAACACGTAAAAGCAATGAAAAAAGATAACCCTCTTTTCTATGAAGACGTGGAGGATGTAATAAAACCGCAGTATGTAATAGAAAGAATATATGAACTCACAAAAGGAGATTCAATCATCGCAACGGAAGTCGGACAGAACCAGATGTGGGCTGCTCAGTTCTATAAATACACGCAGCCGCGGACATTCATTTCATCCGGCGGACTGGGAACCATGGGATTCGGTCTTCCTGCGGCCATTGGAGCTCAGATAGCCTACCCGGACAAACAGGTATTCAACATTGCGGGTGACGGATCTATTCAGATGAATATTCAGGAACTAATCGTAGCTGTTCAGCTGAGACTGCCTGTTGTAATTGCAATTCTGAATAACGGGTTTTTAGGTATGGTCCGGCAGTGGCAGCAGCTGTTTTATGATAAAAGATATTCATCAACATGCCTTGAGTGTTCGCCTGATTTTGTAAAACTTGCAGAAGCATACGGTGCAATCGGCATCCGTGTTGAAAAAAAATCAGATGTTGATGCGGCAATTAAAGAAGCAATTTCCCAGACACAGATTCCTGTCGTCATAGACTTCCGGGTAGACCGCGAAGAAAACGTTTATCCGATGGTACCTGCAGGAAAATCAGTAAAAGATATCATTATGAGGGAATTAGCATGAATCACTTAAATCAGTATGTATTATCAGTTAAAGTTGAAAACAAAACAGGAGTCCTGGCAAGAGTCGTCGGACTGTTTTCCGCAAGGGGATACAGCATAGATTCTCTGTCTGTAAGTAAAACACAGCATGATGATGTCTCCGTAATAACAATTGTCGTAAAAGGAGATGACCGTGTAATTGAGCAGGTAAAAAAACAGCTCAATAAACTCATTGATATAATTAAGGTCACTGATCATACGACAGTGAGCTCTGCACAGAGGGAAATTGCAATGATTAAACTTCAGCTGTCACCTGTTAAGAGAGTTGAAATTTTCCAGATTGCACAGACATTCAATGCTGAAATTATTGATCTTTCGCAAAAAACCATAACTTTTCAGATTGTCGGTCCGCCGAATAAAGTTGAAAATTTTATCGACATCATGCGTCCGTACGGAATTAAGGAACTGATTCGCAGCGGAAGAATTTCCTTTCTGAGAGAATCTCATAATCTTTGAATTTTTAGGCGCGAATTTAAATTATTCAATTACTGTGAATTGTTTTTGCAAAAATACCGCCTATTTATTGATAATTTAACATATTGTAAACAAATACAGATGTTAAGTAATAATTCTTCAATGAAAAATGCTTGAAAGTTTACAAAACAAAACAAAGTGTGCATAAAGACTTCAGTAATCAAGCCTGAAAACTGATTTACTTGACATCAGAAATATAATCCCTAAGGAGGAAGAAAATGGTCGAAATAACACCTCTTGAAAGAGAGTTCCTTGAGAAGTACAGTAAGCACATCATGCGCAAAAAGATTCCAATGGAATATTACTCAAAGTACAATGTCAAACGGGGATTAAGAAATTCAGACGGTACAGGCGTTCTTGTTGGACTTACTGAAATCGGCGAAGTTCACGGTTACATAAAGAACGATGAAGATAAAATTCCTGATCACGGGAAAATGATCTACCGCGGAATTGACCTGCAGGATCTGGTTAAAGGATTTCAAAGCGAGGAAAGATTCGGATTCGAAGAGACTGCTTATCTTCTGATGTTCGCGGAGCTGCCTAATAAGGAAGAGCTTGAATCGTACACCCGTCTTGTAGGAGAAAACAGACTGCTTCCTCCTAATTTCACGGAAGACATGATACTTAAGGCCCCAAGCAATGACATCATGAACAAGCTTGCACGGGCGGTACTGGCATCCTATTCCTATGATGACGATGCTGATGACACATCCATACTTAACATATTAAGACAGAGTACATCCTTAATTTCCCGCATACCGACAATGATGGCATATGCATACCAGGCAAAGCGTCATTACTATGACGGAAAATCCCTGTTTCTTCATGCTCCCGAACCGGATCTGTCTACAGCTGAAAATATTTTAAGGATGATCCGGAGTGACAAGGAATATGAAAAATTTGAGGCGGAAATTCTTGATTTATGCCTGGTTCTGCATGCTGAACACGGCGGAGGAAATAATTCAACTTTCACTACCCATGTGGTTTCTTCAACAGGAACAGACACATATTCTGCAATTGCGGCATCAATAGGCTCACTTAAAGGACCGCTGCACGGCGGTGCAAACAACAAAGTTATGAGCATGATGGATAACATTAAGGAAAACGTCAAAGACTGGTCAAACGAAACCGAGGTAAGCGAATATATTAAAAAAATTCTTCGAAAAGAGGCATATAACGGAACCGGACTCGTATATGGTATGGGCCATGCTGTTTATACGCTTTCAGATCCAAGAGCGATTCTTTTGAAGGAGCAGGCAGTAAAACTCGCAGAAAAGAAAGGTCTTCTTGCGGAATATCATTTATATGAACTTATTGAGAAAATCACACCTGATCTTTTCTGCGACATTAAAAATACGGACAAGCGGATTAGCGCCAATGTTGACTTTTACTCAGGTTTTGTGTATTCAATGCTTGGAATAGGCAGAGAACTGTTCACTCCGTTGTTTGCCGTTTCAAGAATTACCGGATGGTGTGCTCATCGTCTGGAAGAAGTCGTTAACGGCGGAAAAATAATCAGACCGGCATTTAAAAGCGTCTCCAAACGTTTAAATTATACACCTCTTGGCGAAAGATAAAATCAAACAGAAAGCTGACCCCAGAAGGTCAGCTTTTTTTTACTCATCCTAACGCTACATCAAGCACCATCATGACCGTAAATCCGATCAGTGTACCGATTGTTGCAATATCCGTATTTTTATCCTGCTGCGACTCAGGAATCAGTTCCTCAATAACGACAAAAATCATCGCTCCTGCCGCAAAAGCAAGTGCATATGGAAGAATCGGACGGAAAATAATTACCGCCACGGCTCCGATGACGCCTGCAATCGGTTCAACCACACCTGAGAGCTGTCCGTACCAGAAACATTTTAAACGGGATAAACCCTCCCGTCTTAACGGAACGGAAACAGCCGTTCCTTCCGGAAGGTTCTGAATGCCGATACCGATTGCTAGAGCAACGGCACCCGCAAAAGTCGCGGAAGGAATACCTGCGGCAACAGCACCGAATGCGACGCCTACCGCGAGGCCTTCAGGTATATTATGCAGTGTTATGGCAAGGACAAGAAGGACGCTTCTTCTCCAGCTTGTGTGAATTCCCTCAGTCTCATTATCTGCAAGACCCGGATGCAGGTGCGGCAGAATTTTATCAATTATTCCCAGAAAAAATCCGCCGCCGAGAAAACCCATAGCTGCAGGCACCCATGCTGGAAAGGATCCGCCTTCGGCCATCTCAATGGCAGGCGCCAGAAGCGACCAGTAGCTTGCGGCAATCATTACACCGGCCGCAAAACCCAGCATCAAATTCAGAAATTTTTTATTAATCGATTTAAAAAAAAGAACAAACGCCGAACCGGTTGCAGTCATCAGCCAGGTGAATATTGTGGCAATAAAAGCCGCAAGAACCGGATTTATGCTACTGTAATTTTCCATTCTACATCTCCATATCAGATTCAATTTTCAGTCAGTTTATGTTTTATAGATTATAGCCTGAATTCCGGTCCATGTCAAAGAAATGTCTGATAAAAAAACATAAAAGCATTGCAGTCCGCGGACAGTAGGATATAAATTGACATTGACTTTAGAAAGGATATCCATACATAAAACTGACAGGTATAAAAATGATTACATATGCAGATATTGAAAAAGCAGCTGATCTCCTGAACGGAATAATTCAGCCTACTCCTCTGATTGAATCCTGGTTTTTCAGGGAAGAATACCGTCAGCATGTTTATCTCAAACCGGAGAATCTTCAGATTACAGGATCATTTAAAATAAGAGGTGCTTATAATTTTATCACCGCAATGAATGATGAAGACAGAAAAAAAGGCGTCATTGCGTCTTCAGCCGGCAATCACGCACAGGGAGTCGCCTATGCTGCCGGGCTGCTGGGAGTAAAGGCAACAATAGTCATGCCGCGGACAACACCTCTGATTAAAGTCGAAGCTACAAAAAAACTCGGAGCTGAAGTAATACTGTCAGGGGATATTTATGATGAGGCATACAAGGATGCCTTGAACATTTCCGCTGCCAGAAATCTCATTTTTGTCCATCCTTTTGATGATGAAAAAGTAATTGCCGGACAGGGTACAATCGCCGTTGAAATTCTGAAAGATCTTCCGGACTGTGAAATGATACTTGTTCCTGTCGGCGGAGGCGGACTGATTTCCGGGATTGCAATTGCGGCAAAGCATCTTAATCCTGAAATAAAAATAGTCGGCATCGAACCTGTCGGTGCGGCAACACTTACGCACTGTCTTGAATACGGATGCGTCAGGGAACTTGATAAAATTCAGACGATAGCGGACGGTGTTGCGGTTAAACGCGCCGGTGATATTACATTTGATATAGTTTCAAGATATGTTGACGAAATCATTACGGTAACTGATTATGATCTCATGGAAGCGTTTCTCATGCTTGCCGAACGCCATAAACTTATCGCTGAAAATGCAGCGATTTTATCCATTGCAGGACTTAAGAAAATTGAGGGTCCGGAGAAAAAAATAGTTTCCGTCATCAGCGGAGGAAACATCGATGTACTTACAATTGCTGCAATGATTGACCAGGGGCTTCTGACAAGAGGCCGAATCTTCTGTTTTTCCGTAGAGCTTCCTGACAAGCCGGGTCAGCTGCTGAAGGTTGCTGAAATACTTGCGGAATATAACGCAAATGTTGTAAAACTTGATCATAATCAGTTTAAAAGTCTGGACAGACTTCACAAGGTTCATCTTGAAGTTACCGTTGAAACAAACGGTCATGAACATATTAACAGGATCATGGAAAGATTCTATCAGGAGGGATATACAATTGATAAAGTATATTAACACAAAGAACGCACCAGCTGCAATAGGTCCGTATACACAGGCGGTAAAACACGGAAATTTGGTTTTTACATCCGGACAGATTTCAATAGATCCTGCGACCGGGAATTTCATCGAAGGTTCAATTGAAATACAGACAATCCAGGTTCTTGAAAATCTGAAGGCCGTGCTGGAAGCATCAGGAAGCACCATGCAGAACGTCATCAAAACAACCGTGTTTCTTTCAGACATGAAAGACTTCGCCGCAATGAATTCAATTTACGCTGAATATTTTACGGGAAAACCCGCAAGATCAACGGTTGCAGTCCGTGAACTGCCGAAAAAAGCTCTGATCGAAATTGAATGTATAGCCGCAGTTCCGGAAAACTGATTTCAAAATATTAATGATTTCAGGATACCTGTCCTGCCAAATATTTTCTTGATTAATTCGGCATTACTGATTAAACTCTCAGGACAGGGAGTGAGGAATGAAAAATTTTTCAATTTCGGATGAATATAAAACCATTCATGAACTTGAAGGTCTTTTAAAAGGCATCAGTTCGGACAGTGTCATTGCGGATGAAGAAATAAAAATGCTGGAAAAGTGGATTAATAATCATCAGAATCTCAAGGAAATATGTCCATTCTCCGATCTGTATGAAATAATAAGAAAAAGCCATGATGAAAAATATCTTGAGCAGGACGTAAAAGACGAGCTCCTTCAGTTCTGCAATGAATTCGACAGTGCCACCGGTGTACTTGACCGGCTCTCAAGGGAAATAAGCGTTCTTAAAGGTTTTATTACCGGAATAATGGCGGATGACATAATTGAAGTTGAAGAACTTGTCAGGCTTGAGCAGTGGATTATTGCGCGGCAGGATCTTGCCGGCAAATGGCCTTTCAGAGAGTTATCGGAACTCATTACAGCTGTTCTCGAAGACAACCGAATTACGGAAGAGGAACATGAAGAAATGGTGACGCTCTTCAATTCCATTCTTAGAGATTCCGGCAGTCAGACCGGAATCGAATCTGATGATACTCTCAACGCAGAACCTTTCGGTTCGGTGGATCTGCTGTTTTCACCGGGACAGATAGAAATAAGTGGTAAAACATTCTGTCTTGCAGGAGAATTTGCCGTTAAAAGCAGATCGGAATATATCAGTCTGGCGAAAGCAGCAGGCGCATCGGTTGAATCCGCCATCACTTCCGGAACTGACTTTCTGGTCATCGGCGGAAAATCCAATTACAACTGGGCATTCTCCACCTACGGCGGAAAAGTTGAAAAAGTACTAAAACTCAATGAAGATGAAAAAGCAGGTATCAGAATAATCAGCGAAGACATGTTTGCAGCTTCACTTAATATGAAATAGGAAATTTACGATTTTTCAAATTTCACTTTACCCGGAAATATTAATTTTTAAAACACAATATTTATATTTTTTTTATTGATTAATCAGAATCAGGGTGTATAATGAGACATAATTAAAAAATATGAATATTCAGGAAAAATTATGGAATTCAATAATAATAAAATATTCGTACTTGATACAAATGTTATTCTTCATGATTACCGTTCTTTCCTCAGCTTCGAAGAACATAATGTAGTCATACCCATCACTCTTCTTGAGGAAATTGACAACTTTAAAAGAGGAAATGAAATTATCAATTTCAACGCAAGGGAATTCACCAGGGAGCTTGACCGGATTGCTGATGACAATCTCCTGAACAAAGGAACAAGGCTTCAATCCGGAGGATTTCTGGCGGTAGCGACAGACATACTTCCCGATCCGGATATACGTTCGATTTTCAGAAACGACACTCCCGATCACAGGATACTGGCACTTGCTTACAGACTCATGAAAGAGTACGGATCAGGCAGAGTTTTTCTTGTAACCAAAGACATAAATTTGAGAATGAAAGCAAAGAGCATCGGTGTTCAGGCTGAGGATTATGAAACCGGAAAAATAAAAAACATAGATGAACTTTACACAGGCAAAAATCTTCTGGAAGGAATTGACGATTCTGTCATAGACCTGATATACAAGGACGGGAAAATCTCTGCCGATGAAATTCCCCAGATTGAAAACCCTTTCCCAAATGAATATTTCATTCTCAGAAATGAAGGTCACAGCATTCTGACGGTATACTGCCATCAGGAAAATCTCATAAAGCTTGTTGAAAAAAGACGGGCATATGCCATTACTCCGAGAAATGCGGAACAGGTTTTTGCATTAAACGCCATTCTGAATGAAGAAATATCTCTTGTAACACTGTCCGGAAAAGCGGGCACTGGAAAAACACTTATGGCGCTTGCCGGTGCGCTCGAAAAACGTAAAATCTACAAGCAGATATTTCTTGCACGTCCGGTCGTGCCTCTCGGCAATAAGGACATCGGTTATCTGCCGGGAGACATCAACAGTAAACTGGATCCTTACATGCAGCCGCTTTTTGACAACCTTTCCGTAATACAGAATCAGTTTTCCGAAGATTCCGCAGAATATGATAAAATTGCCTCTATGGTAAATTCCAAAAAACTTATGATCACGGCTCTGGCCTACATTAGAGGCCGGTCTCTTCCGAGAATATTCTTCATTGTTGATGAGGCGCAGAACCTTACTCCGCATGAAGTGAAAACAATAATTACGCGTGCCGGAGAAGGAACGAAAATAGTTTTCACGGGCGATCCCTATCAGATAGATACACCGTACCTTGATTCACAGAGTAACGGACTGACATATCTTATTGACAAGATGAAAGGGCAGAAAATCTATGCACATGTTACAATGGAAAAGGGAGAACGGTCAGAGCTTGCGGAAATTGCGTCAAATCTGCTCTGACAACAGCAGGAAGTTATTTCAGAACAAGATGCTCTAAAAGAATTTTAATCCCTATTAAAATGAGGATCAGTCCGCCAAAAATGTCGACTTTCTTTTCAAAAAAGTGCCCTACTTTCTTTCCGAGATAAATTCCGGAAAAACATATTACGAATGTAATGAGACCTATAATTATCACAGGCGATAATATTTCAACTTTAAGTATTGAAAATGTTATTCCGACGGCAAGAGCGTCAATACTTGTAGCGATGGACATCAGTATAAGCACTCTCGGATTGAGACATGACTTTTCCATGCATACCTTGCGGTCATCAGGGTCGGTTTTCCGGGATTCGAGAATCATCTTTATGCCTATGTAAACCAGAAGTATGAAGGCGATCCAGTGATCGACCGATTCTATATATCTGCGGAACGCCAGTCCGCCGGCCCAGCCGATAACCGGCATTACAGCCTGGAAGACGCCGAAAGATACTGCAATCAGAAGAGCATGCCTGATTTTTATTTTTTCTATTATGATGCCGTTGGTTACGCTGACGGCAAAAGCATCCATGGATAATCCGACCGCAATAAAAAGTATATTTACCAGATTCATTTTAATCTCCGATTATTTCATGACAGAACGGCTTAAAGCTCTTACAGAACCGGCCATTTGACGGAACATTTCATTATTTATTTGCCGGCAGAAATAAGTCCAGTCTTTTATCCGTACATCATACAGTTTTTTATTTAACCCGGGGTAAGATTTACTGGGTAAAAGTTTTTTCTCATTTATGTTTTCATTTTCATTATGTATCGGCTTTGAAGCCTGGCAATGTTTGCGACCGGGCGGTCGCAGAGCTTCGGCATTTCTTTTTTCATCGCAAAAAAAGAAACGCCTGC
>JAFGJZ010000159.1 GCA_016928815.1 Spirochaetota bacterium
AATTAAATTCAAAATAGTCAAATAATGATTTGACATTTCCAGATTTAATAATACTCATTAAATTAAGGTTGGACAAGCAATGGTCAAGATTAACAAATCCGAAATTCCTGAACACATTTCATGCATCCTTTCAGGTGATGAACTGGAAAGAATAGTTAAAAACACAGACTCATTGATTGATATAGCTTATGACCTGATTGAAATTGAAGAATATGAAAATTCACTTGATCTTCTTACATACTGCTATGAGCTTCATGGTTTTACACCGGATCTTCTGAACGGTCTTGCGGTAGCCTATTCGGAAATGGATCAGTCACACAAAGCGCTGCGAATCATGAAAAAAGCATCCGACATGTATCCGGATGATGCCGTTACGCTTGCGAATACCGCAACCCTTTTCTGGGAAAACGGAGATTACGCCAAAGCGATATACTATTATAATCTTGCAATAAAAGAGAATAATACTTTACTAGATGCCTACATTAATCTGATTAATCTTCACTATGAATGCGGAGACATATTCATTGCATTCATTACCTGCCTGAAAATACTGCAGGTTTTCCCTGATGACCGTCAGATCCTTGATTTAAGGGACGAACTCATTTTCGATATGGCCATATCCTTCAGTTAAAAAAAGCAGGTTCCGGAAATATTCTATTTATTCGCTGTCCGGAAAAAATTGTCATAATACTGCAGAATTTTATCCTCCGGATTTACAGAAAGAAGTTCCTGGAGAATCTTTTCCGCTTCCTGAAATTTATTCATTACGGTAAGTGACTGAAGTTCCATGAAACGCGGAAGCTGTTTTAATTTCAGTTCCGTTATCTCCTCGGAATCCACACCAAGTATTTCATTTACAGCAATAGGTTCTTTTCTGCCGCGTATGCCGACTGGGCCGAGCGATCTGAACGAAATGTTCTTATCGGTAATTTTCTCAACAACTGAATCCGAAACAAGAACAGGCACGTTAAAACGTTTGTTCAGATTTTCAATACGCGAGGCAACGTTTACAACATCTGAAATGACCGTGGTATCCAGCCTGAACGACTCACCGATAATTCCAAGCATCAGATGTCCGCGGTTGATACCTATGCCGATACTTATTTCAGGTATTCCCTTGTCTGTATTATCAGAGTTGAATGTTTTCAGCGATCTGCAAATTTTAATTGCGGCACGTATGGCATTATCCGATTCGCCCGGAAACAGGGCAAGAATACCGTCGCCAAGAAATTTATCAACAAAACCTTTTTCACTCCGGATTATCGGCGCCACTATTTCAAGATAGTTATTCAGGAATCTGAAATTATCATCAAGTCCAAGTGATTCCGAAATTGAAGTAAAACCGCGTATGTCTATAAACATAACGCATAAATCCTCTTCAACCCTGTCACCGGGTTTTGCATCGAGAATATCCTTTTTGCCGAGAAAATCGAGAAACTCCTGCGGCACGAAACGCCAGAGAGATGAATTTATCTGTTCAATCAGGGAAAAAGTCTGGCTGTATCTGTAAGTCTGAATTACAAGCTGTGAAATACAGAAAACTGAAAGACCGAAATTGTACATAAGAATTGAGTCAATTATTCCGTTATTATGGAGAGTATCATTTACGCCGATCAGAATGAGATATACCATACTGAGTATGGTAATAAAAGTTTCTTTCTGTTTGAGATTATATGCTCTTATCAATGTGACAATGAGAAACGAAGCGGAAATTACCATTAACACCTGAAAATATTTCAGAAATTTCGTAAAAACACTCATAGGCGTCGCAAGGGTCAATATGCTTAATAGAATGCCTGTCACAAGCGTACCCAATACAATGTAATCATTAAGCTTCCATGGAAATAACTTAGTGAAATACAGCAGTAAAAGAGGAAGCGCAAGATATAGTGAAATATAATTTATCTGTACCCCGACATACCATGAAAACTGCGGAAAAATCAGGAAAAGCAGCCTGCTGTCGGTAACAGATGTTCTTGCCGCGAAAAGTATACAGCCTAACGCAAAAATAAGAGCTTCAATATTTTTCCTGCGGAAAAAATAAGTGAGAAGCTGCACGACTGACATAATGATGAGTATACTGAAAAGAATTACTTCAATTATCAGATATCTGTAATTTTCGGAAATCATATATGTTTCAGTTCCGAATTTAATGCTTCTGGATGTACCTCCCTTCCAATGCTGGAAATTTGCAATGTGAAGAGTAAGATTCAATGTCGGGGATTCTGGAACAAATTTTACTGTCTGAGGAAGATAAAATGATGAAGTTGCCGGCTTTGAAGTTCCCGGTATTCCGTTTGAACACAGAATGCGTCCGTTAACATAGAAACGGAAAGATGTATACATGTCTGGAACTATAAACACCAGCGGCTCGCCGACAAGTCTTTCCGGAATTTTCAGTATCATTTTCAGAGTTCCATAACCCTGGCCTGTCACTGTTTCATTGTGATAATCAATGTTATTCCATAAGCCCGGAAAATCAAGATAAACATTATCGGCTTCTGCGGAAAACGGGGTTGAAGGATCCGAAAATTCCTTCCATCTGAAATCCCACTGGCCGGCAAGATCAATTTCCGGATCATCTGAATAATTCCATCCGGAGAGATCGAGGACTCCTTTTGCAACAGTCAGTCTGTCATTTACCTTTCCATGCCATCTGACATTGAGTAATACCGGCAGGAGAAGAAGAATGAAAACAGCAATGCTTATAAGTCTATGCCTCATAATCAGTCCCGTAATAAGTATTTTTAGCCCATGAATGAAAATATCATTCATTAAAATAAAAAAAATTCAAGAAATTTTTATTATATTCAGGAAAATACTTTATTCCGGCCCGATTCCTTAGCCTTGTAAAGCGCACTGTCAGCCGATGATATTAATTTCTCAGAACTGTCAACCAGCCTGCTTACGGATGCCACTCCGAGACTGACGGTAATGCTTACCCCGGCTTCAGACCTGGAAAGCATTTCAACATTCTTCCGGCAGGTTTCCGCAACAGATACGGCGAATGGTCCCGGAGTTTCGGGAAGAATGATAACCATTTCCTCGCCGCCGTAACGGCAGACAAAGTCCATACTTCGGACGGATTTCTTCAGAATGGAAGATACTGATGCAAGCACCTCATCACCTTTCTGATGGCCGTACGAATCATTGAATTTTTTAAAATGATCTATATCTATCATTATTATGGAAAGAGGGCGCCCGTACCTTACCGCCCTTGCTGTCTCCTCTGTCAGCCGGTTATCAAAATATCTGCGGTTGTACAGACCGGTTAGTTTGTCACGGTATGCAAGAGCTGACAGGTTTTCCTTTTTCCGGTTGTAAAGTTTTTTCAGATATGCTATGCCTTCCGCTACGGAACCGTCTTCTATCCGGTCAAGGATTTCGGAAACTTTTTTTTCAAATGCCATTGTATCACCGGAAAGTTTATTAATAACCGGCAGCTCATGACCGGTGCCTCTGATTGAAAGATTACAGTCAGCTATGCGGAAAGAATCACCTTCACGGAGATGAACCTGCGTTATTTTTTCACCCTGATACCATGTCCCGTTCAGACTTTTCAGATCAGTGAGTATGAAAAATCCGTTTTTATATTCAATACTTGCATGTTTTCTTGATATGCGTTTATCATTGAGAACAACGTCGCAGAACGTACTTCTCCCGAGAATATGTTTTTTACCGTCTTCCAGAACCTGTTTTTTATTTTCAAAATAGAGATAATATACGCTCATAAATTCTCCAGGTTTAAAAACTCAGCAGTAATTAAAGTATGCCGAAAACATGATTACCTTAAAATATATTTCCAATATTTACCGGAGGTCTTCAGAATTTTTCAAAAAATTTATTATAATCCTTTAAAATGCATTTTAAAAATTCAGTATCGGTCATATTTCCGCGCTCTACTGCATCATGACTTTTCGCTGACATGATATCAATCACTTTCCCCGCCGTCCTGCGGATCATTTCTTCGGATTTTTTTACATTACCCGTTTTCATGGAAAAATCAAGAACATCCTTAACCAGGGTAACGGCATTATCATCAAGATATTTTACTTCATTGAATCTAATTTCATATGTATTGCCTAGAATTTCACCTATTGTATTTTCAAATTTCAGTTTGCTCTTGATTCGTACCACTCCAGTTCCCGCAGCAATATCACCGATACGCTGAGAGCTTTCAGTCCAGAGAATTGACAGAATCGCTATGCCTCCGAATGAAATCTGGATATCTATTATGCGGAATACCCAGCGGAGAACACATGACTGAAAATCCAATTTGCTGCCGTCAAGTTTTACAACTGCAATTCCGGTAATCTTCTTGCCTGGAGACTGTCCGTTGAAAAGATATTCACAGAAGATATGATATAAAGATACTACCAAAAAAACGGCAATCAGTGCTCCGTAATAAATATAATTTTCTCCTGCACCGCCTTCATACAGAGGCTTCAGTTTGTCAAATCCAAGTGCCGATCCAATTGCAAAGATCATAAGAAATATCATATCAATTAAAAATGCTGCCGACCTCAGGAGAAGTCCAGCAGTTTCGTATTCGATATTCATATTAAGCGGTGTAACAATTTTAATTCTGCCCATTACATCAAACCCCTCATTTTAATTTCAATATATTTATTAATGATATGAGGTGTAAGTTCCACAGGATCAGTCAGAACAGCCTGCATATTATTTCCTGAAATTCTTCCGGCAATCATTTCTTTTTCATGCAGATATTTTTCAGCCATTGTTTTTACGTATATGTCCTTTACGTTACCGGAGTAACTTACAGTATAAGACGCTACTTCCGAATTCCGGAAAATAACGACAACCACATGATGTTTTTTCGCCAGAAGCCTGAGATACCGGATGTTACGGTCAAGTGAATATAATGTTTCAAAGTTGGAAAAAAATATGAGAAGACTTCTTTTCAGAATATATCTTTCAATGTGAAAAAATAGTTTTTCATAATCAGGTTCCCGGAATGAAGTGTTTATGCTGTACAGAGTTTCAAGTATTCTGTTCATGACCCGGCTGTTTTTCTGTGCTGGAAGAAATGAGTATATCTTTTCAGCAAAAGTAATAAGACCGGAATTATCATTTCTTGATACGGCGGTACCGGACAATGCGAGACATGAATTCACCGCATAATCAAGAAGAGTCATCCCGCCGAAAGGCATCTGCATCGCCCTGCCCATATCAATTATTGAATATATATCCTGAGACTTTTCTTCCTTAAATGTATTTATCATCGGAAAACCGGATTTGGAAGTCGCTTTCCAGTTTATTTTCCGGATATCATCACCGTTTGCAAACCGGCGTATCTGTTCAAATTCATAACTATATCCGGTTCGGTAAATCTTTTTCATCCCGATATTCTCAAGCCGGTTTGAGGAGGCGTAAAATCCGAATTTCTTCATTTCCTTTACAGAAGGATACACGGGATACATCTGCGGCAGCTCGGCAACAATTCTTCTGCTGATAAGACCGGAAAAAACAGAACATTTCACATTTATATTTCCAAAAAAATACTGCCCCCTTTTCAGGGGTCTGACCGTATAATTCAGCAGTCTATCCTCACCCGGAAATATTTTCAGTCCAAGTTTGAAATCCCTGATCTGCAGCTGTTCGGGAAGTTCATCAATAATTTCAAGCATTAATGGAAACCTGTAAAAGGATTTCACTCTAATCCGGATTGTATTGAGCCCGCCATTTGAAAGTTTTTCCTCCGCCGATCTTGACAATTCAAGAATTTTATCCTGCGTATAAAGCAGATAGATTTCAATTATGCAGATTATAACGAACATGCAGCATATAACATCAGTAACAAGTACAAGCGGTTTTAAAAAAAACCCGCCTGCATATATTAATACCAGAGAAGCCAGGGCTGTGAAAAACCTGCCTGTTACCGATATTGATTTCAGGATTTTCACCTTGGAACCTCAACCAGCTGAAGAATTTTATCTATTATATCTCCGGCTGTAACACCTTCAATTTCCCTTTCTGGAGAGGTTATGAGACGGTGCGCAAGAACAGGCTTTGAAAGATATTTTACGTCTTCCGGAATTACGAAATCACGGCCGTTCATCAGCGCAAACGCCCTGGAAGAGTTCATCAGATCCACGGATGCACGGGGAGATGCCCCGAGAACAAGATCCGGAGAATTTCTGGTACCTGCGGTAATTTCAGCAATATATTTAAGAATATTTTTATCAGCATGTATTCTGCCGCATGTATTCTGCATGGAAATCAGAAAACCGGAATCGATTACATTTTTAATTTTTTCAAGAACTTCGGAATTCCGGTTCTCCATGTATGTTTCAAGCATCAGTTGCTCATTTTCCAGAGAAGGATATCCGACATTTATTTTCATCAGAAACCTGTCAAGCTCCGCCTCAGGCAGACGGTAGGTACCCTCAAATTCCACCGGATTCTGTGTGGCGATTATAAAGAAAGGAAGATCAAGTCTGAATGTTGTTCCGTCAACAGTAATCTGTTTTTCCTCCATTACCTCTATCAAAGCAGCCTGGGTCTTTGCCGGAGAACGGTTTATTTCATCAGCGAGAACTATATTTGCGAACAGAGGCCCTTTCTTGAATTCAAATCTGCTTTTTGCGGTGTTATATACTGAAACACCGATGAGGTCTGACGGCATAAGATCCGGAGTACACTGAATTCGCTTAAACTGAAGCGAGAGCGCACGGCTGAGCACTTTTGCAGTAAGAGTCTTTGCTGTACCGGGAACTCCTTCCAGAAGGACATGTCCTCCCGCTATGAGTGCACAGATGAGATAATCAATCAGATCATTCTGGCCGATGACGGCTTTTGAAATCTCGTTTTTTAATTTTTCAGTAACTTTTAAAATTTCATTAATTTTTCTGGTATTATCAGCCATTTTTCTCTCCCTGGAAATTTCTTTTAAATTCTACGATATTCCTGTCAAGATCAGACAGGAGTCTGTCTGATATTTTTCCTGTTCCGTTGATCAATGCAATAAGTCTGATTATTTTTTCGGCTGACTCATAACCGCAGCCTGTCCGGATTGAAAAATCCGAAATATAATCAGCCGAGGCGGAATTCCATTCCGGAATAATGTTAAAATGCTTTTCAAGATAATACTCAAAATACCTGATTTTTTTTCCGGAAATTTTTTTATTACTGCTGCTTCTGTACAGCAGATTTCCGCTCTGATGAAGAAAGGCCATAATTTTATTTTCTTCCGGCGGAATTATTCTGATTATTCTCTGCTCCCTTTTTATTCTGAAAAAGAAGAATATGAGAATCATAACCATCAGAAGGTAATAGCTTCTTTTCAATGCCGGTTCACTTTTCACATAATGCAGAAAATTACCGGACATGCGGTTTTTAGGTTTATAATATTCATCCCATATGACGTCATTTACAGGGACATTTGAAAAAATCCTTGAAAGATATTCTCTGGAAGGATTTTTTACAATTTCGTAATTAGTTAACATTTCCGGCATTGAAAAAACATAAAATGCACCTTTACCCCGCCGGAAACCGGCATAAACAGCCTGATTATCCTCATTCACCGCTATTATGCTATGAGAACTTTCAGGAGAAATTTCCATGCAAAAACTGTTGATCTTTGAAAACACGGTGTATCTGATTCCGTTTCCAAAAACAAGTTCATGCTCTTTCTCCTGCCCGTGTGAGACATATTTAATTCCCAGATTTTCAATAAGGTCCGGATTATCAATGTAACCGGAAATAAAAACGTTATTGCCGCGTTCAGCAAATTCCAGAAGCTCGCTGTAATCGTACTCATCAAACTGAAGAATGCTGCTGATGAAAATCAGATTGGTTCCGGTGAACTCATTTTCGGAAAGAAGATAATACGCCGATTCCTTTCTGATCTCAATTTTTTTATCCGGAAAATAATATTGCATCAGATTGAAAACGACATATGAACCGAACGGTTTCCGCGTATTCCATGTATAGTAGTAATCCCAGTCAACTTTTCCGGATGCGGATATGAAAAGAGTTATTACGAAAATAACAAAAAAAACCGCTGATATTAAAAATAAAAATCTATTTTTCAATATATGTATCCGTATTGAGAATAAGGTTTACGTCCGTTTCCAGTTCCGGAAAATTATCTGCCGGATAATCACCGAAAAATACTTTATGATAATATGCGACAATACCGCTGAACAGTTTTCCAAGCTCCGCGTTACTGATTTCCCTGATGTATTCCATGTCTGTTTTATGAATGTGAAGCGAGATAAGTCCTTTCCCGTTAAGAAAATCAAGCAGAAGAAGATAATAGAGCCTGACGGCTGTTTTAAAATCACCTGCCTGCTTTGCCGCAGCTATGAGATTTTTTGCCTCTTCCGGATTAAAGCCTCTGCCTGAAATTATGCTCTCAATTGAATATTTAAAGCCGCCCTCTGTCTTTTTATTTTTAAGTATGAATTTAACGATTTTATAGATTATGAATCCCGCAAAAAAAACCGCCGCAGCAAGAAGCGTATAGAGTACTATCTTAACCATTTTCCGCGCACCGGCCTCTGATATTCCGGGATTCATTTTTTTAAAAAATTTTTTTAAAAATTCATACAGCTTGAGCAGAATTTTATCCATCAATCGGCTGCCTTCGTTTTCATACTGAAAACTTTTATCGGCAAGAATTTCTTTTACATACTCAGGGTCCGGATTTCTCAGAACAATTTCCTCCTGGCCGGCAGGTTCCGTTTTTTCACTGCAGAAAACCGCGGCGGCATCCGAGAAAATTATGATGCCGGCAGCAATAACAGAACAGAAAACTTTGTACTGGAAACAACTCAAGCGGGATTTTCCTGTACAGGCAGAGCGGAAAGTCTCTCATCAAGGGATGCACCTTCATTTTTCTCCACCAGATGGTAATATTTAAGCGACATCGAAAATGACCCTATGAAATAGATGAAAAAAGATATTGAACCGATAATCGATGACACTATATATGAAACAGACGCGTATTCTACTGTTTTCTGCTGTATCAATGATGTAACGATTACACTGTAAAGCGGTATATAAAGAATCGACGCAATGGAAGATATGATGAGATACATGAGCACCATTAAACCGAAAGTTTTCCACCATTCCCCTTTTACCAGTTCAAAACATCTCAGAATGGAACTTATAACTCCTCTTTCTTCACGGAAATAAATAATCGGAAAAAGCATAAGCGGAGCATACAGCAGAAAAAGAAAAATGTAAATTGCGATCACAGCGAAAAAAATAAGTATTGCCATTAATGCAGCAAGCAACGGATGCCCGCTGAAAGCTGATTCAAAAGAAAACGAAAGTGCTAACGCAATAATGATACCGATTATGACAACGAAAAAAATGATAACAGACAGGAATACAAAGAAAAGAAAATTTTTCAAAAAGTTTCCCCATATCATTTTCAGGATTCTTTTCAGTGTAAGTTTAATTAGCGATACGGGTGTTATTGTGGTATAATCATCAGTTCGTTCGTAAAGTAAAATGTAATTAACGGGAATTAACTCAATTACATTAAATATCACAAGCATCATAATCATGACAAGCAGAAAAACCAGTCCGAAATTTATCCAGAATTCCGGCTGCTCAAATTCCGATGCCTCCATGTTTCCTGTAAACTTTCCCATAAAATTACTGTATAGAAAATAAAAAACAGAACTGAACGGGAAAATCATGACTGCAAAAGAAATAAACAGGGTTTTTAATCCATGTTTCATGATTTTAAAGGAGTTATCAATTATCTCTCCTGTTTTCTGCATCGATTTGACATTAATTCTGGGATATTTCATTTTTTTTTCTCCTTGTGTAAATTCCCGGTTTTAAAATATAGAGCCAGATTATTAATAAAAAATTTACCGTAATAATCAGAACTTTCCGCCAGACATGAACATGAACCTGACTTGTTACAAATCCTTCAAGAAAAGCAGCAATTAAAAAGACAGGAATTATTCCGATGATGAGATCTATTCCCTCACGTGCACCCGATTTCAGCGAATCAAGCCGGGAAAATGTACCGGGGAAAAGAAAACTGTTTCCTATTACAAGCCCCGCAGCTCCCGAAACGATTATCGCCGGTATTTCAAGACTGCCGTGCATCCATACCGTCAGAAAAGACTCAAGCAGAAGATCATGCCTGTAAAAAAGAAAATGAAACGCTCCAAGCATGACTCCGTTCTGAAGGAGAATGTAGCCGGTACCGAATGATAAAAATATTCCGAAAACAAATGCAGTAAATGCAACCCGTATGTTATTCGCAGTAATCGCGAGAAACATATCCATCTGAGACATTGATCTGTACACTTTCATAGGATCATTATTCTGAATGTTCTCGACCGTCATTTTAAGATATCTTTCTCCAAGAATTAATCTTAAAAAAGTATCATCATTAGCTGCGGAAACGGCACCTATAAGTATTCCCGCCGCTGTAATTACGGCAGCAAGAAAAATAAGTCTCCGGTGTTTGAATATTACAGCCGGCTGTCTCCGGGTCCAGAAAGATTTGATTTTTCTGAAACCGAACGCCCTGTAGTCATGAAATCCCGAATTGCATTTAACAAGAAGCGAATTGAGGTATTTAGTAGTAGTGCTTCCGGGATAGAATGTCGAACTAAATGAAAGATCATCGATCAGCTGAGAGTAATTTTCAATGAGAAAATCGGGATCGTTCTTCATGGAAGAAAAGGATTCTTCAAACTTTTTCCATTTTGCACTGTTCTGATGGATAAAACTCACTTCTTTCACTGTTACATAACTCCAGAATGATTAAAACGTTATCTTATTAGTCACATCTAAATATTCAACTAATTTTTATTTTAACGGTTCAAAACTGCCGTTTAACGGGCAGGAAAGTTAAAATTTCAGCGAAAATTCAAATAATCTTGAAAAAGTTTTTTATTTGAAATATAATAAACCTGCATCAGCTTCAAGGAGATAGTATGAATATTAATCTGAATATATCTTCATTTGTAAATGAACCGAATTTTAATTCAATAAGTCCGGATAAAATCTATGATACGCTCATTATCGGCGGCGGTCCGGCCGGTCTTACCGCTGCAGTTTACTGCATGAGGAAGGGAATGAAAACAGCGCTTGTACTGAAAAAAGCGGGAGGACAGGTGGCTGAAACGGCATCCATAGAAAATTACCCGGGCTACAGCTACATTGACGGTAATGACCTTACACTGAAATTCAGGGAACAGGTAATGCAGTTCGGCATTGATTATGCTGAAAACGTATCGGCTGAACGGATAATTCAGGGCAATGTCAAGAAAACACTGCTTGATAACGGTTCAGCCGTATCTTCAAAATCGATCATTATAGCTACAGGAAAAAAATGGAAGAAACTGAACATTCCCGGAGAGGAAAGACTTATCAACAGAGGAGTCGCATACTGCTCAATCTGTGATGGTCCGCTGTTTGCGGGAAAAAAAGTCGCAGTTGCCGGCGGCGGCAATTCCGGAGTACAGGCAGCGATAGATCTTGCAAAAATTGCATCCGTGGTTTATCTCATTCAGCACAGAGACAGATTAAAAGCTGATGAGATTCTTGTAAATTCTCTTAAGAAATTTTCAAATGTGGAATATTTATTAGGTCATGAAATCCGGGAGATTCACGGTGAAAAAGAAGTCGAAAAAATTACCGTTGAAAACCTTTCCGGAAATTCGTCATTTGAAATTCCGCTGAACGGGGTATTTGTTGAAATCGGAATGATTCCCAACACCGGATTTTTAAATGACGTGCTTAAATTAAACGCATTCAATGAAATTCCGGTCGATCATTTATGCAGAACTGAAGCTGCAGGTGTTTTTGCCGCAGGTGATGTAACCGACGTCCGGTATAAACAGATCATTGTTGCTGCGGGAGAAGGAGCAAAAGCGGCCCTTTCAGCTTACGATTATATTAATTTTGAATTTGTCTGAAAATATCGGACAGTCAGGGAGGATAAAATGTTTGATGACAGCGTTAAAAATCAGATCCGTACAATCTTAAACCCTTTGAAAGAGAGGGTTAACATTCTCTATTTTACCCAGGAATTCGAATGTGCAATGTGCCGTGATACAGGTGAATTCGTCCGGAATATCAATGAACTTTCCCCCAAGCTGAATTTAACCGAATTTGATTATCTGAAAAATCCGGATAAAGCTGAAGAATTCGGAATCGAACGGATACCTGCGATAGCAATTGCGGACAGCGGCGGAAAAGACACGGGAATACGTTTTTACGGTCCGCCGGCCGGATATGAAGTAAATTCCTTTTTATCAGCACTGCTCGAAACCTCGGGGGCGAAACAGGAAATTCCGGTCGCCCTGATGAACCGTATTAAAGCTGTAAATAAACCGGTAAATATAAAGGTCTTTATTTCCCTATCCTGCCCTTACTGTCCTGAAGCGGTTATCGCCGCCCACAGACTGGCTCTTGAAAACACGAATATCAAAGCCGACATGATTGATGTAGGAGTATTTCCTCATCTGGGCGTAAAGTACAATGTCAGCGGGGTACCTAAAATCGTAATTAATGAAACCCGGGAACTGGTTGGAGCACATCCGATTGAAAACATGCTGGAGGTTATTGAAAAGTTATAATCCCGAAATTACATGATTCCCGTTAATAAAAAACTTTACAGAATATATCGGCTTCTGTATATTATGTGCAGGGAATTAAATGAAATTTAAGATCAGAATATTTGATGCGGATGAGACACTTCTGGATTACCGGAAATCGGAGAACTATGCTCTTGAACAGATGCTTCAGGTAGTTGGATGCAATATTGCCTTTGATGAAGCAAAACGCGTGTATCACAGCATAAATGACAATCTCTGGATTGATTATGAAAAAGGACTTACTACCGTAAAAAACCTCCGTATTCAGCGCTTTGCAGATCTCATGTCCTACCTGGGCATAGTTTATAATGCGGAAGACGTTTCCAAAATATATCTCAGTAATTTCGCTCAGGCGGGATTCCTGATGGCGGGTGCCGACGATTTTCTTGAAAAACTGCGTGAAATAGATGGAGTAAATCTGATTATCAGCAACGGCTCCAAGGTTACCCAGTACGGACGTTTTTTCCGTGCGGGGTTTGATGACATTTTTGATAAATACATAATTTCCGAAGAGCTGCAGATGAAAAAGCCTGATTACCAGATTTTTGAATATGCGCTTGCGCCGTACCCTGAATATACTAAAGATGAAATAATCATGATAGGTGACAGTCTGGTTTCCGATATTTCGGGCGGTAAAAATTACGGAATTAAAACATGCTGGTTCAATCTTAAAAAAACCGAAAATACTACGGATATTATTCCGGATTTTACCGTTACTAATTACAATGATCTGTTCGAACTTTTAACTTCCTGACCATGGAGTGATGAATATGCCTGAAGATTATCAAGAGAACAAAGCGCTGAATGAATATTTCAGGAATGTTGATAAATATTCAAAAAGTCATATTGACGACATTTCACTTTTTTCCAAACTTCTTGAATCTCTTAAGAAGGAAAAGATTACCAGTGAAAACAGCAAATACGTTTCAGACATCAGGACGCGTGTTAATAATTTCAATTCCCTCATATCAAAATATAATCTCAAACTTACGGAATCAGAAACTGAAGACATCAATACGATAAACAATTCAGGCGCATCCCCCATACTGAAACTTCGGATGCTTGAAGACCTGTTTCATAAAATTCAGAAAAATCATAAAAATGAAATCGATACGGTACTTTCACCCGATCATGTCAGGGAAATTGAAGTATTGAACAGGAAGAGATCTTTTTTCGTGGAATGGATTCATCTTTTTGTATTCTCAGTAAACTTCAGGACAATTACTCCTTTTTCGCATAATATTAAAGAATCATCACTTGCGCTGATAAAAGGCGGCCTGCATGAAAACATCCTTCAGGTCAGAGACTTTCTGAAAAACCTGCTTGATAAGGAATATTATATTTTCAGTATTGTTGAATACAACACGCTGGTTCTGATACTTGAACTTGAACCGGTAATTGATGACCTTAAAAAAAACTACTCGGACCTGTATTACAATCCCCGGAATCTGAAAGATATAATGTTCCGTTTCTGCGACATATATCTGAAAATTCTTTTTAATGCTGGAATCATCGATGATGTAACCCTGAAACTCTCTTCAAACAGGAAACTGCCGCATGGTTTTTACGGAACGATTAAATCAATCATAGAACAGCCTCTTCATAACGGCAAAACGGTTAAACTTTCTCCTGAAGCGAAAATAACCCGGACACCTGGCGGAACGATATTAAGCTATTACACCTCTCTGGAAAAAAAGGTATTTACAAGCCTGTATCAGGTGAAACACCTTCTGAATATCAGCACTTCAGTAAATAAAAACACGAAAAATCTTACAGGATCAGCTGCCGAAGCCGAACGGAACCAGCATAATATTGACAGTGAAGACATGAATACCAACGAAACAAAATTCAGAAAACTCCGTACCATTTTCGAATATTACATTCCTCTCGGAAGAGAGATATATGAAAATATCACTAAAGAGGAAACATTTTCAGCATCAGAGTCTTGGCATAAAAGTTATGAAAACAAGGCCATGTACAGACCGGTTCAGCTTATTGAAGCGCTTATCAGGCATTTTACTGAAAGGATTACAACACCGAATTCCATCATCTTCAGATATGATCACCGTGAATTCCAGAGATATTTTGAACATAAAAAGGAAATATTCAATGCTGCAAAAGGAATAAGCATAGTAGATCTTGAACTGACAGCTGCGAATCTGAAGGAGATATATGACGCGGATCCTCCGCTGAATGTTGACAATGATGATTTCATTCCATGGCTGCTTACGCATGATAAATCACATTTTTCAAATCTTGAAAATTACAGTCTGACGAAAAACTTTCTGAATACCGTGCAGTCCCGTGTCTTTTCACTCGCTTCTACAGTGTTTGAAGTTATTGAAAGCTACGAAAACAACAAACAGATTAATTTTCAGCTTACGGAAGAAAATTATGATTTTTTCATAAATGCCGAGATTGCTGCGCACAGACAGCTTACCCTTAGCCGTATTATTGCAAAGGAACCGATTACAGTTGAATCATTTCTGAAAGCACTCTGCGCAATAAGCTATTATGCAGCTGAAGTATTCTGTTCAGGCGCCCTGGCTGAACTCAAAAACGAAATAGAAAGACTGCACTCCGTTTTTAAAACTCCTGATGACGAGATGGAAACGAATCCGGACTTATCAGTTCCGGAGAATGAAATTACTGAACAGGAAGAGGAAGCCGGGAATTACATCGACAGTCTGACCGGCCTTTATAAGTTCCAGTATTTCAATGATATTCTAAAACCGCAGCAGTACACCGATTCGCTGAGGTATAATCTGGATTCGGGAAGATTTATGTTTTTTCTTGAGATACAGAATTTTCAGGTAATAAACAACAGAATGGGTCATGATACCGGAGATCAGCTTCTTTCAAAATGCAGCAGGATTCTGCAGGAAACCGCCGGACAGCATGAAGGCATCTCTCTTTTCAGATATAAGAATGCGAATATATTCGGCACATTCCAGACTACTGATCTTAATGAAGTTTTAAATTATGTCAGAAGTGCAGCCGCCGGAATTAATAAACTCAGCGCATCAACCGCTCAATATTCCGTCCGGAACATTTCCATCAACTGCGGAATATATGAAGAAAAGAAAGCCGGAATTTTCAGTTCCACTTTTGAAATTACCCGCAGACTCATGCATTCAGGCACAAATACACAGGCAAACAATATCGTAATGACCAGAAACCGCAATGTTAAAATAAATAAAAAGTATTTCATGCCTGACGGATCCATCAGTCCGGTACTGCTGAAAGTCATTCAATGATGATTCAGGTTACAATTTCGTAATCAGTCCAGCATCCGCGGCTGACGAAACGTTTAACAGATTTAAACCCTGTTTTACTGATTTTAATAAATGTTTCAGGATAGAGACCGCATATGTCAGACGGCGAATGTGAATCGGAATTCACAGTAACCGGCATTTTACCGGCGCAAAGTTCATTCAAAATCAGGTCGGAAGGGAAAAGACTGTCCGCTTTTTTCCTTGTCAGCGCTCCCGTATTTATCTCAGTAATTACATCCGTGCGTTTCAGAACATCCAGCGTATCATAAATTTCATTCAGATACCACGTGGAGTTCTCATCAAAAAGAACATAATCAACATTGATTTTTTTGATAAGATCAAAATGCGCGAGAATATCAGGAGGTTCATTAATAAGCATTTCCCTTAAAAGCCTGAAATATTCCTTCACAGAAAAAACGACGTCACCGTCCAGCTTTTCGTTTACCGATTTTTCAAAAGACATGCTGTTGCCGGTAATTGGAACAAGCGAGTCATCGTCAGGCCTGCCGAGAACATGAACCGCACCTATGGTATAATCAAGATTTTTTGAAATGATATTTTCCGATCCGGGACCGGTAATACCGGGAATGTAATCAACCTCAAGCCCTGTGAAAATTGAAATTCTGTTTTCATACTTTTTCTTCAAACCGGAAATCTCGGATTTATAGGAAGCAAACCGGTCCTCTTTCATTGTCCATGCCGGGTTAAAATAGACCGGGGCATGTGAACTGAAACCGAGATCGGTAATTCCGGAACTTACCGCGCTGATTATATTTTCTTCAAGAGTACCTTTACCGTCGCAGTAGTCTGTGTGTGTATGGTAGTTAAAATATTTCATAATTTTTCATCTTTTACAAAATCATTGCACTGCTGATATTAGTCAAATAATTTTTAAAATATTTTCGACTGAATTGACGTTACAGCAGGCCGGATTAAAGCAGTGAGGTCAGGAATGAAAGCAAAGGTACGGAAATTACAAGTCCGGATGTCGTAATGAACCAGCAGGTATTTGCAAGATCGATGTCAAGATCGTACATTGTGGGAGGAACAAGCGCAGCGAAACCTACAGGCATGAAGGAAAGGATGAGAACGGTCTTCAGGGGGAGTCCGCCTGAAATACGGTCAAGTCCGAAAAACATTCCAAGTGAAAACGCAAAAGCGGGCATGATCAGTCCCTTAATCATGCCCATAACCAGCGCATGTTTAAGGTAATTTCTCATTGGACCGAATCTCATTGCAAGACCTATGGAGATCATCAGAATAAACGAATTCACAGGTATGACTATCCTGTTTATGGTGCCGAACAGTTCCGGGCGTTCCATTGTCATGTTGAAAATTATCCCGATGATTGTACTTGCCAGAGTAAGTGCGATAAACGGATCGGTAATCAGACTGACAGCCGCCGCGGAAAAACTTTCTTTCCGCGTACTGTACCTGCTGACGCTTTTCGCCAGAGAGAAACCGGCACTGAAATACCATATTCTTTCAAACAGCAGGTAAAACGCAACAAGCGCATATCCGGCTTCGCCGATGAGCATGAAACAGACCAGACCTCCGAGAGACCCGAGGTTCGAAAACCCGCCGCAGACAAAGTATACGGCGCGCTGCTGACGGTCAAGGCCGAGCGGCCCGGCAAGGACGAAGGCAATACCTGCACCGAGAGCCAGGGTAAGTACGCAGATGAACGGCAGCGAAAACATTTCGAAATGTTTCCAGGGAGCGACCCACACACTGAAGACAATTGTGACCGGCGCTATTATGAGAAGACAGAAAATCTGAATTTTTTTCCTGATTCCGGAAAAATCGGCATTGGAGAACTTCCGTATCGTGTAGCCTATTGAAAGACCGCAGAAAACTAGAATCAGTGAGAGAATCATTGAAGACATGAAAGCCTCCGGTAATTTGGAAACAGACTTCCCTTTTTGATCCGGAAAGGCATCCGGTATTTATTAAACAGTTTCATATATACATTGAAAACCGGATGCTGACAGTATTCAAGCAAAAAAATCATGGAGAAGGAACACAAAAAAACCATCCGGATGTGATTTGTATTTATTGCGGATTAAAATTTTACTTGATGATTTTATCGGAAAAGGTAAATATAGGACAAGAAGGAGAAATGTGATGAAATTTAATATAATTCTTGAACAGGCAGATGAAGGCGGATTCAATGTTTCTGTTCCGGCTCTTGATGGTTGTTTCACACAAGGCGAAACCGAAAAAGAAGCCATTGAAAATGCAAGTGAAGCCATACTCTGTTATCTTGAAGGACTTGAAAAGGTTAATCAGATAAAATCTGTACCGAAGGCTATTATGAAAGAAATTGAGGTTCATTTTTGAGTAAAACATTTTCCGGAAATCAGCTTGTGAAGGCATTGCGAAGAATCGGCTTTGTTGTAGACCATCAACGAGGCAGTCACATATTCATGCATAATCTGGAAAAAAACATCACAGTTATAGTACCGCAACATAAGGAAATCAAAAAAGGAACATTAAACAGCATCATTAAAAAAGCCGGCCTTTCTATTAACGATCTTAAAAATTTAATATAACCCGCATTAAGAAGTAAATCTAACACTCAGATACGGAACCGGAGATACAAGAAAAAACATCAAGAGGTATTTTTATGAATGCAATAAGATCAACATACAAAAATACTCCGACATCTATTCCAGTTCCGGAAGAATTCCAAAAGAAAAACATTGAAGTCATTTTTCTGCCGATTGATGATGTAAGAAAAAATACCGATATCAGTAAATTCTTCGTGTTGACTCCCGCGACAAAATAAATAGAATTCCCGTGAATTTTTAGAATGAAAAAGCAGTGAATAGTGAGTATATTCCCGCTGTAT
>JAFGJZ010000160.1 GCA_016928815.1 Spirochaetota bacterium
GGCCGGCAGATTTGACTCATATGCAAGAGAATATCTGGTGATAATCATTCCTCTGATAATATCAAATTTATCCTGATTGTCATAGACGTTCCAGATGCTTTCATAGGCAAGCTCGAATTCTTTTTTAGCGTAAGAATATATTTTCTGGTCATAATAAAGATATCCAAGCTTCATATGAGCTGTAGCGTTGTTTTTATCGGCTTCAATCGCTTTTTCATACATCTGCATGGATTTTGATTTATTTCCGGTTTTCTGGAAATAGTCGGCACGGCTTTTATAAACATATGAAAATCCGTCATTGATATCTTCGGTTTTAAGAACTACATTAAAGTCTTCCTGTACCCTGCGGAAATTTCCGTATCCTGTAAGGAGATATCCGAAAGACGTACTTTTAAATATTGAATTTATCTCAATTCTGGAGACTATGAGATTACGTTCATTTATTACAAAAAGAGTCTGACCTTTCCGGAGACCTGTTGCTGAATACAGACGGACGGTTATTTTCGATTTATCCTGAGCAGCCTGGTTAAGATCATTGTCCGATATCTGCCGCTGTCCGGTTGAAAGAACCTTCCCTATTACATATGCACTCCAGCCCTTTTTGTCATCAGCTGTGTAAAACACGGTGGTTTTCCTGTATTCAACTTTCTGAATCATGTCGGCGGAATAGATTATCTGAAATGAGAAAACAATGATTAAAACTGACAGCGGAAATTTATATTTCAACATTATATTTTAGTCCTCAAAAATGCCGAAGGATTCAGCGGTGTGAGATATTTTCTTATCTCAAAATGCAGGTGCGGTCCTGTAACTGTTCCTGACGACCCTGAAAGTCCGATTACTTCTCCGGCGTTGATTTGCTCGTCTTTTTTTACGTTCATTTCACTAAGATGCGCATATACTGTAATATAATTATCTTTGTGTTCAATGACAATAAGATTTCCATAGCCTTCCTTGACTCCGGTAAAAATAACCTTTCCGGATGCTGCGGCGCGGACTTCCGTTCCAATATTAAGTCCAATATCAATTCCATTGTGAAATTTCTGTTTTTTAAGTATAGGATGTTTTCTCATTCCGAATGACGATGTGATTTTTCCTTCGGCAGGCCATAGAAACATCATTTTGGCTGAAATGGTCTGTTTTACATTATTGTCAGATTTCGGAGAAGTAACTGTGTGAATATTCTCTGTATTTCGATTTGTTTTTACATTTTCATTTTTTACAGCTTTTTTAACCGGTTTCTGAATTTCAACTGCATCCGGAATGAAAATGCGGCTGTTAACGAGAATTTTATTTTTCCTTATTCCATTGAGTTCAACTATTTTTTCTATATCGGTTTTATATTTCAAACTGATTTCACTTAATGTATCGCCTGACCTGACTGTATAATAAATTCCGTTAAGATTGGGAATTTTAATTTTTTTCCCGTATTTCAGCTGATCAGGATTTGTAATCGCATTTGCCATTATTATAGTTTTGTGGGAAACATTGAATTTCTTTCCGATAGTCCACAGATTATCGCCTTTCCGTATGGTGTAATCGGAATAATGCCATCTTTTATCCTGTTTTTTAAGATCTTTAAGCAGTGAGTCTCCTGTATTAGTAAGTATTTTACTCTTTTCAGGAATAAAATTCTCAACGATGAAAATCTGACCTTCCTCACTGTCTTTTATATCTTCGAAGGATTTCTTTATTTCGGTATAATCTTCCGAATCACTTTCTTCAGTCAGTGAGTCAATCATTATTGCATCTTCAAGAAGTTCTATTTTTTCATCAGTAAACTCAGGAAGTTTCTCCTTTTTAAATGCAGCATTTAATGTAAATGCCATTAAAAGAAGTGAAATAAACAGAATAATTATTTTAATTGTATTACGTCTCATAATGAAATTATCGGAATAATTAAGAATTCTTTAAGTAATTTTTATATAAATTAAGGCTGGTAATCAATATCAGGATAGCTTCATTTTTCCTGCATTTTCCGTAATTACGGAAATTAAAGTGTCCAGCCCTGCACCCGTAAGTGCAGATCCGTAAACGGCATCGGGAAATTCTGATTTTACCATGTTCAATGCCTCAACTCCGGCGGAATCGCATTTATTGAAAAAATAGAAAACAGGTTTATCCGTAGAAAGTGCAGACAGTTCATTTTCCACTGTAGTAATCTGCTCTTCAAGATACGGGGATGTAACATCTGACACTACCAGTATCATATCCGCGTAACTGATCTCTTCAATGGTTGATTTGAATGAAGCAATAAGATTTGTAGGAAGGTTTTTAATGAAACCGACAGTATCGGTCATGAGAACAGTCAGTTCGGGATTAAGGTAAACTTTACGTGTATATGAATCAAGTGTTGCAAAAAGCCGGTCTTCGACAAAAAGATCGTCCTTTGCAAGAACATTGATAAGCGTTGATTTGCCCGCATTTGTGTAGCCTGCTACAGCTATTTTGAATATGTCATGCCGTGATTTTCTGGAGAGAGACCTGTGTTTCTCATATTTTTTAAGATCTTCTTTCAGTTTGGAGATTCTTTTCAGAATGTGACGGCGGTCGGTTTCAAGCATTGTTTCACCCGGCCCCCGTGTTCCTATTCCTCCTCCTGTACGCGACAAAATGCCGCCGTATCCCTTGAGTCTTGGAAGTATGTAATTAAGCTGGGCCATTTCAACCTGAATTTTAGACTCGGCACTTCTCGCCCTTGCTGCGAAAATATCCAGAATGACTTCCGTTCTGCCTACCACTCTGCAGTTGAGATGTTCTTCCAGATTGCGGATCTGAGCAGGTCTGGTATTATCAAGATCAAAAATTATAACTTTTAAATTTTTTTCTTCAACAATGGTTTTTAATTTTTCCAGGAAACCTTTTCCGATAATATATGCGGAATCAATTTTTTCTCTTTTTACAGTCATTGCTTCGACAACTACAGCTCCTGCCGTCTTGACAAGCAGTTTCAGTTCCTCAAGAGAATAATCTGATTCCGTTCTATTCTGCCGCGGAAGAATTACTGAAATTAAAAGCGCTCTTTCGTCTTTAGATGTGGGGATTCTATTTACTGATGCATCCATCGAGGTATACTTTACTTCCTATAGTTATGTTATTTTTTTGAAACCAGCCCATATTCATTTCAAGTGCATATCTTACGGGATATTTGGAAGTATAGGTAACTGATGTATCAAGAGGTTTCATGTCATACATGTCTTTAATAATTCCATTTTTATCAATATATGCAACAGTCAGCGGAATAAATGTATTTTTCATCCAGAAATTAAGATTACTGTCATAGTTGTAAACGAAAAGCATTCCGCTGTTCTCACCAAGTTCTTTTCTGAACATCAGACCCCTGACCTGGTCGTTTCTGCTTTCTGCGATTTCAATAACTGCCTTTATTTTAACCTGCTTCGAATTAAAAATGAAAATTTCACAGGTTTTAAGGCCTGCAGCGCTAAGACATGCGGCTACAGAAAGTATTAAAATTCCTGTAATAAACGTCAGGTGTAAATTAGTTTTAGAATTCATTGTTATACTCCATTCTGAAAACACGGTTGACTTTTTCTCCGCTTTCGAAGCGGAAACAGAAATCAAAACCCAGATTGTCAATTATGTTAAAACGTAAACCGGCATTTGCAAGCCAGTTTTCCTGTCGTCGGAAATCCCAGTAAACCCGTTCTATTTCACCTTTTATTACAAAAGCCCATCCTAATGGAATGTCAAGCGAGAAAAAATATGTTGAATCAATTGGTACATAATCAGGCTGCGTCGGGAGCCGCATTCCGAAACTGAAGTGCTGCTCTGAATTGAATGTATATAAAGGTTTGGTTATTACAAAATAAGGACCGTAGATCATTTTGTTCAGATCGTTATATTCAAAATTTGAAGTTTTTCCGTCAGAAGAAAGATTGTTAGGGGCCTTGCCGACCTGTCCCATGTAAAATGAATCATAACCGATTGATACTGATACCGGCCATCTTTCCCAGCCGTCAGTAAGCCGTAATTTCAGTACAACACCCGGTACATTCGGAGAAATGTCCTCCTTGCCGATCATATGTTCAGTATCAAGAGATACTCCCAGAAAAAAATTATCCGTCAGTCCTACAAAAGACTTCCATTCAATACCGCCGTTATTATATGCAAGAAATGATAGCTGATATCCTCCTTTACCGAGATTATAAGCTGTCTGTGTATCTATAACTGAGGCATATCTGTAATAATCCTGGGCATAGATATGTGAAACCGCAAATACTGCTGCAAATATGATAATAAGACGTGTTTTTTTCATTTTTCATACCAAAGAATTACTTTGATATAAATATCGGTTGAATCCGGAATTTACATGAAGATTAAAACTCTATGGTTTTTTCCTCATTTTGGTCATCAAATTTTTTATTCTGTTCCTTGAGTTTTTTAAGCTCTTTAAGGTCGGAAATTTTCTGATCTATGCTTTTGTAGTAAGGATTATATGCCTTTACCTTTTCGAAATTCGCAAGTGCACCGTCAATATCTTCAGCGATGTAAGCCTTGATTCCGGCTTTGTAATATTTTTCAGCGAGAATTTTATCTTCGGTTGTTATTACTTTAGGTATGAGTTTTACGGTAAAATTGAGCGTATAAATTGAACCGAAGACATCGGCATCTGAATAGGATGCGTCAATCCGGAACGCAACATTTTTAATCGCATAGTTAAATCCTACCCCGAATGAGTATGATGTTCCGTCATTAAATTTATATCCTGTTCTGAAATAAAGAATTTCGTCGTAATTAAATTCCAGTCCCGTATTAAGCTGAAAATTTTCATCAAACCCGTAGGTAAAATCAAAGATATCGGTTGCTTCAATTAAGTACTCCGAAAAATCCACGTTAACTCTCATCCAGTTCGCAGTTATATATGAAATTCCTGTCTTAAAATTCCGCGGCAGAGGATCTCCGGCAACGTCCGTTCCAATGTTGTTTAAGGAAAGACCGAGATAAAAATTGCGGGCCGGCGAGGAAAACGGAGTATACATGTAAAATGATTTCAATACTCCCGCATCAAGAGCAATGCTGTGATAGCTGTTTGTATCGACTTTCTGATAAATATATTTTATTGCCGCACCCGTATAAAATGAACCGAATGATTTTCCCCATGCAAGCGTTGATGCACTGTTGTAGAAATTCACCTGCCCTGCTGAGTTTCCGTCAATATCAACCTTTTCAAACCGGGGAACCCAGAAAAAAGTTGATGAAAAGGCTCCGAAGCCACCTAAAACAGGCCACACAGCTGTAATATTTTCCATCCGGGAATCAAGAATTAATTCCTGGTGATTAATACTTAATTCAGGATACTTCTGGGTGCCAAGTGAAGCTGGATTATAATAGAGAGCATTAACGTCTTCACTCATTGCAGTAAAAGCCTCGCCCATTCCCAACGGCCGGCTTCCCACTCCGAGTTCAAGAAAATCTGCTCCGGAAACTCCGATGTTTCCGGCTGCATATGTTTCAACGCATAAAAACGCAGTTATTATATAAATAAGTTTTTTCATTTTATTATGATTTAAATATAGCTAAAAAAATCAATTCCGGCATTATAATTTTGCTTCATGAATAATCCGGCTGATGTCGGCATTCTGGAAATCGTTTATTTTAATGATATCCAGACAGTAGTCATACTGGCAGCTGAAATCATCAACCTCTTCCAGAAACTTACGGCTGTCAGCATTGTTTATAAACGCTATAAATGTATCTTTATCAGCCAGAGCTATTCTTGACGGATTTAATACCGATTTGTTCAGTTTGTTTTTAAGAAATTTCAGTAAAAAATAAAACTCGGTTGAAAAATCCTTTTTAATTTTTATTACATAGAGGTAGACGTCATCAAATACAGACATTTCCTTTGCATACCGTTCGAGTAATGTTCTGATATTTCCGGTTTCAGCTTTTTTATGTATTTTTAATGCAGAGATCGCATATAAACGCATGTAAAATGGAGAAATATATTTTTTCATGAAAGTATCTTCAGTGGTGCCGGTTTTCAGGGAGAAAAATATAATTGGATTGAATTTTGAAAAGTCAAAAGTGCCGGAAAATTTCACATATCTGCTCCATGTGTTTTTAAGCATGGAGTTAAATGAAACAGCATAAAAATTATAACCTGCCAGAAATGAAAATCTTTTGTCTATACCCCTGCTTCTGAGAAAGTTTTCATCAAGTTTGACCGGTTTTCCTGCTGAAAATATTCTTTTGTATATTTCTTCGGAAGGACAGAAAATAAGTTTTTCCCTGAATTCATCATTTTCCAGTGATTGAGTTACCTCATAAACCTCGGTTTCTTCATTATATTCAAGAATTACGGAATTTTTAATAAATAAGCCTGGAAAATCAGAACTGCCGTTTTCATCAGATTCCATGTCATATCTGAAATCTGAATCATTGCAGCCTTCGGAATAATTAAGATTCAGCGCTTTATAGAAAAGATCATGTATTTCTTCAAGAAGAACATATTTATCCTTTTCCCTGTTTTTGCCCGGTTCATCCTTGAGGATTACTCCGTTAACCAGTTTCTGAAGTTCAGGATTGAAGGTTTTCTTTCTGATTTTCTCTATTTCATTCTGAAAGTTATTTTCCAAGTTACACCTTTTTCATGACATTTTCAGCATTTTATCAAGACTGCTATATGCTTTATCGGCAATTTCAGGGTCTACAGTTACAGATGGTTCTTCATTAATAAGTGAATTATACAATTTTTCAAGTGTTATTTTTTTCATGTCAGGACATATGAAATCAGTAGTAACCTGAATGTATTCGTTTTCCGGGGCTTCGGATTTAAGTTTATAGATCATGCCGTTTTCAGTCGCAATTATGAATTTTTTTCCTTTATTGTCACGGCAGTAACTGACCATTTCACCCGTTGATAAAATTCTGTCCGCAAGATCCCTGAGTTCCTTCGGACATTCAGGGTGCATCAGCACTTCGGCATCTCCGTGTTCCGATTTTGCGGCAAGAAGCTCATCAACAGACCTTGCATTATGTATAGGGCAATATCCATCCCACAGAATAATTTCTTTGTCAGTAGATTCGGCTACATAACTGCCCAGATTTTTATCAGGTATGAAAATTATGCGGTCCGCGTCAATGGAACTGATGATTTTCACGGCATTTGACGAGGTGCAGCATACGTCGGAAACAGCCTTGGCGGCAGCTGTGGAGTTTATGTAGCATACTACCTTGGCTCCGGGATATTTTGCCCTGAACTCGTTTATCCTTTCAGGGTCAGCCATATCCGCCATTGGACATCCTGCATCCGGTTCGGGAATTATGATTTTTTTCTGAGGAGATAGAATATAAGCTGATTCGGCCATAAAATAAACACCGCAGAAAACTATAATATCTGCATCGCTTTCAGCCGCAATACGTGAAAGTTCAAGTGAATCACCGGTATGATGCGCGGCTTTTTGAATTTCCTCAGGCTGATAATTATGAGCCAGAATTACTGCGTTTTTCTGACTGGCAATTTCTCTGATTTTTTCAATTATATCCATTTGATGATTATCCATTTTATCTGTGATTATGTCATAATCGCAAAAATATTCAATAAAATCAACAATATTAAATACTGTTACCTAAAAAGATAAACGGTCAAATATTAAATGCCTGTTCAAATTTAATATTTGACACATACAGCTGCATATAATATGTATAAATTGTAAAATTAGGATGAATGATAAAATTAAAATATACAGTTTGAATGTTTCAGCGGTACTGCTGCTTTCTTTTACCTGTGCTTATTTTCTTACTTCCTTAATCGGATTTGTAATAGGAACAGGTACGCAAAAATCTTTTCAACAGAATGAAAACAGCCGTGTTTTTAAAAATATTCAGCCTGCAGTCATTAATTGGGACAGAATTCTTAATTCCGGCTTTTTCCGCATGAGTCTCATTTCTGATGCCGGTGGACCTGTTGAAGAATATCAGACTGCCGCCATTAATCCGTCAGAACTCAAACTGGTCGGTACCATAACCGGCTCATGGGAATATTCCCGTGCAATGGTCAGAAACAGAAACAGCGCATATGCGGAAATATTCAAAATTAATCAGAATATTTACGGTTATAAACTTGTCAAAATCAATGATTATTCCATTACTCTCAAATCAAACGGGCAGACCTATAAACTGGAAATGTACGGAGATGATGAGCCCGGAGCGGTAAATCCTCAGCAGATTAATCAGCCTTCCGGCGGCAGAAACATTTCAAGGACCATTTCCCGGGCTTCAATTCAGCAGAAAATACAGGGAAACATGGATAATATGCTGAGAGGACTTCGTATCGGACCGTTTCGTGAAGGAAGTGAAATTACCGGATATACTCTTATCTCGGTTGATCCGTCAAATGTTCTCTACGACATCGGTGCACGCAGCGGTGATGTTATCCGCAGGATAAACGGACACCCTGCATCAAGTACGGAAAAAATATTTGAATTGTGGAAAAGTATCAACAGTGAGAGCAAATTTATCATTGATATTGAACGAAATAAAAGCATTTTGACTTACGATATTAACATCACAGACTAAATTGGAGTAGCAGAATGAAATTATCCAAATACAGAAAATTCTTGTTAAGTGTACTGATTATATTTTTCTTCCTGCTGCCTCTGCTGACTGCACAGAGTACAAAATCAGTCAGTATGAATTTCAAGGATGTTGAAATTCAGGAATTTATCAATATCATGAGCGGAATTATTAAAAAAAATATCATTCTTGATGACAGAGTGCGCGGTAAAATTACAATAAGTTCATCGCAGAAAATTCCTGCTGATCAGATTTACGATGTAATGAAGTCAATTCTTGAATTGAAAGGTCTTGCAGTTGTAGAAACAAGAAACCTTATTAAAATTGTTCCTCTTGATGAGGCTGTTAGAAAAAATACGGAAATCATTGTAGACGGCAAGGAAGTACTCAACCTGAATGATGACAGAACCATTACATACATGCTTGAACTTAAATATCAGCCGGTTAATGAGATTCTTAATGTTTTGAATTCCTTAAAATCGAAAAACACTAATATTGTTACTTTCAGCAAGCTTAATACAATTATTTTCAGCGGAAACGCCGGAGAAATTGACGGGCTGATTAAATTGGCAAGAAATCTGGACCGTCCTTTAACTGAGGCTGATGTAACAGATAATTCAGCTTCGGCCGGAAACATTCATGTCATTCATCTTCAGAATTCAGATGCAGTCGAACTTGCAAACGTACTTTCAAGAGTTCCATTTTCAGAAAATGCAAGCATTCAAACAGGGAATACACAGGTTATACGGCCGGCGAATAACCAGCCTGCCCAGCAGCAGCCTGCATCAAAACTGTCAATAATTGCCAATAAGGAAACAAACTCACTCATTATTACGGCAACTGCCGAAGAATTTGATCAGATTAAATCCATAATAGATAAACTTGATATCGTTCGTCAGCAGGTACTTATAGAAGCCCTGATAATCGAGGTTTCCGCCGATAATGCATGGAATTTCGGTATTGACTGGTACATGGGACAGAATGTCGGAAGCAATATTGTCGGAGGTTCCCAGATTCTCGGAACACCGCCGAGTTTTGACAACAGTTCTGTCATGGGTAAAACGCTGGCGATTCCTCTTGCTACAGGTTTTCAGCTTGGATTTCTGAGTGACAAATCAGTACTTGGATTTGCTCTATTAAATGCCGCCGCAAGTGATGAAAATTTTAATGTGCTTTCCACGCCTCAGCTTCTCACTGTTGATAATAATGAAGCTGAACTGAATGTTGCTGATGAAATTCCGATCCCTACATCCACTACTTCGGATTCCGGAAGTACATCCCTGACCTATGAATATAAATCCGTAGGTATCAAGCTGAAAATTACTCCTCATATTACCAAAGATAACAAGGTTACTCTTGATGTTTACCAGGAAATAAATTCCATTAAGGAAAAATCAGTTAACTCTACAATTCCGCCGGATTTGGGTAAACGTGACATTAAAACACGTATTACCGTAATTGACGGCAAAACGGTCGTCATTGGCGGACTGATAAAAAATGATAAATCGGAGACAATTTCAAAAGTACCTGTTCTTGGAGACATTCCCCTCCTGGGCTGGTTTTTTAAAAGCAAATCGGTCGAAAACAAGAAAACAAACCTGCTGATTTTCATTACTCCGAAGATAGTCACTGATCCGGATAAAATAGATAAAATTACACAGCAGAAAATGGAAGAGCAGAAGATGCTGAGGCAGAACAAGTAAATGGATCTATCGGGAAAAAAACTCGGCGAAATTATTGTTATCAGGAATATGCTTACTGAAAAGGATATTCTCAGTGCTTTGAAAATTAAAAAGGAATCCGGTCTCAGACTCGGTGAAACACTTCTGCAGAAAGGACTCATTACGGAAGATAATCTTTACCTCTGTCTTGCCGAACAGAGCGGTCTTGACTATGAATCTAAACCTGAGTTTACTCTGAAGAAAGATTTTCTGGAACGGATTCCGGTCAAGTTTTTTAACCGCAACCTGATTGTACCTTTCAAGACAGCCGGAAAAAAACTTTATGTTGCAATAACAGATCCTCTGGATGTTCTTCCTGTTGATGATATCAGAAATTTTTTTTCAGAATATAAAATAGTTACAGTTCTCTCAACTGCTGATGAAGTCAGAAAAATCATTTTTGAAAACATCCGGAGACCTGAAGACTCTTCAGCAGACGGACTGGATAATCTGAACCCGAATGATTTTGATCTTCTTACAAATACATTTGATGAAACCGAAGACATTCTTGATATGGCAAATGAAGCTCCGATCATCAAATTCGTAAATACAATAATAACGGAATCAGTAACTGAAAATGCAAGTGACATCCACATTGAACCATATGAAAAAAATCTGATTATCCGCTTCCGTATTGACGGAATTCTTTATCAGCGTTTTGATCCTCCGAAAAAACTTCAGTCGGCTATAATATCGCGTATAAAAATCATGAGTAATCTCAATATAGCTGAAAACCGGCTGCCCCAGGACGGACGTATACAGCTTAAAATTGGTAAAAAAGACATTGATATCAGGGTTTCAGTATTCCCTACGCATTTCGGCGAGAGAATAGTTCTGAGAATACTTAATAAAAGTGATATGAGTTTTGATCTTTCCAATCTCGGTTTAAGCAGGGAAATAATGCAGAGATTTGAAAAAGTCATATCCATTCCTCATGGAATTACAATGGTTACCGGACCGACCGGGAGCGGGAAATCCACTACCCTATATGCCGTGCTGAATAAAATATATTCGCCTGAAATAAACATTCTTACGGTTGAAGATCCTATAGAATATCAGCTCAACGGTATCGGACAAATGCAGGTTAAACCGAAAATTGATCTTACTTTTGCTGCAGGACTCAGATCAATTCTCCGTCAGGATCCCGATGTAATTATGGTTGGAGAAATCAGGGATGTTGAAACCGCTGAAATAGCAGTACAGTCGGCATTGACGGGACACAGTGTTTTCTCGACAATACATACGAATGATGCAGCTTCCGCAATCACAAGGCTGCTGGATATGGGTGTTGAACCGTTTCTGATTGCATCTTCGGTTAATTCCTTCATTGCGCAGAGACTGGTGCGGAAAATATGTCCTCACTGTAAAAAAGCATATAAACCGGCCCCTTCACTTCTAAAGGAACTCGGTGTGAAATCTGCCGATTCAAAAAATCTGAAGTTTTATGAAGGCAAAGGCTGTGAAAAATGTTTTAATACGGGTTATCAGGGCAGAACCGGAATTTATGAACTTCTTGTCGTTTCCAATAGCATCAAGAAACTTATTATTGACAAGTCCGATTCAGATGCGATCAAGAAACAGGCAGTACTTGAAGGTATGGTAACGCTTCTGCAGGATGGAATCACCAAAGCCGCAAACGGCATCACATCCATAGATGAAATTCTGAGGGTTACAGTCTAAATGATTTTTGAATATGATGCACTTGACAGAAACGGGAATTCTCTTTCAGATATAATCGACGCTCCGAATGCTGAAAAAGCCAAGCAGATACTCAGAAGCCGCCGAATCTATGTCGTCAGAATCGGAGAACAGTCTGCAATAGCTTTTTCATCATCCAAAAAAAAATCTGAAAACATATCTTCGCTTCATAATCTGATTTCAGCTGTTTCAGACTATTTTACTCTCAAAAAGTCAAAACAGCAGGTAAGCGTATTTTCACGGCAGCTGGCTACCCTTCTGAACGCCGGTATTCCGCTGTTAAAAGCAATTTCAGATATTATTGAACAGGTGGATAATAAAAATTTCAGAAATGTTATTGCGGATATAAAAACAAAAATTGAAAGCGGAATATCATTTTCAAACGCACTTACGTCTCATAACAGGATATTTTCCGAGATGTATATTAATATGGTACGTGTCGGTGAGAATCTGGGTTCACTTGAACAGGTAATAGGAAGACTTGCTGAAATTGAGGAGAAGAACTCAATTTTAAAAAATAAAATCAAGTCTGCAATGATTTATCCTATTATGATTACAATTTTCTTTTCTTTTTTCATTCTGTTTCTTTTTATTTTTGTGATACCGACGATTACCGGAGTTTTTGAAGAAATGGGCAAAGAGCTTCCTCTAATTACGAAAATTGTAATCGGAATCAGTTCAATTTTAAGGAAATTCTGGTTTGTTCTTGCTGCACTGATTACGGTTCTGGCCGTGTATTTCAGGAAATACATGCATTCTTCCGAAGGCAGAAAAAAAATTGATCAATTTAAGACAAAAGCCCCTCTGATTCATGTTATTTATAATAAAATTATTATTCTTAATTTTACCCAGAATTTAGGTATTCTGTTAAGCAATAATGTTGACCTGATAAAATCTCTGGAAATTGTTTCCAAAATCGTTTCGAATGAAATAATTGAAGAAAAAATCAGGACAGTTATCAGCGCAATCAAGGAAGGAACACCGGTTTCAAAATCTCTTCAAAATGCCGGATTTCTTCCAAAAATGGTAACCGGAATGATTGCAGCTGGCGAATCGAGTGATGAACTTGATACAATGCTGATAAAAATCGGTAACATTTATCAGACTGAACTTGACACACAGGTGGACAATCTGACAAGAATTATTGAACCTCTTATAATTATCATACTGGGTATAATTATAGGCTCAGTGGTTATTGCGATTGCGCTTCCTTTAATGGATATGAACTCTTTGGCATATTAGTAAAATGGAGATATAAAAGATGAGAAAAACAGCAAGTTTCATAAAAAAATTTTTAAAAGATGAAAATGGTTTTTCAATGATAGAACTCATGGTTGTAATTGCGATCATTGCAATAATCGGCGCTGTTACCGTACCGAATTATCTTAAAATGATCAACAAATCCAAAGTTACAAGCACTAAGAACCAGTTGGAACAGATAAGACTTGTTCTTAATGTTAAGGATACACTGCCTTCTTCGGAGGAAGGACTTTCTTCGCTGTCTGATGATTTTCAGAACAATAAAGTTCCTAAAGATGCATGGGGGAATGATTTTATCTATAATGCACCCGGCAAAGATGAAAGAAGATATGAAGTAATTTCACTTGGTGCGGATAACCGTGAAGGCGGAGACGGATTTGATGCCGACATCGAAATCTGGGAATAGGTTTAATAACAGCCGCGGATTTTCACTCGTTGAGATTATTGTAGTCCTTTCAATAATCTCAATTATGTCCGTTGTTGCCGCTCCCAAACTTTCAATTTTTTTTTCAGGCAAAAGAAAAAACGTGTCCCTGGTAAGAAACTACATTGCAAAAACATTTGACGATGCATTTTTAAATTACCGTAATAATTATCTTATCATTCATTTAAATGAACCGGATGATAAAAATGCAGATAGATCCGACGGTCTTTTTTCGGGGACAAATTCCCTTTCGGTACTGAATATTGAAAATACCAAATTCGTTCTGTCTCAGGAGAAACTTCTTCAGCCTCTTGAATTCAACAATAATTTCATTTTCGACTCGGTTCTCATGGATGACACGACCGAAGTTCAAAACGGATATGTAATAATTCCTTTCTATAAAGAAGGATATTCCGTAAACAGAATTATATATATCAGATATAATGATGACAATTATCTTACAGTTTTTATTTCAAAGTTTGAAAAGGAACCGTATATATTTGAGGGTAAATTGAATTATGAAAATATATGGAAAGCTTCTCAATAAAGGTTTTGCCTTGATTGAGGTTCTAATTGCCTTGTCTATTATCACAATAGTTATTCTGGGAATATATACCGGTGTTTCCGGAAGTGTGCTTGCAATTTCACAGTCAAAAGAAATTACAAATGCCGTAATAATTGCAAAATCTAAACTGAATGAATTTAAGGCTGATAACATGCGGGGGACAGATCTTAATGATCAGGAAATTGAAGACTTCCCGGGATATGTTTTTGACAGAAACATAGAAAGATATGAGACTGAGTTTTTTCCTGACATCCCAGCCAATATTGTTAAAATAAGGGTTCGATGGAACATGGATAGCACTGAAAAATCTTTTGAACTGAGTTACATATATGCAACCAATTAAAAACAGGTTCCGTGAATTGCTGTACAGTCTTTCCGGCAACGGAGGATTCTCAATGGTTGAACTTATTGTAGCAGTTGCGCTTTCGTCAATAATTATGATTATGATTTATTCTTCAAACAGTATTATCCTAAATTCCATTAAAAATTACTCAAAAGTATCGGAATTTTACCGTGAATATAACCTCGCATATTACAGAATTGATAAGGATATATCTTCAGTTTTTTTTAATACCGGGAATGAAAATCTTGTGTTTAAAGGTTCATCAGACGACGGTGTAAGGTCAAATTCTGAAATTTCCTTCGTTACTGTTGCCAAAAATGATCTTTATATGAACTATTCATCTGACGAACTTACAATGGATTCCGATGTGAAACTGGTTGAATATTATCTGAAAAAAGATCCGTCTTTTCCTGATCTCAATTTTCTTATCAGAAAGGAATTCATACTGTATAATGAAATTTCAGAAGATTTTGAAGAACAGAAAGTGAAAAATTTTTCCGAGGAATCCATACTTCTGAAAAATGTCAAAGATCTGAAATTTGAATTCTACAGCGGAAGAATGGAAAAAAACTGGGATTTATCTGTATTGAAAAGACTTCCTCAAACTGTGAAGACAACTATAATAATAAATGATTACAGCGGCGGAGAACATACTTTCAGTTTCATCTCAAAACCGGGGATAAACCAGTGAAATCAGGTAATCTGTACAAATCATTTAAAAAAAATTATGAGAACAGACGGATTAATCTTGAGCAGTCCGGAATATTTAAATATTTTTTAAATTCACAGGGATACATACTTATAATTGTACTGACAATAACCGCCCTGCTCATTTCGGTTTCATCGCAGTTTCTTCTAACCGCACAGCAGAATATCAATTACATGAAAAAATTCCGGAATGAGGCTGTTTCAGAACAGATTGCCCTGTCAGGACTTGAACTGTCAAAATTCATACTCGAAGCAGATTTAAAAGGTTTCTCATCATTTATCAGCAACAATGCTGAAAAAAACAAGGAAATAGATTCCTATCATGATATCTGGGCCTATAACTTCCCTGAAATTCCGATTGAAAACAGCAGTGTTAAGGTTGTCATATCCGATTCGCAGTCCAAATTGAATATTTCCGCCGTTTCAAACCAGTATGTTCCGCAGACTCCGTATTTTAAAATTTTAAAAAAATTCTTTAATAATCTCGGGATGGGAAATGAATACAGTGATTCCATTCTTGACTGGGTCGATACTGATAATTCAAGAAGCGCATACGGCGGAGAGGAGTATGATTTTTATTCTACTCTGCCGGTATACTACCGCTGTAAAAACGGTCCTTTCGATTCAATGGATGAACTTCTTCTTGTTAAAAATTTCACTCCGGAGATATATTACGGATTGAATGTCGGCAATAGCAATTCAGATGATGAAAAAAATCTTGTTGAAAATAACAGATTTACCAGGACATATGGAAATGAGGATAAAACGGATGAAGTTAAAATCGGTCCTGAAAAATCATTGCGATTAAGCGATTACTTCCGTGTCTATGGAAACAATAATGACTATACAGCCGGTTTGAACAAAATAAATATAAATACCGCACCATTCAGAATTTTATCTGCATTGACAGATGAAATAACGGATAATATAGTGACTGAAATAATCAGCAGAAGGTCAGTTAAACCATTCACTTCTGTTGATGAAATTAAGGATCTGATACCTGATGATTCTGTAAGAAATTCATTATTAACTGTAAGTTCCAATATTTATGAAATTGAAATAACTTCCTATACGGGAAAAAACGAAAAAAAAGTAACTGCAGTTTATAACAGGTCATCAAAAAAATTTTATTATTTAAGTATTCATTAAAGAGGAACGTTTGTTTAAAAAAATTGCAGCCATAGATATCGGTTCTACTTCTGTAAAAATTATAAAGGCCGAACAGAAGATAAAAAGTCTTAATATAATTTCTATCAGTTCTGAACAGATTGATCAAAGTACCGACAGATTAACTGCCGTAAGGAACGCTCTTGAAAATTCAATTGAAAAGGATTCATTTGAAAATTATTCCCTAATATGCAATCTTCCGACAGATATGATAATTTTCAGGACGTTTGAATTTCCTTTCAGTGACCCTGCTAAAATTGCGGATGTTATTCCGTTTGAGGCTGAAGAAAAACTTCCCTATTCCATTGAAGATACGGTATATGATTTTCAGTTTTTAAAATCATATAATAATTCAAGAATTCTCCTTGGAGCTGCAGAGGCCGGCTCATTTACTGAATTTTTAAACATTTTCAATGAACTTTCCATCAGGCCTGTATATATTTCAACTGATTCAAATGCACTTATTGAGTGCTATAATTATTTTGAACCTGGACGTGATAATGTAATTCAGATTGATTTCGGACATGCCAAAACAACTGTTAATTACATTTCGGAAAAGGAACTCATTTTTACAAGATCTATTGCATCAGGAATTTCAGATATAATTGAAATGATATCCAAACTGGCAGATATTCCGCTTGAAGATGCTGAATCGATGTTTCACAACATGCAGATGGACATTAGTAACCCTGATAAGATTCATGATCCCGGCTTATTAAAATCCTATAAAATTACAAAAAGTAAATATACTAAAATCTGTAAAAATGCCCAGGATTTCTTCCTTGAAATACTTACTGAAATTAAAAAAACTGAAAAAAATATCAGTCTTGACTATGTTGATATTGAATTCAGGGAAATTGTTATTTCCGGCGGGGGATCAATTGTCAGAGGAATTGAATCTTTTATAGAAGAGAGTTTGGACATTAAAACAAAACGTCTTGAATTTCTTCCGCAATTTAATGATGTTCAGATTAAAACCAGATTCTGCACTTCATTCGGCCTGTTATTGTCATTTCTTAACAGAAATCGAAAAGGTATTAATTTTTTAGCAGGGACTGAATCATCACGTTCATATTCATTTAATTTAAAAGAATATAAATTTCCGGTTTTATTAATATCACTTTCCATAATCATTATACTGTTTACTTTTTTAACGGGAAGTCTGCATGAAATTAAAAACAACAGAAACAATGAAATTGAATTAAAAAATCAGTTTAAAAAAAATTTTCAGACTGAACTGAAAACAGGCAGTGATGTACTGTCAAGTGCAAAAGAAATTATTAATGCCGGGAAAAAAGAATTGAACTCAATTAAATCAATTCTACCGTCTGATATTACTGTAATCAGAAAAATTCAGAATATAACCGAAAATTTTGAAAATGACGATACTTTTAATCTGACTGAATTGATTATTGATGAAAAAACCATTAAAATTATTGGAGAAACGGGAAATAATCAGAATATTGATATCTTTAAAAACAATCTTCAGAAGTCCGGATTATATGAATCCGTAACTTTAAATACTAACATGTCATCAGGGAAAATAACAAAATTCACAATACAGATTAAATTAAAACAGTAAATTATGAAAAAATTAACTAAAAGAGAACAATTAATGCTTAAAATACTCGCTGTTCTTTCCATTGCAGCAGCGGCATATTTTGCAATTTCAGGATTTTCAAATTTCAATTCCGGAAATCCCGATACGGATTTTTCCGAGAAAAACGTATTCAAAGTCCTGGATGGATACAGTAATGAGTATCATAATATTAAGAAAGAAATTTCTGATTACAATAATATTCTGAACAATCAGAATGACAGTTTAAATACACAGATACAGTCTGTGGCGGATTCACTGAATATTTCAAAAAATATTGAATATACCAAAAGAACGCAGACAAATCTTCAGAATAAATATATAAAAATAACCGTTGATGTCAAAATAAACGGAGCTGATATTCAGTCCCTTCTGCAGTTCATTTCCAAAATTGAGGACAGAAATAAACTTGTTTTCATTACTTATGTAAATATTAGAAAAGGTATAAAAGAAAAAGAGCTTTATGATGCATTAATCAAAATCAGCACTTTTTCAAAAAATTAAGATGAATAAGATTAAAAACAAAATTTTACATTTTTTAACTCATGCAAAAAAATTTTTAAAAGAAGCTTTAAATGTCGAAAAAAAATTTTTTTATTTATTTCTTTTTGCCGCATCATTCATTCTGTTTACTTTAATTCTTTTCCCTTTTGACAAGCTTCTTCTTGGCAGAATTAATTCATCAAAATTTCCGCAATTCAAATCTCTTTCTATTGAAAATGCTGATATCAGTTTATTCGGGCTGGATGTTATTACAGGTATAGACATGGTGTTATTAAATAATAACCGTCTTTCTGTTTCGGAACTGAAAACGGATCTGTCATTTCTCAAACTCTATTTTTCCAGGAAATTTGACGGTAATTTTTACATTAATAAGATGTCATTTAAAACTCTAAAATCGGAATTTGCCGGAAAAGTTACAGCAAAGTGCAGCTTCAAGCTGAATGATAAATATTATCCTCTTGGAGGAGAAGCAGATATTTCCGGTGAAAATGTTATTCTGGAAGGAGTTTCGATTAAAGGGTTTGACTTTGAAAAAATCACCATTAAATCATTAGATTCAAAAATTGCATTTGAAAATAATATTATTTCAATAAAAGAATTTATGTTTTCAGGCAGGGACTTATCCGGTAAGATCAGAGGAACTATACGTCTGAATTCCGTATTCAGAAATTCAGGATTAAATATAACAATTGATATTTCCGCGGCCTCAACTGTACTTAAGGATTTTGAAATGTTTCTGAATCAGTACATAAATCCGAATTCAAATACAATTACGATTGAAATTACGGGTACTGTATCTACTCCCAGCGTAAATTTGAAAAAGAGCCAGTAAATGAAAATCATTGTCGGAAAATTTTCAGGATTCTGCATTGGAGTTAAAAAAGCCATTTACAGAATTTCCAAGGAACTGAACAGTAATGACAAGCCCATGATTTACGGCGAAATAATACACAATCCTCAGACAGTATCGGTTCTAAATTTTAGAGGTCTTAAAAAAATTCCCGATCTGAAATCAATTGACAACAGGAAAATCGCAATACGCACTCATGGGATACCTTTCCGTGAATTAAAAGATATTAATAAACGCGCACTCCAGACCATAAATCTTACATGCTCAAAAGTTGCCAGAGTACAGGGTATAATTAAAAAATATTCCGGCGAAGGATTTTTTACTGTAATTCTCGGAGACAAGAACCATGCAGAAGTGGAAAGTCTAAAAAGTTATGCAAAGACCGGATATATCGTAATTTCAAAACTGGAAGAACTAGCCGGGCTTGAAAAGAATAAAAGAATGATACTTGTATCACAGACAACATTGAATACCGATTTTTTCCGTGAATGTGAAAATTATCTTCAGAAAAATAGTTTTGAAATCAAAATTTTCAATACTATATGCGATTCCACTCAAAACCGGCAAAATGAACTCTTAAGCTATATAGATCTCGGTGTTAATAAAGTAGTTGTTATCGGAGGGAAGAATTCCGGAAATACCAAAAGACTTGCGGAAATTTCCGGAGACAGGGGTATTTCAACCTTTCTTATAGAAGACGCTTCAGAGATTGAAGAGAAATATTTTGAAAGAAACGACAGGGTTTTTGTAACAGCAGGAGCGTCCACTCCTTCCTGGATTATTAATAATGTAATTGCAAAACTTCATTATATTAAAAATATGAAGTCTAATTTTTTCTTAAAATTCCTATTTATTCTGAATTTATCATTTCAGAAATTAAAAATGGCAGAAATAATATCAGGTATGTTTATTCTCGGGCTGGTGTCCGTAATTTCAGGTACGGAATATTCACTGAATTTTTATTTGCTTGCAGCATTTTTGCTGCTTCTTGCAAACATTGTATTTTCATTACAGAGCTCTTTTGTGTTGCCTTCTCAGGGAATCGAGAATAAAGCAGGCAGATATGTCCCGTCAGTCCTGATTTTTTTAAGTATCTTTACTCTGCTGTTAAATTATTTCACAGAGAAAAACATTTTTGTTACCCTGCTTGTCTTTCTGGTTTTAATTTTTATGATTTCCATTTTTTTGAGCGGCAGATTACCGGTAATAATTTCAAACAAATTTCTTCTATTACTGTGCAGCAGAAATATTTCCGGAAGTCTTTTAATTACCATGATTATTTATTCCTTATATAATAATGATTTTTCAATCGCAGATATATTTCTCGCATCAGAAATTTTCCTGCTGTTTTATATTAAAAATTCAATTATTGAATTAATTAATTATGAAAAGGATATAATTACCGGAAATCAGACTGCATTTACTCTTTTCGGTAAGAAAGAAGTTATTAAATTTATCTGTATTGCCGTATTTCTGATTACGACCGGTAATATTTTATATACGTTCAAACTCAGCGGTTTTATCATGATTTTTACAATACTTGATATTATTTATTTAACAATGATGTTTTATCTTTTCAGGATTTATTATCTATATGAATTGAAATTCAAGATAATTTCGGACTATGTACTTATAGGCTTCATAGGTTTGATCATACTGCTTGATCATATTGTCTGAAGATATTGATTTCAGCATTCAGATGCTGTTTATGTAATTTTCAATTCCGCTGAATATATCATTTTCAGGAGTATAGCCGGAGGCTTTCAGTTTCGCGACGGAAAGTCTGTTGCATTGGGGAACATCTGCAGGAAAAAGATATTCGTCAAAATCGACTTTTTTAAGTTCAGGTTTTAAACCGGATTTTTTAATATTATTATAAATATCGAGAAAATGAACTGAAAAATCATACACACTTATATAATCGGTACAGGAACAGTTATAAATACCTGATAATGAATTATCAATTGAGAATTTTATAAATGAACATATTTCAGATGATGACACAGGTGATGTAATCATATTATCCGGTATGCAGATTTCCGAATTACTGATCAGCTGCCCGGCAATTTTATTCAAAAAAGTACCGTTTTCAAAAAACCTTTCCCCGCTTCTGACAGAAAGGTGTTTGATGCCGCTTTCCTGTATGATTTTTTCAGCAAGGAGTTTTGAATCCGCATATACCGAATATGCTGAAATGTCCATATCTTCGGTAAGCATGTTTTTATTGTCTATGCCGTATAAGTAACTGCTGCTTAACTGGATCAAAACAGTGCTGCTGTCTTTACATGTTTTTGAAATATTTTTTAATGCAAGTGCATTTATATTATAACAGTTCTCTTTTTGGAATTCACAATCAATAATGTCTGTTTTTTCCTTCAGGTTAATGAAATATTTAGGTTTGACTGATAAAAAAAGATTTTTAATGAATTTTTCATCCATAATACTGCCCTGACTGTCATCAAAAGCATAAACCTGAAATGAATTCCGTAAATAAGGAATAAGTCTGGAAGTTAGATAAGAATCAGATCCTGAGATTAATATCATTAGGATTTTTTGTCCTCATCTTTATCGGATAATGATTTTTTAAATTCTTTTATTCCGGTTCCAATATCGCGTGCAATTTTAGGAACCTTACCGGCCCCAAAAAGAACAAGTACTATGAAAAAAATTATAATCAGTTCGCCTGCGCCCGGCATGCTCATATGGTCCTCGCTAAAAATTTAATTATAGTCAGTTTTAAAATTTAATTACAATCAAGCCCGGGATAAAATATCCTGTCTGATATGATAGGAATTCGGCAGTTTTTGTCAATCAATATAGTTTAAACGGCAGAAGTAAATTTTATAACTTTTTCTTCGGGATCTTCAAAAAATTTTGCATTTGTAATTTCGTGCTCGATCTTCCTTGTCCTTTTTTTAATGAAAATCTGTGTACCCGGAAATATTTTTTCTTTTGCAATTATCTGCGGCTCCATATCGAATACAAGTTTCTCTTCAGCTTTCATTCCCTGTACAGCCAGAGCCTTTAAATCCTTATTAAGATTTGAAAGATCCGCCAATAGCTGAATACATTGTTTCTTTTTTATGTCAGGCAGAATTGATATGAATTTTTTAGGGTCTTCAAACAGATTATTTCCGTAATTAGATCGTATTTTCTGCATGATGTCTTCAACCATCTGTTTTATATGAGCCATTTCCTGTCTGATCTGCTGAATTTCTTTTTCAACTTCAATGTTTTTTCCAACAGTAAGAATTGTTGTTGTCTCTTTTGACGAACCGGCAGTATTTACCGCTATTTCATGACGGGCAAGAGTTTCACCTCCCATTATTTTGCCATGCTGTGAAACAACTGAAATTTTGTCATTTGAAGAAACATTACTGTTGATAATTGAATCATCAACAGTAATTGACTGAAGCGCTTCTACCTTTGCATTCAGAATGAATTTACAGCCTATATTCCCGTTCGCTTTCACCACGGTACTTCCCTTTCCTGAAATTCCCATTTTTACGATTATATCGCCTTCAGCAATTAGGGTGGCATCATCAACACTTCCATCCACTATTATATCCGCTTTTGCTTTTACAGAGAATCCCGGAAGAACACTTCCCATTATATGCACTGAACCGTTGAAATCAATATTTCCTGAATCATAATCGACATTCCCGTTTATTATCGCCATCGGCTCAATAGAAATTTTATTTTTTATTACTGATAAGCATCCGTCAATTCCGGAGACAAAAATGTTTTCATCAGCAGGGGAAGGAATGATGTTGTCTCCTTTCTGAAAACCGCCTGTGGCTTCCACCTGAGCGAGCAATTTTTCACCGAAAATTGTGTATCCGTCTATCGGTATTATTTCCGGAAAACGCTGAAGCAGTTCCTGACCTTTTGTTATCTGAATAATTGAATCCACTTCCTTGAAGTCAATATGACCGTCAGACATTACTTTGCCGGCTTTTTTATCTACATTTGTAAGGGGCATGTAATATTCTCTTCGGCCGGTAACCGGACTTTTTGACTGGGCTACCTTGATCCGGGTTAAGGCATTGACTGACGTATTTATTGATGAAATTTTTCTGTCTATTTCACTGCGGTCAAGAATTGTAATTATCTTGTTAAACTTAAGTATTTCTTCGATATGTGAATAAGATGGAATCTGTTTGTCTTTTGTAGGAAATATCCAGTAGTATGCCTTTGTTTTTTCCTTGTTAATCTGCAGCGGTGAAATGATCCGAAGGGTACCGGCTTTATCAAGAACAACAAAACCGTACATTGAAGCCTTGTATGATTTGTTCTGTTCATCAAAATAGATTCCAGTTCCAATTTTAAATTTTATGTACGATATTGCATTATAATAGGTATGTCCGGGATCCATATATTTCTTTGCATCTTCAGGGGTATTGACATCAATTACTCGGGCAACTATTTCATCTCTGTAGACAAAATTGTATTCCGATGACGGTACTATAATTTTTTTCCCGGCTGCATCGGTTTTTTCGACAAGCATTTTGTCTGCTTTGTTGTCAAAATAAATTAAAAGAAGTTTCATCATTAATCCTGATTTTTTAATTACTGTTAATTATATCGTAATTTCAGGAAAAATAAATAAATAAATTTATTCAAAAAAAATAAAAGGGCTTTTTTGCCCTTTTATCCGTTAAATCAGCCCTTTTTCTATTAAAAGTTCCGCAATTTGTACAGCATTCAGTGCGGCGCCCTTTTTAATCTGGTCACCTACACACCAGAAAGTAATTCCTTTGGGGTTGGTAATGTCTTTTCTCAGTCGTCCGACAAAAATATTGTCCTCTCCGGCGGAAAATAAAGGCATTGGATATTTTTTCTCTGCTGGATTATCAATAAGAGTCAGTCCCTTGGCATTTTCAAAAGCCTTGATTACGTCTTTTAAATCAAGTTCCTTTTCAGTTTCCACCCAAACAGCTTCCGAATGATTTCTCATTACAGGTATTCTTACGCATGTTGCGCTTACGTCAATATCAGAATTCATTATTTTTTTCGTTTCATGAAACATTTTCATTTCTTCTTTGGTATATCCGTTTTCAGTAAAAACATCAACCTGCGGAATAATATTCATTGCAAGCTGATACGGAAATTTGTTTATCGTTACATCTTCCCCGTTAGCGACCTGTTTAATCTGTGTTTCAAGTTCAGCCATTCCGGTTGCTCCGGCTCCGCTCGCAGCCTGGTATGTTGCTACATGAACCTTTTTTATGTGAGAAAGATTCTCGATTGGTTTCAATGCTACGACCATCTGTATTGTTGTACAGTTAGGGTTTGCAATTATTCCTTTATGTTTCAATACATCATCTGGATTAACTTCAGGCACAACAAGAGGAACTTCAGGATCCATTCTCCAGGCGGAACTGTTATCTACAACTATGCATCCAGCATCAATTGCTTTCTGAGATACCTCTTTACTGATGGTTGCTCCTGCTGAAAATAATGCGATGTCAAATCCGTCAAAGCACCCGTCTTCCACTGCTTCTACGGTAATCATTTGATCACCGAATTCTATCTGCTGACCTACTGTAGATTTACCTAAAAATTTAATTTTATTTATAGGAAATTTTCTTTCAATTAGGAGTTTTCTGAATTCAAGACCGACCGCGCCGGTTGCACCCATAATAACAACATTGTATTTTTTCATAAATCCTCCGCAATGTCTCTGTAAACAGAAACTAAAATATTTATAAGGTTTAAAAGATAAATACTGGTATTTATGTCAAGAAAATAATAGTTAATATTTAAAAAATACTTTACACTATTATGATGTATGAATAAACTTTCAAAATTCAAAAAAACAGGAAATCAAATGAAAAAAAATGTGATTATTATCGGAGCGACAGGATTTGGGGGACTTGGATTAATTGAAATTCTGCTGAGACATCCTAATTTTAAAATTAAACAGTTAATCGCGAGAAAAGATACAGGTAAGGATATTAATGATATATTTCCTTCGTTAAAAGGTTTTATTTCAATGCCGGTTCAGGATATGTCGGAAATTATTTATGAAGACATAGATCTGGTATTCTTCTCAACTCCTGACAGGGCCGGAATGTCCATTATCAGGGAGTTTACTTCACGTGATATTAAAGTAATTGATTACAGTGGAGATTTCAGATTTAATTCGTCTGATGATTATTCCATATATGCACAGAATAAATCAATAGATACAGTTCACCTTGCTCCCGAGCTATTGAAGAATTCAGTATATGGTTTAATTGAAAAAAACAGGGAACAGATTAAAAACGCTAAAATTATCGGAAATCCCGGCTGTTTTGCCATTTCAATGATACTGGGGATACTGCCTGCTGTAGAAAATGGAATAGTAACAGATGATAAAATAATTTGTGACGGTAAAAGCGGTGTATCCGGAGCCGGAAAAAATCCCGGTGAAGCGAATTTTTATCCGCAAAGACATGAAAATGTAAATACCTATCGTGAAGGCAGACATCAGCATCTTGTTGAAGTGGAAAATGTCATTAATAAACATTCTGTAAAGAAACATCAGATATTTTTCATTCCGCAGGTTGTACCAATGACAAGGGGGATTCTTTCAACCATATATTTCAGCTGTCCGGAAGGAATGAATCAGAAAAAATTAACCGGAATCTATAAAAAATACTATGAGAATGAAAAATTCGTTATGATTACAGATCATTCGCCCGGAACCTGTGAAGTTAAAGGTTCCAATTTCTGTAAAATCAGACCTGCATGGGATGAAAGGACCAGGACTGCCGTTATCATTTCGGTAATAGATAATCTTATGAAAGGACAGAGCGGAAATGCAGTACAGACAGCCAATATCATTTTCGGGTTTGAA
>JAFGJZ010000161.1 GCA_016928815.1 Spirochaetota bacterium
CTTCAGCTAATGGTTGGCGCTATCAGCCTCCATAACGGACTTTCACCGTCAAGTGTGCACCCATGCCGGGCGCACCAAAAAAAATCCGCTCATCTGAGCGGATTTTTATAAATCTTTCTTTGAATATTGCCTGTAAATTTCCTTTATAAACTACATATTATCTGCAATTGCATTTCCGAATTCAGAGCATTTCAGAAGAGTCGCGCCTTCCATCTGGCGCTCGAGATCGTAAGTAACTTTTTTCTGCGAAATAGTCTTTTCAAGTCCGGTTACGACAAGATCAGCCGCTTCCTTCCATCCGAGAAATCTAAGCAGCATTTCTCCTGAAAGAATAAGTGAACCGGGATTAACTTTATCCTGATCCGCATATTTCGGAGCTGTGCCGTGAGTAGCTTCAAAAACAGCCTCATCCGCACCGATATTTGCGCCTGGTGCGATTCCAAGACCTCCTACCTGAGCTGCAAGAGCATCGGAAATATAATCTCCATTAAGATTTGGCGTTGCAATGACATCATATTCCAAAGGACGCAGCAGAACCTGCTGAAAAATTGCATCCGCAATTCTGTCTTTAAGAACGACAATCCCTTCAGGCTGTTTCCCTTCATATTTCTCCCAGAGTTCATCCTCTGAAATCACTTTTCCGGTAAATTCTTCCTTTGCAAGTTCATAGCCCCATTTTTTAAAAGAACCTTCAGTATATTTCATGATATTGCCCTTATGCATGAGAGTTACCGATTTTTTGTTATTATCAATGGCGTATTGAATTGCGGCACGGATAAGATTTTTTGTGTTTGTAACTGATATCGGTTTAATTCCGATACCGGAATCAGCCGGTATGCCGGCGTTCATTTCATTATTAAGGAAATCAATGACCTTTCTGCAGTCTGAACTTCCTTCCTCCCATTCAACTCCCATGTAAAGATCTTCAAGGTTTTCTCGGTAGATTATCATATCCGTCTGTTCCGGATTTTTCAGTACGGACGGAACACCCGTAAAATATCTGACCGGCCTTACACATGCGAAAAGCTTTAATTTCTGTCTGAGAGCTACATTTATGCTGCGGATTCCTCCGCCGATAGGAGTTGTCAGAGGCCCTTTAATCGCAACCTTATATTCCCTGATTTTTTCAAGAGTTTCATCGGGAAGCCAGCTGCCTGTCTTATTGAAAGCTTTTTCACCGGCAAGAATTTCCATCCAGTCTATTTTTCTTTTCCCTGAATATGCCTTTTCTACAGCAGCGTCAAGAACATGTTTTGTCGCACGCCATATATCAGGACCGATTCCGTCACCTTCAATAAACAGAACTACCGGATTTTCCGGAACCTCTATTTTAAGATTGCTGTATTTTATTTTTTCACCCATATTATCACCATTTATGTTTTTTTTAAGTCTTGTATTTTTACAAATATATTGTAAAGATTTTTTTAAATTTAAAATAAAAAACTCGGATAAAACAATTGAATATCGTATTATTACGATTTTACGATGGTTTTTCTATTGACATTTTCCAATGATTATATACAATGTCATCAATAGCAGAATGAGGTGATTTTATGAAGGAACTTGTAATTATTGGAGCGGGACCGGCGGGAATTTCAGCCGGAATTTACGGATTACGCGCCGGTCTTGATCTTGTAGTCCTTGAAAAGTTTGCTCCGGGAGGCCAGGTACTAAATACCTCTGAAGTTGAAAACTATCCGGGATTCGCTGAACCGGTAATGGGATACGAACTTATTGACCGCATGGAACAGCAGCTCAGACGTTTCAATGCGGATATACAGAGTGTAGAAATCAAGTCTGTTATAAAAAACAGCAGCGGTATTTTTGAAACGGCACTTTCAGACGGTGAAATAATTCAGAGCAAAGCAGTCATAGCCGCTACAGGATCATCCTATAAAAAACTTAACGTTCCGGGTGAAAAGGAATTCACCGGCAAAGGGGTATCATACTGTGCAACCTGCGACGGGGCTTTTTTCAAGGATAAAACAGTAGCCGTAATCGGCGGCGGAAACACCGCTCTCGAAGACGCACTTTTTCTGACAAGATTCGCATCAAAAGTCTACCTGATACACAGGAGAGATGAATTCCGGGGAGAAAGAATTCTGCAGCAGAGAGTTACAGCCAATGAAAAAATTGAAATCATGCTGAATACAACCGTAGAATCAATCAACGGCAGCGGAAAGGTTGAATCAATATCTCTGATCTGCTGCAAGGACAATGATACAAAAAACATTCTCAAACTGGATGGTGTCTTTATTTTTGTCGGTTATGATGCAAATACCGGAGAATTTCCGGATGAACTTAAAAACGAATACGGCCAGATTAAAGTAAACCTTAACATGGAGACATCCATACCGGGATTCTTCGCAGCAGGAGATATCAGAAGCGAGTCAAAAAGACAGATTGTAATGGCATGCAGTGACGGAGCTACAGCCGCAATGTCCGCATACGAATTTATAACAAACAAAAAACTCTGATAAAAATAATATATATTAAAAAAATGAATAAAACTGCTGAATATTGTTATTGATTAATTATCACCGGAAATTTAAAGTGTTAAAAAATTTTCCGGGGAAAAAATGATAAAAAAAATATTCAGCAGAAACAGCTCTTCCCTGCCGGCAATTTTCGAAAGCATGCTTGATATTGTTGAGGAATCCGAAACCCTTAATAAAAAAGAATTTATCAGCAAAGCCTTTTTGCATCTTTTCAAACTGATACCCGAAGCACAAAAAGGCACACTATATGAGCTTCAGGGAACCGTGTTCGTACCTATTGTCTGCAAAGGGTACAGCATAGAACTCCTGAAAAAACTGCAACTGAACCACAGCAACATCCATGTCGGATTCGATGGTCTGAACAACACACGTATTGACTCCTATCAGATTCACGTCAAATCACGTGATCACGAAAAATTTTCTCCGGAATCACTGGAAATTCTTAAAAAACTCGGGACATACTCGGGATTTCATTCCATTTACTCTCCCATTGTTGTACATAACGAAATTATCGGTATTTTTTCTCTTGAAAATTTTACCGGCGGATTTGAAGATTTTTCCCTGCGGATACTTAAATTTTTTTCCCGCCTGTTTTCACAGCACTATATGAGCATATATGAAGATAAATTACGTATAGACAAATATTTTGAAATCGTTGAAGCACTTGTTGCCGCAATTGAACTAAAAGACAAATATACAAAAGGTCATGCCGTGCGGGTACAGCAGTACAGTCTGAAAATTGCAGAGAAGATGAACATGCCCCAGAAAACCCTGGATAACATTTCTCTTGCAGCTCTTCTTCATGACGTGGGCAAAATAGGAATACATGAAGAGATACTGAATAAAAAATCTCCGCTTACAGAACAGGAATTTGAAATAATCAAACAGCATCCTTTAATGTCAAAAATGATTATTAAGGATATAACCGGATTTGAGAAAATCAGTGAGATTGTAGCAACTCATCATGAATACTATGACGGCTCAGGATACCCCAACGGCTGGAAGCGTACTGAAGTTCCGATTGAATCCTACATCATTCAGCTGGCTGATGCATATGACACAATGACTTCAGAGAGATCATACCGCAAACCTCTGCCTAAAAACAAGGTACTTGAAACGATCAGAAAGGGAAGCGGCGGACAATTTCATCCTGATGCGGTAAAAATTGCATTAAAATATGTTTTCAAATAATTCTGTTCATTTATAAATTTTCCGGTATGTTTTTTCAATGGAATCCCAGATTTTTTTTCTTATTTCCGAAATACGTATCTGATCAACCCGCATGTAGTCAGCATTAAAAAACCTGTCATTAAAAAAAAGGGATCTGGACACATCAAGTCTGAGCCATGGAATCCGCTGGAAATATTCCGAAACAAGAAAACCCCGGTTTGATTTAACCCCGGCCTGAAACGGATTTTCGGCTGCAGACTGTTCCCTTTCAAATCTTTCACGCAGATTTTCAAGAAGAAGTTTCCCGTATACAGGTGGAGCCGTTTCCACAACCGTACCGTTTTTATCATATGACCCCGTTACTGAAACGAGAGGTCTGGGAAGATCAGCATCGGAGCTGTATCGCGGACCGGAAGCCAGGGATGTATGACACTCAATAATCAGATCAATTTCACTAGTTGACATTATTTTTTTTATAGCGTCATGAAACGGCCGGTAATATCTTTTTATCATGTTTGAAGCGGCAATTTCATCAGGAAAAAAATCTTCCCGGAAAACATTTCTTCCGTATGGTGTTTCTTTCTTAATAAGTCCGAAATCTGTTTTCGGCGGAAGATCATCAGGCGACCTGTTCACATCCATGAATAATTTTGAAATGTGAGTGCTAATTACGGCCGAACATTCCTTTTCAAATGAAAAAATTTCATTTGCGAAAGTATCAGAGGAGACCAGCAGCTCAAATTCCTCGACAGCGGCAATATCTTCCAGCTCTGAAGGGATCTTTATTCCGCCGTGCGGAACGATAATTAAAATCGGATATTTTCGCATCTGCTCTCGATATTGATTTAATTGGTGTGTTAGTTTATCATCCTTCCCTTTATTTTTGTAAAACACTTTTTTCACGTTTCTGACGACTGTCATAAGGTGTAATCAGAAAAGAAATTTTTGTTGACCTATGAGTAAAAATACAGAAACTGCTATAATACATCAAAAGGAGTGCATATTTTCATGAAGGCTACTTTAATATGAATGAAAACAACCAGCAGCCTGTAATTGTAATAGTTGATGATGATGAAATGACCCGGTATACTCTCAGGAAAAAACTGAGTAAATTCGGATACAATGTAATTTCACTCGATAAAGCTGAAGATGCCCTGTATCTTTTGAAAAATAAGGATGAACGCTGCGATTTCATAATAACTGAAATTAAACTGAGAAAAATGGACGGAATTGAGCTTCTCAGACATATCAGTTCCAGTGAAAATTCCGTTCCGGTGATTCTAATCGGACAGGGGAACATTGAAGATGCAGTAAAAGCACTGAGGTACGGCGCGATTGATTTTTTAAGAAAACCTGTTGATGTAAATGAAATTGCATCCATCATACGGACCGAGCTGAAACGGAAAAGTCAGGACAAACTTGCGGTTGATTTCGGTCAATTCTGCTGCAGTGACAAAAGAGAGTTCTCTCTCCCGGCAAGCATTGAAATACTCAACATCATCGCGCATGAACTTACCAAAAATCTTCCTGGCATAGGAATATGTTCGCTGCTGACAGCTGAAAATATCGCTCTTGCCCTTAGAGAAGCCATAAATAACGCAATGTTTCATGGAAATCTGGAAATTTCATCAGCCATCCGTGAAAAAGAAGGATTAAAAATCTATAATGAAAAAATTGAGGAACGCAAGAATGATCCTCATTACGGAAACAGACGGGTCAGGGTCAAATACGACCTCACTCCTGAATATGTCGAATATATAATTGAAGATGAAGGGCCTGGATTCGATTACAGTTCAATTCCGGATCCGAGAGACCCGGAAAATTTCTTTAACCGGGCTGGACGCGGACTGCTGATAATTAAACTTCACATGGATTCCGTTGAATGGATGGGAAGAGGAAATATACTTAAAATCAGAAAAAACAGGGTTAAATGATATGTTTACTGTAAATTCAATTAAATGGGAAAATGAAAGCGTCATTATTCTTGATCAGTCCCAGCTTCCATCAAAAGCCGTTTATCACACTTACTCCAATTACAGAGATATTATTAATGCAATTTGTGATCTTACAATCAACGGCAACATATGCATTGCCCTTTCTGCAGCGATGGGAATGGCTCTCGCAGTTTCAAAAACCGGAGATGACGAAAACAAAGAGGAATTTTTCCTTCAGACGGCCAGAATTCTTGATATTTTTGAAAAAACCAGACCTTCACATTTCAGTCTTCGTGTAGTAATCACAAAATTCAGACAGTTTCTCGAAACTGCACCGGACATAAAAACCCTTAAATATAACATACGCAATGAATCAAAAAACTTTTTTAATGCCGATATGGACTGCAATAAAAAGATCGTGGACTGCGGAAATGAAATTATTGAAGAAGGCGACAGCATACTTCTGTATTCAAATTACGGACGATTCTCTTCTGCAGGATACGGTACTGTTCTGGGAATAATCAGAAAAGCCAGAACAGACGGAAAAAATTTCCGCATATATATCGGGGAAACAAGACCTGAACTGATCGGCGGACGCATTACAGCATGGGAATTGAAAAATGAAGGATTTGATGTAACCGTAATCCCGGATAATCACATGTATTCGCTTGTTGAAAGCAGGAAAGTGAATAAAATAATATTCGGCGCGATACATGTCAGTGCAAACGGAGACGTGTTAACCGAGACCGGATCCAAACCGGCTGCGGCTGCCGCACAAAAGGTGGGAATCCCCTTCTATATATGCGCAAGCTCCCTGTATAATTTTGATTTCAATTCAGCTGACGGAAGCGGTTTCATTTATGAGAACCGTCCTGTCGGAGAAGTCGCTTACATCGAAAACAAAATTATAGTTCCGGAAGGAATTACAATTTTGAATTCCATATTTGAAAAAATAGAATCAGCATTGATAACGAAAATTATCTGCGATAAAGGAATAGAAGAAAATCCCGGCGCCAACGGAATTTCAAAATTCAGGTGATCAGCGGAATAGACCATGATACATCAGTATAATTCTGCTTCCGTAAAAAATTGACACAAACAGTCCGAATGCAAGAAATGGACCGAATGGAATTTTTGCTCTCAACCCTCTTCCGGTTGCATAACCGTAGATTGTTCCGGCAACGGCACCGCTTATTACAGAAACCTCGAAAGCCAGAACCGATAATTCCAGACCCAAAAAAAGCCCTATTACAGCGGCATATTTAAAATCTCCTCCGCCGAAACTGCCGGGGAAAAGAAGAAGAATTGCGCCGAAAACCCCAGTCATAAAAAGGAAACCGTAAAGATTATCAGCCGGAACGGGCTGGAAAAGCACGACGGGAATGGAAAACAATAGAACCATTATTATAAAGATATCAGGAATGATTCGTTTTTTCAGGTCAACCAGTGAAAGAGTAACTGATGAAATAGTTACAAGAAAAACCGGAATAAACATCCAGTTTCCTTTAAAATAACTGAAAACAAGAACAAACACTATTCCGCTCAAAATTTCAGAAAATAGATACTGCAGCGAAATCTGTTTCCCGCATTTTCCGCACTTTCCACCTGAAAAAAAATAACCAAGTACCGGTGTCAGAAAAAAAACAGAAATTTTCTCTCCGCAAAACGGACATGAGGACGGAGAAACGAGTATCTTAAAAACAGATTCAAACCGTGAATCCGTAAAGCGGAGATATAATGTAAAATAAAAACTGCCGAATGCGGATCCCCCCAGAAACAGGAGAATAAATAATAGTACCTCAGTCATTTTCAATTCCAGAATTAAATATTTCAGATTTTAAAAAGATCGGAAGCTTTTTTCTTGTCAGTTGCATATTTGTAGTCATTGTAATCAATTAAAACCAGATCAGAAGCGAATTTCTTTATTTTACCAAGAATGTTGCGTCCGGAATGAGTCTGAAGATTCTCCCTGGTTGCAATATACTTAAATTCAATTCCGCATTGCGGACAGTTTTTAATTGCTTCATATTTTATTCCGATTGCCTTGCACTTAGGGCAATAGCCGTACATATCATCTACGATAATCAGATGTGCATCAATATCAGCTATATCAATTTCTTTCCAGATACGGATAAGCTCCATAAAATTCTCCTGTCAATATGATCATTCCGCTTCAGGGAAACGGTCCTTAATGGCCCTGATGACCTCATAGATTTCCATGAAAATAGAGACAATCTGCGGATCAAAATGCTTTCCTGATTCCTGCTGAATGGTTTTCAGAACGTCATCTTCCGTCCACGGCTCTTTATAAACACGTTTACAGATCAGAGCGTCATAAACATCGGCAATGGCGCATATCCTTCCGGCAAGAGGTATTTCCTCACCTTTGAGTCCCCTGGGATATCCGGTTCCGTCATATCTTTCATGATGAGTGTATGCCACATCAAAACACAGATGATCCAGTTCTGAAAAGTCCTGATCAAATAATTTTGCTCCCTGAAAAGCATGAGTTTTCATTACTTTGTATTCATCGTCATCAAGCTTTGCAGGTTTTTTAAGAATGACATCCGGGATGGCAACTTTACCGACATCATGCAGCATTGTCGCAATTTTCAGATTATCCTTGAAATGTTTAATATCTACTTCCGTCTTGGAATGATTTTTAGCCCATTTTTCATAAATTTCAATTGAATACGATCCGACCCTGTTAACATGACTGCCTGTTTCCTTCGGATCCCGCAGCTCGGCCATTTTAACCATACGCAGAATCGTCTGTCTTGTCATTCGCGCCCTTTCTATTGCAATCGAGGCATTACTTGCGAAGAAATTAACATAAAGTTTATGCTCTTCTCCAAAAGGTCTGATATTGTCATTTTCGTCCTTGGAATTGATTATCTGCATAACTCCGTTTATATTTCCCGCACTTGTTGTCAGAGGGACAGTTAAAACAGACTGGGTATGATAATCTGATTTTTTATCTATATTTTTATTGAACTTATAGGGAACATTTCTGGGAAGTTTATATACATCTTCAATATTAAGAGGCTCCCCTGTAAGAGCGACATAACCTGATATGGACTGCTCATCGATGGGAATGGTAAATTTCTGATACAGCTCCTTATTGCTGTTCGGGTCCCTTTTGGCCTTTGTATCATTCTGAACATAACTGAATGTCAGATTATTTCCTTCTGTAAGAAAAATCGAACCTGCGTCAGCATTTGAAAATTTTCTTGCTTCAAAAAGAAAATTATCAAGCAATGAGTCTATATCTTTAACGTGATTGAGTCTTTCTGTTGTCTGAAGAAGCACTGAAAGATCAACACATTCTTTAATTTTCTCCGACATTATTACCTCATCATTTATAATCGGCTCATATTAATTTTATCTTTAATTTCAACAATGTCAAATTAATATCACAAAAGAAAATTCTATTTGACGCCAGCATGTTTCTGAAATCTTAATTACGTTAAATAAAATATTCTTGCGTATTCTGTAAACCGGCATATACTATTCAATATAGATTCAGGTGGTCAAATGGAATTAGTAGTATTTAACGATGATGAAAGCAATCTCATTTTCAAATGTCTTGCTGAAGTTGAAAAAAGAAACAACTCTGAAGCTGCAGAACGTATAAAAAACAACATAAACGCTCTTATTGAACTTGCTAGAGCCATTTCCCAATACCCTTCAATTCTGAAGAAAAGCAATCTCTTCGGGGAAGAACAGTCTGCAGAAACGCTTATAGAAATGCTTTGCCAGCAGGAAGATATAGATCAGACAATGCATATCCCCACAAAAGCGATGCTCGGTAAGGGGTTCCTGGTTGCAAAGATCAATTTTTTCAGAATGATCGAATTCATTGCCAGCAGGACACCGGAACTGCGTGATGAATCAGTGATGATCCATGAAGACATAACAGCCATAATTTTTACAATAATGTCTGAAGATGTTTTCCTCTCAATAATCGAGGATAAGAAACTGCCGGAAACAATTCGAAACAGAGCCGCGTTTCTGCTTGCGAATATCTGGGAATATCGTCTGAACTACAATGTGAAAGATTTTGCCCCTATTCTGAACTCAATATGGGAAGGACGTAAAAAACTTATTCCAGTATTCGGAACTCTTCTCGGAACAAGCGAACTTATGATGATGTCATTTGATATCGATAAGAAATGGCTTGAATTTCTCAACGATAAATCTGATGACAAGGAAGTATTTCAGGCACTGGAAGAATTTCTTTTCACACTTACTTTTGAAGAGCTCGAAAACCTTAGAAAGAAAATGACAGAATTAAGACTTACATCTGTCAAAAAGGAAGAAATACAGAATATTACCGGTAAAAAACAGATGTATGCCGAATTTAACCATTCAGATACCCGTGAAATGTACAGATTTTTCCGGGATAGAAAACATAATGCGCATTTCAGACAGAGAGCAGAAATTCCCGGACCTAAAAAAACAATTGAAGAATACATCATGTGTCATATCTTAAATTCTGATGAATGGCAGTAAAATTAAAAAATATTTGATATTTTCGGAATTTTCATTATTTTAAATAGACAATGAAAATTCCTTATTGGATGCAATAATGTTTGATATTGAAGACTATCTTAACGAAAATCAGTCAGCCGGAACAAATGTAATAGAGAATGAAATTTCAGCGATAGAAGATGAAATTACTGATGACCTGGAAACAATCGTCAGCAATGTAAACAGTCACCTGTATGCAACAGAACGGTTCCGCCAGAATAAACACAGCATTGACATACTTTATCCGGTAATTGAATTTCCTGGAAATTCAAGTCTTATAAAAACATGCAATCAGACAAGATTTGACCTATCAACATACCCATTCGAAGAAGATCTCTGGAAAATTTCCACCATAGTTCTTCGTCCGAAACATATCGAAGCTGAGGGTACCGAACTGACTGCATTATATCTGCCGTCCAGAAAAATTCTCGTTCATTATCTGTTCATTCCCCATGAATACGATATATCCGGGAGCCGTCTTGCGGGAACAGACATTTTCATGCCCTATGACATAACAACCATCGGTAATCAGCATTCTCTGGGGAAAACTGCCGGAAACAGTGAAAGCACGGTATCTTCCCTGTTCTATCTGATTTCCACCATTTCATCAAAAACCGATAATAGTATTGACAAATTTTTCTACCGGATCGACCGTAAAACAGATAGTGAAATTCTGCAGACTCTTGATGACATTTCACGTCACTATTATAAATTCGGATACTGAGATGATAGATTTACATAACCACACAAAATTGTGCGGACACGCTGAAGGATCTCCCGAAGAATACATTGAAGAAGCCATCAAAAAGGGGTTTAAATATTTCGGTTTTTCCGACCATGCTCCTATTGCGGAGGCTATCAGACCGGGTATAACAATGCATCCTGATGAAACTGAACAGTATATTGAAAAAATTATCTCCTTAAAAGCCGCTTATAAGGATAAAATTGAAATTCTGCTCGGTTTTGAGGTTGACTACCCCCTGTTTGACGATTTTAATGCAGAATATTTCACAGATAAAAGAATCGATTATTTCATCGGCAGCTGCCATTTCATAGATGACTGGAGTGTTGACAGCCCGGAAAGCGAAAAAGACTATAAACGACTGGACCTTAACCGGATTTATACATCCTATTATGAAATCATAATTCGTCTTATTGAAAGCCGTCTGTTTAATATTGTAGGACACATTGATCTTCCGAAAAAATTCGGATATCCATCGACTGAAGATTTTTCAGATATTATTAAGAAAATTGCCGAAGCTGCCGTAAAAAATGATGTAGCAATAGAAATAAATTCAGCCGGTCTGAGAAAACCTGTACATGAAATGTACCCTTCTGAAAAAATACTTGAAATCTTAATTAAAAATAAAGTTAAAATCACATTCGGATCTGATTCACATTATCCTGATGAAGCCGGAAGCGGCTATATGGAAGCTGAGGCATTGTTAAAAAAATACGGCTGCAGAAAACTGTCATATTTTAAAAAAAGAACCGGATACGAGTTATCCATCTGACTTAGGAAGGAAATATAATGAGACATCTTGAATTTAAGGAAAAACAGAATCATCTTCTATATATCGACATGCCGGATATGCCCTGCGCAATAGGAATTGCAGGAAAAAACTGCAACACGGTCAACTATGAATTAAATCTTCAGAAAATCAGAAAGTTCGAAAAGTTCCTGATCCATTTTGAAACAGGAATTGCTCCTGAACAGATTTTTTTTCTTAATCAGAAACATGAAGATAGAATTTTTAAGGCAGATTCTCCTGTTGAACAGAATAATCTTTTCTGTGCTGATGCAGATGCAATGATTACTGATAAAAAACAGTTCTGTCTTGTCATCAGGACAGCAGACTGTGTTCCTGTTATGATTGTTGATCCGATACAAAATTGTATCGGTGCAGTTCATTCAGGGTGGAGAAGCACAGAAAAAGATATTACAGGCAAATGTATTACAAAAATGAAAGAAGAATACGGCTCGAATCCGTCAGATCTGAAAGTTTTTCTTCTTCCAGGGATTGATGCAGATGATTATGAAGTCAACAAAGAGGTAGCTGAAAAATTTCCGGGTCATTACATCCGGAAAGATGACCGTTTTTTTCTTAATCTAAAGTCTTCTATTAGAAATTCTCTTTTAAAATGCGGAATCAATGAGGATAATATATTTAATTCCTTTCAGGGAACATATAATTTCAATGAAATATTTTTTTCTCACCGAAAAGATGATGCTGGAAGAAATTTGAACTACATTTTCCTGAAATAGGTTGTATTTATTAACTAAATGTTACCAAAAACACACATTTAATACAAAAATGTACCGGTAATTTTTTATTTTCTACAATATTGTTTCAAATCTCAGAAATTCCCTAATAAATCTCTTTTAAATTGAAAAATATATGTATAGTTATTCATAAAAGCCATCAAAATCTCTCAATAATACATTTATCATACCAATTTTACTTCATATTCATACAATATACATCTTATAACATCCATAAAAATTCAAAAATCATCATCAGAGTTAAATTTAAAAATTTATGGCACGGTAATTGCATAATAATAAGCAAATAATCAACGCAGGAGGATAACATGAAGCGTTCATTCAAAACTATTTTTATCTTACTCCTGTTAACATTTGCTTCTACAGGCATAATGGGACAGGAAGTGAGCGAAGTAGCAAAACAGTCTGGAGAAACAATGTTTGCTCTTGACAATTTTCTACTGTTCATTACAGCAGTTCTGGTAATTTTTATGCAGCCGGGATTTGCCATGGTTGAAGTCGGGTTCAACTCATCTAAAAATTCAGTAAACATTCTTTTCAAGAATGTAATGGACTTATGTATTGGAGTTGTACTTTACTACATCGTAGGATACGGTATGATGTACGGGACTGATGTACTTGGAGGATTTTTCGGCTGGGGTGGATTTGGTATTGGTGAATTTGACGGTGTTGTAGGCGCTGGAATTCTTCATCCGCAGGTGGACTTTCTATTTCAGGTAGCATTTGCAGCGACTGCAGCTACGATTGTATCAGGTTCAGTTGCAGGAAGACTTAATTTCAAATCATATCTTATTTACAGTGCTGTAATAACAGGATTAGTATATCCGATAAGCGGTTTCTGGAAATGGGGCGGCGGCTGGCTGGATCAGCTTGGATTTTACGATTTCGCCGGATCACTGGTTGTACATGCAGTGGGTGGATTTGCAGGTCTAGCAGGTGCGATTGTATTAGGACCAAGAATCGGACGTTTCGGAAAAGACGGCAAACCAAAAGCTATGCCTGGAAGCAATCTTCCTCTGGCAACACTTGGAGTTTTCATTCTTCTTGTAGGCTGGTATGGATTTAATCCGGGAAGTCAGCTGGCACTTGTTGGAACAGATAATACATCTGCAGTAGTTTTCATTGCTGTTAACACTACACTTGCTGCAGTAACAGGGGGTATCCTGGCAATGATTACAACCTGGATATGGCATGGTAAACCTGAACTTTCTATGGCATTAAACGGTATTCTTGCAGGTCTTGTAGCAATTACTGCAGGATGTGACTCAGTAAGCAACAATTCGGCATTGATCATTGGAGCGGTAGCAGGTATACTGGTTGTAATAGGTGTTAAACTGCTTGATAAATTAAGAATCGATGACCCTGTCGGTGCATGGCCGGTACATGGACTTAACGGAATCTGGGGCGGTATGGCAACATGGCTTTTCAGTACTTCAGCTGCTCCGGGCGGAGAACATGCGTTTCTGTCACAGCTTATAGGTTCAGTAACAATTCCACTGTGGGCATTCTGTACAATGTTCATACTATTCACAATTCTTAAAAAGATAGGTATTCTGAGAGTATCTAAAGAAGAGGAATTGAAAGGACTTGATATAGGCGAACATGGTGAAGAGGCATACAGCGGATTCCAGATCTTCACTACAGATTAATACAAGGAGGAAGAAATGAAACTTATTATAGCATATATAAGACCTGAAAAGTTGACAGACGTTAAAGCAGCTCTTGCTGACGCCAACATCGGGAAAATGTCTGTAACAAATTCTCTCGGCTGCGGTCAGCAGGGAGGATATACAGAAACATACAGGGGCGTTGACATGGAAATAAACCTGTTGAAAAAAATACGACTTGAAATTGCTGTTAATGACAAGTTTCTGGATGCGGCTATAAAAGCAATTGTTGAAAGTGCAAAAACAGGAGCCATCGGAGATGGAAAAATCTTTGTAACTGAACTTTCACAATGCATTAGAATCCGTACAGGTGAAACCGGAAATGAAGCAATAGGCTAACAACCCAAAAAGCAGGTCGATGACCTGCTTTTTTATTATACCTCAATTAACCTCTCACTAAAGACAGATCCGAACAGGTCTGTCTTTCCTTTTAAGAAAGATCAATTGCTGAAAACCCGGAAGAGAAAGAGCGGTTTCAACGGGATTTAACTTTTCAGGATTATTCTTCACTTCCATTTATCCCACATGCAGATGTGTTTCAAGAAGTAACGCTGAATCAGCTCCAGCTCATTTTATGCAGCAGGATCATATGACCAACAGCAGTATCAGATCATATCTTCATCAAGAAGCTTCTGCTCAAGCTCAGCTTTTACCGATTCAAGAATATCATCAGGAACATCTCCGGGGATCTGATGTTCTGCATATAAATCAAGCAGAATGTCGATGTTATAGATAAGAAGACTGTAATAATACCAGTCATGCATTAATTCCGCAGCAAACAATATCTGCCGGTCTGTTAACTCTTTGCATGCTGCACAATAATACTCTTTACACACACTGTTAAAAAATTCCTGAAATTCACTATTGAAGTCAGCATCATTATAAGCCAGACAACCGATAATACCGGGTTCAACCATTCCCATGTGAGGACACTGAAGAGTATCATCACAGATTTTTTTGAAGGAAAAATCCTTCTGATTTAAGTTCTTTCTTAAACCGGCATTTATGTTTCTTTCTGCCAGAATATTCTCGATTTCCTCCGGAGGAAGCATAAAATTATGGCTTCCGCAGCAGAAAGAACAGGATGCGCCGAACCCGGGCTTGCAGGGATTTATCTTTCCGGAATTATTCATGACTCGATTATAATCCATACCAGGCAGCTGTCCATAAAAAAACCTGCAGACGATTATCCGCAGGCTGGATTTCATTACCGACTGAATTTCTCTTATTCAAATTTTTCAATTATTCTTTCAAAATCGTCAAGAGAATAATAACTTATTTCTATCCGTCCCTTTCCGCCGTTATGCTTGATTTCAACCTTTGTACCAAGAAGGGAAACCAGCTTTGTTTCCATTTCCTTGATATGTGCATCTTTTTTTGAGAGTACGGTTTTTTTCTTTTTACCGGAAACAGCCGTTTCCATTTCATCACTTATCAGTTTCTCAAGAGAGCGTACGCTGAGATTTCTGGTCATAATCTGATCATAATATTCCACCTGCTCAGCAGAAGATTCAATTGAACATAAAACTTTTGCATGACCGGCAGATATATGACCGCAGCTCACAGCATCCTGAATATTCTGCGGAAGCGACAGCAGTCGTATTGCGTTTGCAATAGTCGCCCTGTCTTTACCGACTTTTTTTGCCACTTCATTCTGTTTAAGCTTGAATCTGGTAATAAGAAGTTTATATGCTTTTGCTTCTTCAATGGCATCCAGATTCTGACGCTGCACATTTTCAATCAGCGCCATTGTAAGATTGTCCTCGTCAGTCGTTTCCATTACAATGGCTTTAATTGTACTTCTCTCCAGAAGTTTAACCGCTCTGTAACGGCGCTCACCTGCAATAATATAGTATTTATTCACTTTTTTCCTGAGTATTATCGGCTGAATAAGACCTACAGATTCTATTGATTCAGCAAGATGAGCGACCTCCTCATCATCAAAATGAGAACGCGGCTGATCAGGATTCGGTTCAATTCTGGTCAGTTCAACCTCAACTACAGCATCTTTTGCTTCACGGATTATTTCACGTTCAGCAGTCGCAGCCGGAGTATCAGAACTTGTGATAATAGCACTTAGTCCTTTACCGAGCGCTCCGCTTTTTTTAACCATTTTTAATTACCTCATCAGAAAGTCTGTCATATGTTTCGCTTCCAAGACACAATGCATCATATTCACCGATCGGTTTTCCGAAAGACGGCGCTTCAGATAGTTTTACATTTCGCGGAATAATAGTTTTAAACACTTTTTCTTTAAAAAATTCCTGCACATCATTTACAACATGCTGTGATAGTTTAGTACGCGAATCATACATTGTAAGAACAACTCCCTCTATTTCAAGAGTCTTATTCAGTCTCTCCTGTACAAGTTTAATAATTTTCAGCAGCTGACTCAGTCCTTCGAGCGCATAATACTCGCATTGCAGCGGAATCAGAACCGTATCAGCCGCAACAAGTGCATTTAGCGTAAGAATTCCAAGCGAAGGAGGACAGTCAATAAAAATGTAATCATAGTAATCCTTAATCGTACGGAGAGCATCCCGCATGATAAACTCCTTATTCGGCAGCTCCATCATGTCAACCTGAGCACCTGAAAGGTGGATATTCGAAGGAACTATACTTAAATTCTCATAATCTGTTTTATAAACTGCATCCTTAACGCCGACTTCACCAATAAGCACCTCATATATTGTATTCGTAAGTTCTTCGACGTTAATTCCTACTCCAAATCCCGCATTTGCCTGAGGGTCAATATCTACAATCAGTACTTTTTTCCCTTTCTTTGCCAGAAATGCGGCCAGATTTACCGTTGTGGTTGTTTTCCCAACACCGCCTTTCTGATTTGAAACAGATATTATTCTACCCATTTTTTTCTCCTGAATTTACATCGGCATACTTACCGGAATATTTTCTTCTGCGTTTAATAATTGTTACCGCAAAAGCAAAAATTATACTCAGTATGGAAACATTCCTTATTTCAGAAAAATACGGAATTATCCTTTTCCCGGAACCCGTACCAAAAAGTACAATACCGCCGAACTCGTCTTTGTCTGTAAATATTCTGACATATATATCAGAGTCATTATCAAAATTCAATGTTTTTTCAAATTTATCTGCAACATGGTTTTCAGAATATATAAGCTTCCGGCCTGAATCATAAATGTCAACCTGAAATACGCCTTTTTCAAAAAATCCGTAAAGAGTATTATATTCCTTCAATACATGCAGTTTATATTCCCTGCCGTTATCAAAGCTCATGTTTTTATCAACTGCATAATCGGTAAGTTTCTGACCCCATGCCGTTACAAGACGTTTCATTTTACGCGAATATCCGTCAAACAAAACTGAAACTGTAAAATACCGCATAATTTCATTCTTATCCATACTTCCAAGCTCAGACAGATAATATGCAGTGCCGCCCGAAGAGTATTCTACCCGGCTGCCTGCAACCGTTTTAATATATCCAAGGGGAGTGTTACATTCGGCCCTAAGCAGTACCTCGCCTTTTTTAAGACCCTCCGCTATCCAGTACCCGTCATACTGCATTAATGTTGAGTAAGCTGCAGATGTATAATTCAGAAGATTTCCGTCAGGAGTGACATTAGAATATCCATAGAGACCAAGATTAGGAAAATCCTTGTAAAGAATGAAATAATCAAATGCTTCATTAAGAAATTTTGCGGAATAACCGGAACATACAACAGTCTTCCCGCTGAAAACAAAATCTCTCATTAAAGCGGCAATTTTTTCATCTTTTATACGGTAGAATTCCGAATTAAAGGTTACGCCTTCAATTCTCCTTTCCCGTGCAAGAATTTCAATACTTGAATTTATTTCCCTTTCAATTCCGTTCGGATAATATATAAAATCGTATCTGCTGTAAATTTCCGGTTTTTCAAGATCTTCATACCGGATCATGTCATATGCTATGCCGTATCTGTTCAGATACGATGTTATATCATCAAAATTATTCTCAATAATACCGACTGCAGGATAATCAACCGAATAATTTACTGCGGCAATATTTATGCAAAATAGCGTACAAAAAAAACTGATAAAAAAAAATTTCACTATATTCTTCCAATAAGTTCAGTGAGCCTGGTCTTAAGCTCCTTTCTTTGAACAAGATTATTATGCAGGCGTTCCTCGTCGCATTCAAAAGCGATCTGGAAACAGAAACCGGTGAAAAACAGAATTAGACTGTCATTAATGCTTTCTCCCCACATCGGTTTTCCTGAAAAAAGCCTGATATGAGGCAATGAAATACTCCCCTTGCCTATACGGCAAGAATAAAAAGGAAAAGCGCGCGGAACAGGTGAAAATTCAGTAATATCTGTCACAGGATTGTTAAAAACAGCGTTTCTTGAAAGAGGTTTTTCATTATCCGAATCTTCCCTGTTTTCAAGCATACTCCATTGATTATGAAGCCTGTATAGAAGATGAATATCCTCTGCAAAATTATAAAACAACGATCCGATTCTGAACATAAGCTGCCTGACGTCATTAAACGTGGACAGCTGACCTGTAAGTATTTTCCTCATTTCCTCGCTTGTAATTTTCATTGTCGGGTTATCAGCCCTGTACGAAGCCATGTCGCTCAGAAGATCATTCAGCATGGAAAGATCCCTGCTGAAATATTCCTTTTCAAACAAACAGCTGTTTACCGAGGTTCCGTCCGGTCTGATGAAATTAATCTGGGTTCCATCGATAAACGGCATCAAAGCCGAAGTAAAGTAGGAAAGACATTCATCCATGAACACAAAAAAATTCTCATTATAGAAATCTCCATAATCATAACGGCGTTTGTTTAATATTTTCCACTGATCATCAAAAGCTTTTTTAAGCAGTGTCAGACCGGCAAATTTCATCTGTGTAAATTCATATATTTCATCAAGAGGTTCTATCCTGACTTTAAGGTTTTCACGGTATTTTTTCATTCTGGACGATTCATCTTTGCCTGCAAGTTTTAGATCATTCTCGCTGCACATCCATTTTTCAGTACTTACGGAAAGAGGCTGAATTTTAAAGTATTTTCTAATCTCATTAAAATCAGTTTCATGCCTGAACAGCAATGATTCGGTTATATTCAGGATAAAATGCGAGAGAGTCTGTATTTTATATTTTTTCTCAAGCTGTTTATCAACAAGTCCGTTAGGTATTCCGTTCAATGGAAGAAATGAACGAAAAGTCATCATATAATCATAAATAATTTTTTCAGACTGAGCACCGCTTTTTTCCTGCGAACGGTTTTCAATTTCATTTGCGCCAAGAGTAAGAAGGCGGAGTTTAAGTTCAACGACACTGATAATTCTTTCCTTAATCTCAGTATTAACATCCATAAAAGATGTGAAATACTTTATATACGAAGAAAACTCATTTAAAAAATCATCATTTCTCAAATGAACTGAATTCTCATATCTTATTGCAAGAAGCGGAATTTCATTCATCCACACATTCAGAACACGGAGATAATTATATACTGTCGGATCCTCAATCTCCTGATCATTCAGAATTGCATCCATTATGAACGGCATTCTTGAAGCGATTTTCTGCTGACTGTCAACTATCAGTTTCATGGCCTTATAAAGATTTCTCGAAGGCACGAGTCTTTTATAAAAAACAAATCCCGGAAACCGATGATGTCTTAAAATAATTTTCTTTTTATAAAATCCCGTTTCCCTGTATTTTGATGCAAGTAAATTTATAAAGACCGACGCTCTTACCGGACCGAACACCGGTTCCGGCTTTACCGCTTCCGGCTGAACACGGTTCGCTGAAGACTCCTTTGTTGCGGATCCCGGCGGATCTGTTTTTATTTTCCTTCCCTGCTTCTCCGGTATAATTTTTTTTTCGGGACAATTTTGAATCAGGTCAATGACAGCACCGTATTTTTCATCATTCAGCAAAGTATCATTCTTAATAAGCGAACGTACGATTTCCATCTTTGAAGGAGGGATATCCTTCTCCATTATCATTATTCTGGCACGCCGCTCAATTCTCTTAGAATCATTATTTCCTGATTTCATATGGATAACCCCGGAGATTCCAGATTTATTACAACCGTACAGTACTCTGCAAAAACACTTAAAAATAAAATATTCCGCGATTACACGGTATTAATCATGAAATATCATTTTCATATTGTAAATGGATATCTCATGAATTATTTCTGTCAAGAGAATATCATTGATTAATCTCATGTCTGAATATTTACTTTAACAGCAATTCAGGGTATATTAATACAGAGGAAACATATGGATTTTACTGCCGAAAAGGAAAAAATGATTCAGGAACACCTGATTGCCAGAGGTATTTGCGATAGTAATGTAATTAATGCAATGCGGAAAGTTAAACGGGAAAATTTCGTTATAAGTAACTTTCATGAAAATGCCTACAGCGACAGCGCTCTGGAAACCTGCTGCGGACAGACTATATCACAGCCCTATATTGTGGCTTTAATGACGGAACAGCTGGAAATATTTCCCGAAGCGAAAGTTCTTGAAATCGGTACCGGTTCAGGATATCAGACTGCACTTCTAAGAGAGTTAAGCCGACATATATTTTCCATCGAAAAAATACCGGAACTGGCCGAAAAAGCCAAACTACAGCTTGAAAACGAAGGATATTCGGATATCGCATTCAGAACCGGATCCGGGTATGAAGGATGGAAGGAAGAAGCGCCTTTTGACAGAATTATTGTAACATGCGCACCGGCATCAATACCGGCAGGATTGACGGATCAGCTGAGCAAAAACGGAATAATGATAATACCTGCAGGAGGTACTCTATTCCAGACTTTGTTTAAGGTTGTTAAAACATGCAATAAACTTGAAATTACGGAAATTTGCGCTGTCAGGTTTGTTCCGATGGTTGAATAAAAGTAAGGAAACGGGACATCAACGGATATCCCGTTTACCAATAGCATCCCCACTAAAAGGATACAAAGGAGTTTGATTTCTTCACTATATTATCGTCACGTCCTTTAAAAAGTTTAATTAATTTTCAGCAATCCGGAAAATTATTAAAAAAACAGTTTACTTAAATATTACGTAAATTTTAATAACAGCATGAATCAGATTCCCAATTACAAACAATATCTTTCAAAAAACAGTAAAATTTCACAAAAAGTTTTTTTACTTCTTGGAGAGGAGGAATCCCTTAAACAGGATTTCATAAATGAAATTTCCGTAAGGCACTTCGGGAAGATTCCCGAGTACCGTCATTTCCATCATGACAATCCGGATGACTTTTCGGCTTTCATTACCTATGCAGGCACATCTTCCATGTTTTCAAATGCCAAAACCGCCGTTTTTTCAGGACTAGAAAAATCAATTCAATCATCTTTGAATAATTCAAATCTGAACGATCTTATTGAAAACCTGTGTGATGATACCATGCTGTTTTTTAGAACAAGTTCAAATTCGGTTCCTGCAGTTTTAAAAAAAATACCCGCTGAAACCGTAATTTTCTGGCGTGCTTTTGAAAACGAACTTAGTGAACAGATAAGAAAATCCTTCAGTGAAAAAAAAATCCAGATATCGCCTGCAGATATCTCACTTATTCTTGAACATACAGGAAGAGATTCCGGAAAAATTGCAGCAGCACTGGAAAAACTGGAATCCTATTCAGAATCACAGCCGGTAAATTCCGAAATGATTAAATTCATTTTAACAAATGAAAAAGAA
>JAFGJZ010000162.1 GCA_016928815.1 Spirochaetota bacterium
TAAAATATTCTTCATAATTTTATGATATTTATTTGAATTTGTCAAACAAATTTAGATTTATTTTAAATATGGTGTTGTAACCTCATATCAGGAATAAAAGCAGCCTGAATAATTATCGGAAAACTGTTTATATCCTATTTCCTTTTAAATATCTGACTGAAATGTTTCTGTCATCACCATAATATAAAAATCTGTAAAGAGAATCAAGAGGTTCAGGTTTACCTGAAAGGGGAGAATTATCGGTTATTACCAGTGCATCAAAAAAATTTCCTTTATCGAAATTTCCTGTATTTCCGAAGAAAGAACCATTGCCTTTTGTAGCCATGAAAAAAGCCTCGGAATGTTTCAAAACCCGGCAATTTTTATCCATTGCATGCTTTATTTTTGAAGACTGAATTGAACGTACGATCACCTGATTCATTCCCAATGAATGACCGGCACCGACATCGGAACCAAGACCGATTTTCAGACCAAGGTCAAGGTATTTTGTTACGTTCATGATTCCGCTTGAAAGGTTAAGGTTTGAATCAGGGCAGTGGACGAGAATTACATCAGAATTCAATGCCAGTTCAATCTCTTCGGGTTCAAGATAAATTCCATGAGCCATAAGCGTTTTAGTCTGACCGAAAAGTCCGTGTTTCCTGTATACTTCCGAATAGTTTCTGTATTCAGGATAAAGTTCTTTGACCCATTGAACTTCACTTGTATTTTCCGACAGATGGGATTGAACAGGAACTTTATATTTTTCGGCAAGTCTGCCAAGTCCGATCAGTAATTCGTGTGAACAACTTGGTGCAAATCTTGGAGTAATGATAGGTTTAACCCTCTCATTGTCCCTGTATTTAAGAATGAAATTTCTGGTTTGAAGCAGCGAATCATGAAGTTTTTCCGTTAGGTAAGCGGGCGAATTCCTGTCCATATTGACATTGCCTACAAAAGCATATAATCCGTTTTTAATCAGCTGTTTAGCCAGAATTTCATTTGCTGCCTGGTGGACTGTGCCGAATATACATGATCTTAATGTTCCAAAATTATAAAGCATTTCTGTAAAATACGAATAAACTTCTTCCGCATATTTTATATTTTCAAATTTTCTTTCACTTTGAAATGTACAGATATTCAGCCAGTCTATCAGTTCCATATCCATTCCAAGACCGCGCTGCAGGATCTGCGGAGCATGAATGTGCAGATCCGTAAATGAAGGAATTATAAGCGAATCATCATAGTCGATAATCTGTATGCTTTTATACTGCTCCGGCAATGATTTGCAAATGCCGCTGATAAGTTCACCGTCAACAATCAGATAACTGCTGTTATTGATACGGAAGCTGTCTTTGTCGGCGGTGTCAATGAAGTTTCCTTTTATTATTTTTATATCATCCATAGCAGGAAATCCGTAATTTTAACCAAATGTATTTGGGCCAGTATATAAGTAATGCTTTTATGCTTCTGATTAACATGGACGTTTGGTATGGAATATAGTTCATTATTCATATATCAGAACATTTATTCTGTCAGGAATTTCCTTTTTTAATACATAGTTTTTAAGTGTCTGGATAAGCGGCTGTGAAAGGAGCTGTTTGCTGCTTCCTAATACTATTCCTGAAGATGTTGTTATTTCACGGGATAGATGCATGTCATTCGTTAATTCATTTACACTAACTTCTTTTACAATGTATTTCCGTTTTGCTGTATTTTGTGAAATGACAGTATTGAGAATTTTAAGAATTGATTCATCATATTTTCCCGTACGGGAAATCATTTTAGAAATTGCATCTTCGTGGGAAACATTCTGATTCAATAGACTGTCATAGTCTGTAGCAATTTTAATTATTCTTGAACCTAAAGGCAGGCTATTGCCTTTTATATTGTCATTTGGAATTCCCTCTCCATCATAAAATTTTTCCTGATATTTTACGATCTGTGCAACCGGCTCAAGTCTTGGAATTTTACAGATAATATCACTGCTGGTTTTAGTATAGAGCATGAGAAGGGCTCTGTCTTCCGGTTCTAACGGAAGATTTTTATATGATTTCTGTAAAATTTCATCAGGTATAGTAATACATCCTATCTGAGACATTACAGCAGCGATTTCAATCTGCCATTTATTCGGGGTCTGTATCATAGACAGCATTTTGCCGACATAATTTTTTATGCGGAGACTTTTTGCAAAAACCTGCGGCTTCGCAAGCACCATTATATCCATCATGACCTGAATACTACCGCTGAGTGTTTTTGAAAGAAGATCTTTTTCTGACATTACAAGCTGGTACTGACGTAACGCATCATCTATGTTTTTTACAAATAGATCAGGTGAACAGGGCTTTGTAAGAAATCTGAATATATTTCCTTCGTTGATAATTTCTACTATCGCATCCATATCAGCCTGTCCGGTCAGCATCATCCGAATACTGTCAGGTGAAATTTCTGCAGATTTGCGCAGGAATTCGGCTCCGTTCATCACCGGCATTTTATAATCAGATATTATAAGTGCTGTATCTTTACGTTTTTTCAGATATTCAAGACCTTCAGCTGGAAATTCTGTTGTAAAAAGTTCATATTTCCCTCGAAGCTGCCGGATTATGCTGTTTAAAAGATTTTTATCATCATCTACAAGTACAATTCTGGTATTCATATTTGTCTCCTAAAATAGTGAAAGAATGGTTTTTTTCAATTCATCAAAATCACAGGGTTTTGTAATGTAATTATCCGTTACTTTTTTTGCTTTCTCAAATACTTCATTTTCAGACTGTCCTGATAGAAGTATTGTTTTAACTGATGGATTCAGTTTTCTGGATTTTTCAAGTAATTCAATACCGTTCATGCCCGGCATTTTATAGTCAGTAACAATGACGTCAGGCATTTCCTTTTCGATAAGTTCAAATGCTTTTACCGGATCCGTTTCGAAAAATGGGATCCAGTCTTCAGTAAGATTTCGAAGAGAACGTTTCAGACTTGTCAGCAGGTTTTCCTCGTCATCAATAAATATTATTTTTTTCATGAATTATCTCCTGTTGCCTGACAGGCAGGCATATGATGAAAGAAGTTCCTTTCTCAAAAATACTCTTAACCTGAATTGTGCCTTTATGTTTTTTAACAATTGCGGAATAGGCGATGGCAAGTCCCTGTCCGGTACCTTTGCCTACATCTTTTGTTGTGAAAAAAGGGTCAAAAATTCTCCTGCTGATTTCATCTTTCATGCCTATTCCATTGTCTGTTATTATAATTTCAATTAGGGAATGCGTTTTCAATGCTGTTTTAATTTTAATTTCACCGCGTTTGATAATTTTTTTATTTATAGCTTCTTTAATTGCCTGGGATGCATTAACAATAATATTTATGAAAACCTGATTTAATACTGCCGGTACAGATGCTATTTCAGGCAGGTTTTCATCAAAATGGGTGATAAGTTCAGAATCGTACTTCCATTCATTTCTGGTAATTGTAATTGTATCATTAATGGATTTATTTACGTCTGTAAAAATCATTTTATCGGTTTCCGGATGTGAAAAACTTTTCATTGAACTGACGATTTCAGAGATTCTTTTCAGCCCTTCGAGAGACTGATTGATTGCAACCGGAATTTCTGAGGAAAGGTACTCAATGTCTTTTTCTGTTATTAATGTCTTCAAATTTTGAAGATTTTCGCTCAGCTTGTTGTAGTCGTCTGTTGTTGAAATTTCATTAATACTATTAATTATTTCACTGAAGTCGTTAAAAGCATCCAATAGAAAATGAGTGTTATTATTGACATATTGAGTCGGAGTGTTTATTTCATGGGCTATTCCCGATGCAAGTTCGCCTATTGATATAAGTTTCTGATCCTGATAGTATTGAGCTTCCATCTGTTTTTTTTCTGTAATATCTTTTCCGAAAATCAGAAATCCGATTATTTCTACTTTTTCATTTCTGATGGGATTTATAGTAATTCCGAGAATCCCGGAATCTCCGGTATTATTTGAGAAATTGATATCATTTAGGGCATATGCTTTATCTTCCGTCAAACATAATGAAATACCTTCATATATCTGCATCCAGTCCCATTTTATGTTGGAATTTGTAATTTTTTTTCCGATTATATCTTCCGAACTTATTCCGAATGTTTCACCAGCTTTCCGGCTCCAGTGTGTAATAATGTCCTGAGTGTTTACTCCGATTATAATTGAATCAATGGACTCGAGAATATTCGTAATTTCCTGATGAGCCTGTAGTATTTTATCCCTGTTTTTAATCTGAATCGATTCATGAAGTTTTGATTCAGTTACATCGTTAATGATAACGGCCAGTTGATTAATCTGAGGACAATATACTGAAAAAATGAAATGCTTTTGTGTTTCAGGAATTGAAATTCTGAACTTATGGGTCGCCTTGTCATTTATAATTCTTTCAACTATCTCTCTCCAGTCAGGTTTCAGTGATTCAATTTTAGGAAAAAGGCTGGAGATTTTTTGTCTGATTACATCCGCTTTTGACATTCCGGTTAACAGAAGAAATTTCTCATTAACTTCAGTGATGATTAAATCGGCAATTTTATCATTTGCGTCGTAGCTTAAGTCAAAGTATAAGAATGAATCGGTCATGTGTTCAAATAACAGTCTGTATTTCCGCTCGCTTTCGGATATTTTACGGTCAATTTCCGATTTGAAAATTGCGGATTCAATATTTGAATATAATTCATATTTCTTGACCGGCTTTATTAGGAATCCGGATGGAGCAGTTTTTTTTGCACGTTCTATATTTTTTTTATCAGTATTTGATGACATGTAAATTATCGGAATACTGTAGAGTTTGTTTATTTTTTCGGCTGTTTCTATTCCGTCATATTTTCCTTCAATAATTATATCCATTAATATTATGTCGGGGATATCCGTTGAAATTGAAGAAATTGCTTCCAATCCGGAACTGACAGTAGCGGTAACATTGTATCCTAATGATTCAAGTTCGGTTTTAAGATAAAAACCTGAAGCCGGATCATCTTCAACTATGAGGATTTTTTTAATATCACTCATACAATATCCTGCACGGATTATATTTCAAAAAGTTTTTCACCAAGCTGTCCTTTTTTTAAAGCAGCTTCAAATGCATCTACAACATCTGTATCAAACATAATTCCTTTCTGAATGATTATTTCGTCAACTGCCCTTTGAATGCCGAGTGACGGCCGATATGGACGATGAGAACCCATTGCTTCAAAGACGTCTGCGACTGAAATTATTTTTGCTTCAAGTCTGATTTCATTGCCTTTTTTCCGTGCCGGATATCCGTTTCCGTCGACTCTTTCATGATGCTGCAGTATTATTTGAGCAATATCCCAGGGGAAAATGATGTCTTTCAGTATCTGATATCCTATTTCAGGATGGAGTTTGATAAGCATAAATTCAGGTTCGTTAAGTTTTCCAGGTTTGCTTAGAATTTCAGCGGGAACAGATATTTTCCCGATGTCATGAATTTCTCCGGAAATTCTGATGGCTTCGATGACATCTGCCGGCAAGCCCATTTCTTTGGCAAGTATTTCAGCAATTATTGCAACGCGTTTCTGATGACCTGCGGTATACGGGTCGCGAACCTCAAGCGTTGAGGTAACAACTTTGATGATACCGTCAATTGCATTTTGAAGTTTTGCCAGAGTAATTTGTATTTCAAGTTCATTTATTTTCTGTTCAGTTATATCGTGGATTATGCCCTGGTAAGCAGGGTAGTTGAAAAGTTCCTCGTCAAGTTTTTGAACGTTTAATATGACTGAAATACTTTCCATTTTTCCATTGGACATTTCTGTTTCCATGTCATCAATGCTGGCAGAATCATTTAGATTTTTTATCAGTGTTTCGGCGGAAGAGATGTCGTTAAAAAATTCTTTTATGTTCCGGGTCTGAATTATTTTGTACTCCAGATTAAACATTTTTAGAAAAGATTTATTTACGTCAATAAATTTACCTGATTTGTCAATTATGAAAATGGAGTCTTTTGAGTTGTCAAAAAGAGCATGATATTTTTTTTCCTCAAGTTTAATCTCTTTCTGGTAATCGCATTTTTTAAGTACCAGATTGATCATTGTGAAAAGTTCATTATAGTTATACGGTTTAAGGATGTAGCCGTCGGATAATGAATTTCTGACACTATTTATTGTCTCCTTGTCTGAATATGCAGTTGTAAAAATAATCGGGCAGTCAGTAAATGTTTTAATTTTCTTAATGGCTTCAAGACCCGAAATGTCATCGCTAAGATTGATGTCCATAAGAATCAGATCCGGGTTTTCTGATTTTGCTTTATCAATTGCCTCCTGACCGGTTTTAACGGTGCAGCAAACATTGTAATTTTCAATTTTCAGCATTTCCTTTAATTCAAGAGCTATAACCGAGTCATCTTCTGCAATCATTATGCTGTAGACTTTAGATGCCATTTGAAGTATCTCCGTAGTTGAATGTAATTTTGTAACTTGTACCGGGATTTTTTATGATTTCATACTTACCGTTTAACTGTTCTATAAATGCCGCAATAAGTTTCATACCAAGAGTTGAAGAGTTGGATATATCCAGTTCTTCTGATATTCCTGAACCGTTATCAGAAATAAAAATAGAATATAAATTGTCTGTTTTACTGAGGTTAATGATGATTTTTCCTTTATTCTGATCTTTAAATGCATGCTTAAACGCATTGGAAGTAATTTCATTAATAAGCAGACCGCATGGTATTGCTATGTCAACAGGCATAAAAATGTTATCAATGTTGTTTTCCATCGTTATTTCATGCGCGATATCCTGGTATACCTGATACAGATAATTCAGAAAGGACTGAACATATTCTTTGAAATTAATATTTGAGAGATCTTTGGACTGATAAAGTTTTTCGTGAATTATGGCAATTGCTTTTATTCTATTCTGGCTTTCAATGAAAAGATCCCTGTATTTTTTCTCTTCTATCTGACGCTGCTGCAGTCCAAGCATGCTTGATATCAGCTGAAGATTGTTTTTCACTCTGTGATGTATTTCTTTTAAAAGTATTTCCTTTTCAATCAGTGAATTTTCGAGTATCTGCTGATTGTCTCTGTCTTTGGTAATGTCTTCAAAGGTGCAGTATGCCCGGAACGGATTCTTCTCTCCGGATCTGAATTCCGGTACTCCAACAGTATTTAACCAGTGAATTTTATGTTCGTTTTTGTTTTTAATTCCCATTAGGATTTTAGCAGTCCGTTTTCCGGATTTGAATGCCTGTATTGACGGCAGTTCCTGTGAAGTGAAAGACTCACCGTTTTCATGTATTGGATGCATTATCTTATCGAATGACTGGTTTTTTAATATCAGACTTCTGTTAATTCCGAATATTTTTTCCGCTGCCGGATTCATTTCAATTATGGTCCCGTCAGGACGGTGATATATTACACCCTGTTCCATGGTTTCAAAAAGCATTCTGAATTTTTCTTCGTTCAGCTTTCTTTGTGTTATGTCAAAATGACAGCCGAGCATTCTTATTATCCGGTTGCTGCTGTCATGATAAATATCCGCTGTTGAGTGCACCCAGATGTAAGATCCGTCTTTATGTCTGAGGCGGAATTCAATTGAATAATCGACGGTTTTATTGTCCAGAGCGTTTTTCATGTATTCTGAAACACGTTCCCTGTCATCGGGATGAAGAAGTTTTCCCATAATGCCGGTGCTTTCTGCAAATTCATCATCCTTATAGCCCAGCTGGTTTTTCCATTCTATTGAGTTGAATACTTTGTCATTTACAACATCATAGTCCCAAATTCCAATGCTGGCTGATTTTAACGCCAGATTCAGCCGTGAAGTTGTTTCCAGAAGTTTTTTCTGTGATTCTACAAGATCTGTTACATCATGCAGTGCAGCTGCTATGTAAAGTACGGACAAATCATCAGTAATGGGGGAGAGAATAACATCAAGATATCTGTATCTGCCGTTTTTTGCGGAATACTGCATCATAAAGTTGTGGTGTTTTCCATATTTAAAAGTCTCTGAAATGGCCCTCTTTATGAAATCGGTTTCCGCTTTTTCAGGTATGGCAAAAAATATATCGGGAAACTTTTTATTGATTATTTCTTCAATTGTAAATCCGGTTGTCTGAAGTACCGAATTGTTTATGTCTATGATTCTGGATTCTGAATCAATGACGATTATGTCTTCATGGATTTTCTGAAGAATTGACCGGTAGTATTTCTCCTTTTGAATTATGGTTTTTTCATGATTTATTCTTTCACTGATTTCCTTGATTGTTATAAGTTCGGCATCCGCATTGTTCCATGGTATCATCTTTCTGCTGACAATACCATGATATGTTAAATCCCTGTGAGTGCATGTAATCTGTGAATTGTTTTCATCAACTGATTTGAGCAGATCAGTTGATTTGATTTTTTTGATTTCATCAGATGTTTTTCCAAAAAATTTTTCCGATGCATAATTTGTCATGATTACATTATTGTCATTGTCTGAAACGATAACAGGATCATCAATGCTTAAAAGAAGAAGTTCCATGCGGCTTATGCTTTCACTTAATTCCCTGTTTCTTAAAAGCAGTTCCCTTGTTTTTCTATTTCGTTCAAGTGTATACAGGATTATTCTTTTTAAAATTTCAGGATTCAGATTTTTTTTAAGAATAAAGTCGCCGGCCCCAAGTTCAATTGATTTTGATGCAAAGTCGTTATGATCATTATCTGAAATAATAATTACAGGAGTGGAACCGCAATTTTCAATGAAAGTCCTGACTGTTTCAATATCTGAAGTTTTTTGAAATGAATGTGAAAGTATGATGACATCCGCATCATTTTCTTTTATCTGAGATACTCCGGATAATTTTCTGGTTTGATATTTATACTTCTGCAGTCCGGATTTTTCCAGGTGTTCATTCAGCTTAGCTGAATAATCAGTAATTTGTTCAAATAATATAATTTTTAAGAAATCTTTTTTCATGATAATATTGAACTCTCTTCTATGATTATAGGTCTCTAAAAGGGAATAGTCAATAAAAGAACTGTGAAGGTAATTTAAATGTAAAAAAGACAGATAGCGGATTTATCTATGTCTGTTATAAGAAAAAATCTTAAAGTAATAGATGACAACGGCAGTACATGTCAGCGACATGACTGATATTTATGTGCAGGAATTATTTACGGTAATCCGGTGTTCCCACCGGAATGTTATATTAAAAGTTTGTATTCAATTGAATCGACCAGAGCTTTCCAGCTTGCTTCAATGATATCTGTTGAAACACCCACCGTGTTCCAGATATTTTCACCGTCAGTGCTTTCAATTATTACACGGACTTTTGCTGCAGTAGCATCCTTTGTGTCAAGTACGCGCACTTTATAGTCTGTAAGTTTCACATTTTTCAGCTGAGGGAAAAATCCGTCCAGAGATTTGCGAAGAGCCTTGTCAAGTGCATTTACGGGACCGTCTCCTTCCGCGGCATTGATTGCAGTTTCATTTCCAACCCTTACTTTCACAAGCGCTGAAGAACTGATTTCCCTGTTAATGGCAGGCTGTTCGCCAATTATTTTAAAGTGCTCAAGTTCAAAAAACGGTTTATATTTCTTCAAGTGTCTTTTTATGACCAGTTCAAATGAGTTTTCCGCTCCTTCAAACTGATAGCCTTCATGTTCGAGTTCCTTGAGTCTGTCGAGAATTTCCTTTGTTTCGGGAGAATCCTTGTTTATGTCCGGATCAATGAGCTGAATTTTCTGAAGAACGGATGACCGCCCGGCGACTTCCGACATTAGAAATCTTCTTTCATTTCCGATAAGTTCCGGGTCCAGATGTTCAAAGGATTTGGATGCTTTGTTCACACCGTCTATATGCATCCCCGCTTTATGAGTAAAGGCTCGCATTCCGACAAATGGAAGTGAATCCTGAAGTATGATATTGGCAATGGAAGCAATCCGTCTTGAAGTTTTGGTAAGATGTGAGATTGTATTGTCAGGAATGCAGTTATAACCGCGTTTAAGCTGCAGATTGGGAATTATTGCGGACAGATTGGCGTTTCCGCATCTTTCTCCAAAACCTATGAAGGTTCCCTGCACCTGCTTCGCACCGGCAGAAACTGCAAGAATGGAGTTGGCAACCGCCATACCGCCGTCATCATGCGCATGTATTCCTATGATTGAACCGGAAAATTTATTGCAGACCAGCTTTGTAGTATTAAAAACATCATCAGGGAAAGAGCCGCCGTTCGTATCACATAGACACAGTGAATCAGCTCCGCCTTCGAGTGCAGCTTCAAGCGTTTTCAAAGCATATTCAGGATTGTTTTTATAACCATCAAAAAAATGTTCAGCATCGAAAATGACTTCCTTCCCGCTGCTTTTGAAAAAAGCAATTGTATCCTTTATCATTTTGAGGTTTTCATCCTTTGTTGTTTTAATTATGTCAGTTACATGAAAATCCCAGGATTTCCCGAATATGGAAACAGCCGGTGTTTCTGCAAGAAGAAGTGACTGGACATTGGCGTCATCTTCCGGTTTGATGTCTCGTCTTCGTGTGCTTCCGAAGGCGGTTAGTCTTGCGTTCTTTAAATGTATGTTTCTGGCTTCGCTGAAAAATTCAAGATCTTTCGGATTTGATCCGGGATTACCGGCTTCAATATACTTAACTCCAATATAATCCAGTGCTTCGACGATATTAATTTTATCTTTAACTGAAAAGGAAATACCTTCAGATTGTGCTCCGTCACGAAGAGTTGAATCAAATATAAAAATGTCTTTTTTTGCACTCATATCGTCTCCATAATATTGCATGATCTTGAAAATTAAGTGTAATATCCTGCATAACTTTCATTAAAGGGAAATATTCTGAAATTTGAAAGAAAGCTGGTTTAAAGTTCTATTTTTCATGTAAAGTTAGCAGTTTTCAGCGTCAAGCAATTTTTAATATGTCCTATTTGGAATATTTTATATGATTATGTCTTATTACACGGCAGAATATATTTTGTTGTCATTATTTTATGATATTTCTGTGATTATAATCATCAATAACATTAAAATTTATAATTAATTTTA
>JAFGJZ010000163.1 GCA_016928815.1 Spirochaetota bacterium
AATTAAATAATAGACCGAGACGTTCATTAGGATTTAAAACTCCAAATGAGTTATTTTTATCTGTTGCAATGGAATGTTGAATTCAGGCTAACCTGAATTTATTGTTCATATTTAATTATTGACAAATTACCAATATGAAAAAATTATAGTGCGAAAAACTATTTTAAGGATTATCACATGTTTGCAGAAAGGCTATATTGCGGAAAACTTACCAGATCGGATGTAGATAAGGAAATATTACTTGCCGGATGGGTTGACCGCCGACGTGATCATGGCGGAATTATATTTATTATGCTGCGGGATGTTTCAGGAATCGTTCAGATTGTAGCAGATGAATCACTGAACAGGGAAACTGCATTAATTGCGGATAAACTCCGAAATGAATTCTGTATTTGCGTTAAAGGTACAGTAAGACTGCGCGGCAGTGAATCAGTTAATCCGGATATGAAAACAGGTGAAATTGAAATAGTTGCTTCATCAATTGAAATTTTAAGCGAATCGGAAGTTCCGCCTTTTCAGATTGAAACACGGGATCACATCCATGAAGATATCAGATTAAAATACCGCTACCTTGACTTAAGACGTGAAAACATGCAGATTTCACTGATTAAACGCCATGAAATGATGCAGACGACAAGAAATTACCTTGTTAAGAATAATTTCATTGAAATAGAAACTCCTGTACTGAACAAATCCACTCCTGAAGGAGCCCGGGATTTTCTTGTTCCGTCAAGGCTTCATGGAGGTCAGTTTTATGCGCTGCCTCAATCTCCGCAGCTTTTTAAACAGATTCTCATGATTTCAGGTTTTGACAGATATTTTAACATTGTTAAGTGTTTCAGGGATGAAGATCTCAGAAATGACCGTCAGCCGGAATTTACACAGATAGATATGGAACTTTCATTTATTGATCAGCAGATGATAATGAAAATAATTGAAGGACTTTTGAAAGATATTGTAAAAACAGTTACAGGCAAGGAAATTGGTTCCGATTTTCCGGTGCTCAGTTATGAAGATGCAATGGAAAGATACGGAAAAGATGCGCCGGATACCAGATTCGGACTAGAACTCTTAACCGTTACAGACATTTTTAAGGATTCCGAATTCAAGGTTTTTAAAAATACAATCGATACCGGCGGTGTAATTAAAGTACTTCCGGTTGAATCCGGCGATAAAATAACCCGGAAAATGCTTGATGATTATACAGAGTGGGTGAAAATTTTTAAAGCCGGCGGGCTTCCAAACTGCCGTTTCAGAGGAGGCAATTTTGAAGGCGGAATTTCCAAATTCCTGTCTGAAGATGAAAAGAAAAAGCTAATCGAAAAATGCACCCTTAAAGATGATACTGTTCTTTTCTTCGGCTGTGACAGAAAACAGGTAGTTAATGATTCACTGGGCAATTTACGCATTAAAATTGCAAAAGATATAGATATAATCGATCAGGAAAAACTTAATTTTGTATGGGTAACTCAATTCCCGCTTCTTGAATACTCTTATGAAGATAAGCGTTATTTTGCAAAACATCATCCGTTTACCGCACCGGCCGCAGAATCCATGGATAAACTTAATAACATAACTCCGGAAAATGTAGATGATATTCTTGCACAGGCATATGATATTGTTCTTAACGGCGTTGAAATCGGAGGAGGATCAATCCGTATAAACAGACCTGAAATTCAGAGCCGGATGTTTGATCTTATCGGAATAAACGAGGAAGAGGCTAATGAAAAATTTTCATTTCTTCTTGATGCGTTGAAATTCGGCGCGCCTCCGCATGGCGGACTTGCTCTTGGACTTGATAGAATAATGATGATACTTCTTCAAAGAGAATCAATCAGGGAAGTAATAGCATTTCCTAAAACACAAAGAGGACAGTGTATGATGAGTCAGGCTCCTTCTGCAGTTGCAAAAGACCAGCTTAAAGAACTCTCATTAAGAATTTCTGAAATTAAAAATGACTGAAATAATTTTTGAAATTGATGACATGTCTCTGCTCAAAAAACTCTGCGGATTAAATGAAAATAATCTCAAGATAATTGAGCAGGAATTTTCAGTCCGTCTGATTGCAAGAGGATCTTCCATAAAAATCAGCGGTGATGAAAAAAACACAGCGTCTGTAAATAATCTTTTTCACGTTCTCTCGGATTATCTTCATGATAAAAGTCATGATTTTGAATTTGATAAATTTGATCTGCGTTATCTTATTCAGCAGGCTCATTCCGGAAATAATCTTGCATCTGCCGACATTGAAAAAATTAAGGTGTTTATCCCTGAAAGCAGAAAAACCATATATCCTAAATCCATGAATCAGGCTCATTATATTTCGCAGATTTCAAAAAAATCGGTTGTTTTCGGAATTGGACCTGCAGGTACCGGAAAAACATATCTGGCAGTTGCCTGCGCTTTAAGGGAATTCTATAACAATTCAATAAATAGAATAGTACTTACACGCCCGGCTGTCGAAGCAGGAGAAAGTCTCGGTTATCTGCCGGGAGATTTCATGCAGAAAGTAAATCCCTATCTGCGTCCGCTATACGATGCACTTTTTGATCTTACCAGTTATGAAAAGGTCAGTAAAATGATCGAAAACAATCTTATTGAAATTGCTCCTCTTGCATATATGCGAGGAAGAACGCTGAATAATGCGTTTGTAATCCTTGATGAAGCGCAAAATACTACATCCTCCCAGATGAAAATGTTTTTAACGCGATTGGGAAGTAATTCCAAAATGGTAATTTCCGGAGATGCGACTCAAATAGATATTGACAAACCTCATACTTCGGGTTTACTGCATGCAGAAAAGATTTTGAAAAATATTGATGAAATCAGTTTTGTTAAATTTAATCAGAGCGATATCTGCAGACATCCGGTAGTTGAAAAAATTGTTTCTGCGTATGATAAAGCAGGGAGTTAATCCTTAAATGGCAAATTTCTTTATTTCATTTTTTCAAATGCTGCTCCGTTGTATTAATTCAGGAAAAAAATCAGTATCATTTATCATGCTTTTAGCACTGATTTCATTATCAACATATTTTCTATCATGGAAAATGGTCGGTGACGCATATAATTACAATCTTCACGATATCGCAACGCAAAACATCAGGATTCCATGGGACATCGTATATGAAATAAAAACGGAATCAGATAAGGAAAAAAAAATCGCCGAATTGTCTGTTCCGCTTGTTTTCGACATGGAACGCAATATCCTCAACGAGAAAATCAGCAATATAAATTTTCTTTTTAATCATATTACGAATGTTATTAATGAAAACGGTACTGACGGCAACAGGCAGGTGATGATTAACCAGCTTAACAACCGGCTGCCTGAATATCTTAATTATAATTCCAGAATACTTAATTCACTTCTTTCATACAGCAATCCTGATGCCATACGGAAAACTATAAATTCTATTCTAACTGAAATTTACAGTAAAGGTATACTTGAGACACGATATGATAATCCACTGAACATCGATAACACCAATTCTGTGTTCCGCATAAATTACAGCAATTCGGATAAAACCGATGAACTTATTGCAGAGCTTGAAGAAATAAATTCGATGGAAGATTTAAAAAATTCATTAAACGGGATTTGCGCACGAAGTACGACATCATATCCTGATGACCAGAAATGGTCTGTATATATAATTGTAAAATCAATGATAAAACCTAATCTCGTTTTCAATCCGGAAGTGACAAAAAAACGTATTCAGGAAATATCCAAAACCGTCAAGCCTGTCCGCGGACTTCTGAAAAAAGGAAACATTGTTGTAAGGGAAGGGGATGCGGTTACAGAAGAGGCTCTTGAAAAAATCCAGGTACTCAATAAATATTCCAGTCAGGTGCACTTAAACTACATTCTGGGGATTTTCCTTTTCCAGATAATATTTTTCGGTGTAATAATATTTTTCATACGTGATTATTTCCATGTACTCATACCGGATATAAATGCTCCGGTCATTGCAGGAATATTACTGGCATTGTTTTTTATATTCACATATCTGATTTTTAAATCATTCAGCTTTGAAGGAAGCAATATTATTTTTTCTCTCTGTCTTCCGATTCCTTTTGTAGTCATGACAATTGCCATAATATATAATCAGCGGCTCGCTATTCTCATTTCTGTTTATATAATTTTCTATACAAATACATTAAACAGCGGTGACTATGCATCTCTTGCCATTTCAATAAATATTGTATTCATCAGTATTTTTGCAACAAGGTCACTTGAAAAAAGAACTGATTTTCTTAAAATGGGTTTCATTTTCGGTTTCATAAATTCACTTCTCGTTTACGGAATCGGACTCATGGATGAATACACTTACAATGATATAATAAGAAATATCCAGCTTGCCTTCGTCAGCGGTCTTACAAACACCATTGCTGTAATGGCATTTTTCCCGGTGCTTGAATTTCTCTTCGGACTGACGACTAAATTCAAACTTCTGGAACTAACGGATTTAAATGCCTCCATTTTCCGCGAGATGCTTATCAGCGCTCCCGGAACCTATAATCACTCACTCATGGTAGCAAACATGGCTGAAGCAGCCTGTAAAGACATAGGTGCTGATTCTCTTCTGGCGCGGGTCGGCGGCTACTATCACGACATAGGTAAAATAGAAGATTCACATATTTATATTGAAAACAAAGCTTCACATAAAATAAATCTGTCACCGTACGATTACAGCAAAAGAATAATAAGTCATGTTGAAAAGGGCGTGGAACTTGCCAAAAAGAACGGACTTCCTTCTGCCGTGATTGATTTCATAAAAGAACATCACGGTGATTCAACAATGACATATTTTTATCACCAGGCACTTGAGGAAGCGCATACCAGGAACAAGAAGGAATTCGTCCGTCAGGAGGATTTCAGATATCCCGGACCGAAAGCGCATTCAAAGGAATCTGCCGTAGTCATGCTTGCAGATACTGTTGAAGCCGCGTCCCGTTCAATCAAGAATCCTACATATGAAAAACTTGAAGAGATGATTAAAAAACTTATTTACGGCAAGCTGAACAACAGTGAACTTGACTACTCGAACCTTACAATGATGGAACTTAATAAAATACAGAAAGCTTTTCTAAACATCCTTAACGGTATTTTTCATTCAAGAATAGAATACCCGGAACAGGAGGAAATTGAGGATCTTGAAAATAAAATGAATGAAAAATCAAAATAAAATAAATATTTTTACCGAGAATATAAAAATACCTTTTAAGGAGATTGATAAAAAATACGCGACTGCATGCTGCATGTCCGTATTAAGAGAACTTGATCTTAATAAAAAGGAAATCAACATTATACTTTGCAGCAATGAATTCATTCATTCTGTGAACAAAGATTACCGGAAGAAAGACCGCCCGACAGATGTAATCAGTTTCGCATACCGTGAAGATGAATTTCCGAACAACAGCATTGATGAAATTGAACAGCTCGGTGATATTTTTCTGTCTCTCGAAAAAGCATATGAGCAGTCTATTGAATATGAAGTTACTCTGAAAGAGGAGTTTCTTCGACTTGTAATACATTCCATTCTGCATCTCATCGGTTATGATCATGAAACAAATGAAGCAGACGCTGAGATTATGCGAAGCAGAGAGGACAAGCTGATGAACAGTATTGAGGAGAGTCTGCTAAGAACTTAATGCCATGATTTAGCTTTCAACGGTGCCGAAATTGCAACCTTTCATAAATCATATTAATCGAGTAGGAGACTGACAGTTAGTTTGTCAGTCGACCTCTCACACCACCGTGCATACCGTCCGGTACACGGCGGTTTATCAAC
>JAFGJZ010000164.1 GCA_016928815.1 Spirochaetota bacterium
TAATAATTAAAGATAAAAGAATTAAAAATGCTGCAAGAATTTTATTTGCTCTGTGATTTCCGGATCTGATTCTATAAAGTAAAAACGCAAGGAACATTCCCTGAGTGATACCGATGGCAGTAATTACAGAAAAGATATCGAAAGATATTTCATCAGTCGGATTAATCAATTCTGTAAGACCTGTCGCAGAAAGGATTGAAATAAACGCTGAAAAAAGGACATAAAAACAGATACATTTTTTCAACTAATAACATATATTCTTTCATCATAAATGAATCTTTCCTGTTTGCATAAGTTATTACTTTGTAAATACATACCATTTAAAAGTTGATTCCATAAATTAAAATTGCAAATAACATTGTTAAATTTTTACCGGTTCAAAATACTTCAATCGGATTTAATATATGAAATAAAATGATTATCAAAAATAACAGACACAAGAGAAAGCTTCTGCCTGATTCCTTTATATAAAATCTGATTATTAATGATCTCAATATTTTTAAGCGGTTCATGAAATCCGCGTCCGATATATTTCAGATAAGCCTCTTTCCCTGTCCAGACTTCATAAAATTTATTCAAACCTTCAGTTAATTCTAATACAGGATTCATATTGATATTTTTATTCATCTGCTCTATTTCGTTTTCAGTAAACGCAATCTTCATGATATTTCCTGTATTTTTTAAAACAATTTCTTCCATATCAACTGCTGCAGTATTCCGTTTTTCAGTACAGAGCATTAGGGCTGTATATCTTCCTGAATGACTCACTGAAATTGAATACTCAGGGAAAAGCTTCAGAAAAGGAGCACCTTCATCATGATATGATACTTCAATGGCAGAAAATTTCTTGTCAGGATGTTTCAGTATTAAGGCATTTTTTATCAGATAACGGCCGGAAATCCATTCAGCCTGCTTTTTCATTGTCCTGAATTTTAAAATACACTTAATTTCACTTTCAGAAAAAAAGCCTGAAGAGTCCGTAAATATGTCAAATGGAGCGGAAACGGCGTAATTTTCAGGAAGAGAATTGCCGGTTACTTCCTGAAAAATCCGTTCAATTCCACCAATATAAATCACGTCGTAACTATTTACTTCAATTATTTTATCAAAAAATGCGTTTCTCAAGATTATACCCCGATTTTTTATACATTGAATCCGGATATAGTCAATAAATAAATACTGACCGCATTTCAGTAAAAGCTGCCTTAATCCTATCAGCTCAAAATTAAATTATAATCGGAATATTTTATTTGCCTTCATCATAAAACATGAGCATTTCATCTTCTTTTAATACCCTGTCATATATTCTGCTGCGATTGCATAAAATACATTAATACGACATAAAATTTACTTATACTTTAAGTTTTTACACCGATACTATTAATATAATCGGAGGAATTACCCCGTAACCTGCCCAAATACCTTCTGACGGTAATTCCATGGAGGTAACATGTACCATTTAAATCATTTAATAATCCCGCCGACAGAAATTCACAGTCTGAAGGTAAACCTGACAACAGGATGCCGTAATAAAAACTGCACATTCTGTCCTGTCGATGAAAAATCGGATTTCACTGTCTGCTCATCTAACCAGGTAATTGAACAGATCGATGCCGCCATAGAAAAGAACGGGACCTACCGGAACGCTTTTCTTCTATATGAAGACGCCATTTCTCTGCCTGACGGCTACATAATTGAAGCACTTGACTATCTTAAAAAAGTAAATCCGTTTCTGACCAGAATTTCAATAATGGCGGAAACTTCTTTAATACTTGAAAAAGGAACCAAAAGACTTAATCTGCTGAAAACTCACGGACTGACCCGCGTTTACCAGAATATTATTTCGGGAAGCAATGAGATACTTTCCGACATGAACATGACATCAACAAATGAGGATCAGTTAATGGCGGCCTATTTCATAAAAGAGGCCGGGCTTGAACTTGCTCAGACAATTGCTCTCGGGACCGCAGCGAAAGATGATCTCCAGATGAATGCATTTATTACAGCAAAACATCTTTCAAATATGTCACCGGATTATATTAATGCGGTAGATGTAACTCACAAAGTACGGACAGGTCTGAACAGTGAATTAAAATCCGACCATGATGCCGTACCGGATATTCTTGATGAAATGATTACAATTATTGAAAATCTTGAGCTGAAAAAAACTGTTTTCACCTCTTCCGCTGAAAATAACGATCTGTGCCTGTATATCCGTTTTCCAGAACAGAAATTTTATATGCTTGCATTACTTGAAGATCTGAAAAAAAACACAGCGCATACAGCTCATCCTTATGCCTCAAATTTCATGTAACACAGAGTTATGACCGGATGGTAATTTTCCGATACTGCCAATGATAACTCCCGCCGTCATTCCTGCGTATGCAGGAATCTTACAGTATAGTACTTATTTCCTGTCATTCCTGCGTATGCAGGAATCTTACAGTGTAGTGCTTATTTTCCTGTCATTCCTGCGTATGCAGGAATCTTACACTATAATGTCATATAATTAAATACAGGTGTTACAATTCAACTCCAAAAGATTCCTGCATTCCGCTGTCACTTCAGCCGGAATGACAGTTATACTTCACACAGCTGCTGTCATTCCTGCGTATGCAGGAATCTTACAGTGTAGTGCTTATTTTCCTGTCATTCCTGCGTATGCAGGAATCTTACAGTATATTACTTATTTTCCTGTCATTCCTGAGTATGCAGGAATCTTACACTATAGTGTCATATAATTAAATACAGGTGTTACAATTCAACTCCAAAAGATTCCGGCATTCCGCTGTCACTTCAGCCGGAATGACAGTTATACTTCACACAGCTGCTGTCATTCCTGCGCATGCAGGAATCTTACAGTGTAGTGTCTTATAATTAAATACAGTGTTACGATTCAACTCCAAAAGATTCCTGCATTCCGCTGTCACTTCAGCCGGAATGACAGTTATACTCAATTTTTCTTCACACGGCTGCTGTCATTCCTGTGCATGCAGGAATCTTACAGAATCATAAAACACCATAGACACAGGGAGCATCAGGATTCGATATTGTTTTTACCAAGCCACAGATTGACTGAATATTTATAATAATCAGCCGGGGGAACAGACACTTCCTCTTTTTTTATGATAATTTTTCTCGCCCATCGTCTTTCGGAATATTCGCAGATATCCTTAATATTTCTTCCTGAAAGACCATCAGAAAGCAATCCGATTGCATCAAGGTCAGATTGAGAAAGATGACGCGCGTAATTTGAAAAAATCGCTGACCGTTCATTCTGATTAGGAAGAGGGAAAAAAATGGTCTGATCAAAGCGGCTGATCAAGGCAGTGTCAAGGTCATTTTTCCTGTTTGTTGCTCCTATTGTAATCGTATTTGTAACGGATTCAATTCCGTCCAGACGGCGCAGAAGTACAGAAAGAATTCTTCTTGTGGCTTCAAACATATTCTGATCTCTGGAACCGGCAAGGGAATCGATCTCATCAAGAAAAAGAATACAACTGCCCAGCTCTTCACAGTAATCAAATATTTCAGAAAGATTTTTTGCAGACTGCCCGTACCATTTCGACATTATCGACTCGATGGGAAGATAAACAAGAGGAATCTTAACCTCACCTGCAATAATTCTTGCAATGGTTGTTTTACCTACTCCGGGTGAACCTTCAAAAAGTATTGCTTTCGGCCTGTTTGATTCAAATTTCTGCCGCGTAAGTTTAGCTATGGAATCATATACATCAGGGTTCTGCAAAGGAAGAATAACAGATTCACGTATTTTTCGTTTAACATCCTCATAACCTGCAATATAATTCCATGACAGCGAATTATTTTCAATATATACAGATGCACCTAATTTTTTAAGTTCGGAAACTGCATCAATATCCTCTTTATTGTGGAAATATCTGAAAATTTCAATAGCCAGATTAACTTCCTCCTGCGTAAAATTAGCTTTCTTGCTGATCTCCACTTTATGATTCGCCGTAATACCGAAAATTTCAATTTTAATGTTATCAAGGATATCTTCCGTTTTGAACAGATTTGAATTCAGCGCCTGAAAAGCATAATATCCCGGATCCATGGTATGAATCCGGATATTTTCAATATGGTTTTTCATTATCTGAAGAATATTGAAGACTGAAACCTCATTAAAGCCAGGTATATTAAAAGAAATCCGGCAAATACCTTTTTCAAAAAAATATTTAGGCATTTCAATATATTCTGTTTCGTTACCGGAAGAGATGAAGGCGGACAATTCATTATCCATTTGCTTTTTCATTTCATCATATGAAATTACGGTTTTTTTAATTTCAGCAGGCATGATATCCTCACTATTATGTCTCATTGATACATTTATACCCATATTATTTTCAAGTCAAGAGATTTTCAGAATCCTGATCCCGGAATAACTTTAGTTTACATTACCATAATCAGGTTCTCACTTTATAAATATATTATATATATAATGTAGAAAATGTTAGCTTTCCGTTCTTTTCCATAATTAATCGAATTTCCTGAAACGTCCGATAATAAAATGTATAACTATACATTTCAGCTGCAGGGGGAATGCATGAAAAAAAGAATCATTTATATATCACTGTTTATTCTGATATTATCCATAAATTCATACGGTTTTTCTGAAAGACGGCTGCAGTGGTGGGAACAGCGGGTTGAAAATCTCAGGCAGGAACTTGCCTTAATTGAGAATAAACCGAATAAAATAATTAAAAGCATACTTGAAAGCGACATTAATACAGCAGAAAATGCAATCAGGGTTTTTAATTCAAATATGCTCAGTCCGGAGGATATTAATTCGGGCACCAAAAAATACACTGATGAGGAAATAAGAAATATTTCCGGACATTATGCGGAAGCAGCCGTAAATCTTAAATATCTAAGTCAGATTCTTAAATATAATCAGTTTAACGATTGGAATGACAGAACCAGGTTGTTTCTTCAATCCTATACATATAAATATCTCAGCAGAAATTTCCCCAATATAGATGAGAGTTTTACTGCCGCATTTGCTTCGGAAAACATGATGGATTATTACAGAAAATATCTTGTTCTTGAAGCAATTCTTCAGAAATCAATCAGCAGTTACAGCAGAATTTCCACCGCCGCAACCGCCGAAATAACGGCTGAGGTAATTGCAGAAGCAAATAAAGCGGATAATTTTCTTTATGAATATCAGTTAAAAAAAATTACCGGGGAAAAAATTTCCGAACACTTTAAAAATTCTCCGGATTTGGATGATTTTAAATATGATGAAAAAATCATATCCGCATCCTGGGTTATCAATACACTCAACATGCATTATGACTCAAAAATAAGACAGTATAAACTTGTCTCACAGCTTCTGGAATATGTACCTGCAGATAAAAATGTTTCAAAACTTGATTACTATAACAAGCGTCCGGAAGTACTTGAAAAACTTTCATTTCAGTTTTTCAGATCAAATCTTCTTAATACTGAAAAATACGGTTTTAAAAATGACGGATCATACCATCCTTCCGAACCTGACCTCAATGAGCTGTACAATGAAATTGACAGACTGAAAACATCTTCAGCACAATTAATAAACGGTTTTGAAAATGATAAAACCTTTGATTCTTTCGAGAAATCCTTTAATGCAATTCTGAATGTCAGATTTAAGGACTCGTCCCTGTATTTTACCGCTCAGGACAGGTCATTAAAAGATGATTATAACAGGAAAGGAACACAGGAAAATACTGAACTGAAACCTCATCACGACGGAAGCATAAGTTATGATGATTATATTAAACAGTACTACAATGAATACTATAACTCAAAAACAGTATATCAGAACAAAATCAATTCAGCGAAAAAATACATCAAAGCCTCAATGCTGTATTTAAGATGGCTTTCGGAAACAAAAAACCTGCCGGAAAATTCGATTGAGGCGGCATTTCAATACAGGATCGATAAAAACAGGGAGTATGCTGATTTCATTCTGCTGCTGGACAGTACTCATGGCGCATTTGGTGAAATTGAGAACCCTGATTTTTCTGCAGAAATATATTCGATAATTAAACCTGAAACAGAATTATTAAATACAATCAATCAGTCTTTAAGTATTGAAAACAGAGAGAGAATACATCTGACTAATGAAAAATTAAAAAAATTAAGCTCAATTCGTGAAAGTGAAATAAATAAAAACACCGGTTCGGTAATTCAGCTTAAAAAAAGCCGGCGGGACTATTACTCCAGACAGGCGGAATATGCACTCGCCCGGAAGACACGTGATAATGAAATCAAGAAAAAACTGGCACAGTATGAAATAAACGTACTTGTTGACAACATTAACAGGTATATGGATCGTTATTCAAAGCTTAATTATTCAGATGAAGTTTTCAGCAGTTATCAGGACAAGTATATGAAACTGGAAGATAAATGCAGACATGGTATTTACCCGCCGGAACTTGATGATGTATTCAAAAGCGGATCCATATTTACTCTAATCAGTAATTTCAATGCAGAAAAAATGCAGAATGAATCTGAAGCAAAAATTTATCTCAAGCAGTCTGTTCAGCGGGATGAAGTTAAAATAAAATCACTTCTTCAGTATTATAAAAGTCAGAGAATTGAGCTCCTGGCTCCTCCGTCATTTCCTGAAATTGCCGAAAAAGTAAAACCGCTGAATTCGGTGAAACAGGTAAAAGTTGCCGGCTGGATGATGAATGAAAAAAACTTTAATGAAATTGACAGAAAAGCCGTACTAAGCATCAGACAGATATATCTGAAAACCGCATGGAATAACAATCCGCAGGATGCAAATACCAACCTGTCTGAGAACCCGGATGAAACCTATAAATTCGCAAGACATGGAGTGGAGATTACAATTCCTTTCGGCTGGGAAAGTGAAAAACTTTCTCAGTCGGAAATTGTCGAAGGTACGATCGCCTGTTTTAAAAACAGTAATGATTTTTCAGAATTTAAGATTACAGCCGTTAAAAAATCACTGTCAGCGCAGGAAACAGCCGAAAAATGGATGATAAAACACGGATATTCGATTTCGCAGATCGGATGGTCAAAAATAAATAATGACAGTGTTTACTGGAATATTTCCAAAGACAGAAAGAACAATGTAATTAAAATTTATTCATTCGAAAAAGACGGAAAAATTCTATTAATTTACGGTATCAGTACAAAAAAAATGTTTCCCTTTTTCAGCCGGAGATTTGATAATGTCATAAATTCAGTGATATTATCGAGGTAATATGAAAATTGCAGTCGCGATGAGCGGAGGAATTGATTCATCAGTCGCAGCCCTTCTTCTTAGAGAGCAGGGACATAAAATAATCGGAATTACAGCCCGACTTAGCGATCAGAACAATCTTGTTCCCGGAAATACACATGCTAACTTTTTTGCGGATCAGTCGGTTACTGATGCAAAAAAGATCGCAGACGATTTCAATTTTGAACATCATGTGGTAAACCTGGAAACCGACTTTGAATCTGAAATCATAAAACCTTTCTGTGAAAAATATCTGTCCGGGGAAACTCCAAGTCCATGCATCATCTGTAATGCAAAAATTAAATTCAACAGACTCATTGATATTGCGCTTTCATTTGACTGCGACTGTCTTGCCACAGGACATTATGCGGCAGTTAAACTTGATGAGATAACTGGACGCTATTTCATTAAGGCCGCAGCTGATTTAAATAAGGACCAGTCCTATTTTCTTTTCATGATTGACCAGTTTCATCTTTCTAAAATAAATTTTCCTCTCGGAGGATATACAAAAGATGAAATACGCGATATGGCGAGAAAATTCAATCTCCAAATTGCAGATAAACCGGACAGTCAGGAAATATGTTTCATACCGGATAATGATTATAAAAACTTCATTGAAAAATATACAGGCGTGAAGCCGATACCCGGGAACATTGTCAAAAAGGACGGAACGGTAATCGGCAGACATACCGGAATTTTCCACTACACAATCGGACAGAGACGCGGATTAGGAATCTCAGACAGCAGTCCGCTGTATGTAACGGAAATCAATACTGAAAAAAATGAAATTGTTGCCGGATACCAGGACGAATTATACAGAAACGGACTTATTGCTGACAGAGTAATTCATATGAAAACCGAAAATTTAAATACCATCGCATATATTAAAACAAGATCAACACAGAAAAAGATAAAAGCTGAAATTAATGAAATTAATGATGAATTAAAAATTACCTTCCTTGAACCTCTTTCACAAATTACTCCCGGACAGGCAGTAGTAATTTATAATGAAGAAAATGAAATTCTCGGCGGGGCATGGATTAAGCACGCTTTCTGATTTATTTTTCCGCAGATATCAGAATAGAAACTGAATTTGGGTTATACTGTGATCCGCTTCCGCTGAAAACAGACATGTTTCTAAAACCGCATTCCGACAGAACTTCCGTAACGTAATTTTTCCGGACAGGATTAATTAAGATTGAATTATCGAACTTTTTCCCGGAAATTTTTTCTGTTATTTCGGTATTAAAAATGACAGATTTATCTCCTGAATAGTTATACCGTCTTTTGAAACTGAGTGATTCACCTGTAATTTCAGGAAGATCCCTGATTTTATTCTTTATAAAATGATCATAATTTATCAGCTGAATAAATATAATTCCATTATGCTGTAAAGTCCTGAATACTGACTGAAAAAAACCGGCAAACTCTGAATCATCAGTAATATGAACAAGTGTATTCCCCAGAATTAAAACAGCTCCGAATTTGCTTTCCGGATAAAAAGTTCCGATTTTACGCATATCAAGAACATTGAATTTTATTCCGGAAAGTTCTGACTTTTTTTCCGCCTGTTCTATCATGTTCTCAGAAAGATCAATTCCGGAAACTTTAAAGCCATTTCGTGAAAACAGATCTGAATATCCGCCGGTTGCGCAGCCTATATCAAGCACCTCTGAGACACCAGCTGCTTTTAACCTTTCGCTTATAAAAGCGGCAAGATCGGCATCAGGACGGAATATATCATCATAATATCGTGAGAATAAATTGTAAAAATCCAAATTCCCCCCGTTTGAATAGTTATAAGAGTATATCACATCGGATTAAAAATTCATCTTGATTTTTATACAGAGTGTATTATATTATTTCACATGGATAATCTATCAAATAAATGGAAAGTTGAATATGAAACAGGAATTCCGGAAATTGACAGTCAGCATAAACAGCTTTTTACACATATTGAAACTCTTTCACTCGCCATATATTCCAATTCAGCAAAAAAAGAACTCGTCACACTAATAAATTTTCTCAGAAATTACATAAGCTGGCATTTCAGTACCGAAGAGTCCCTCATGATGCAGGCACATTACCCGGACATTCACAAGCATACTGAAATACACCGTTCTTTTGAGAAATTTTTTCAGAAGATTGAATCAGAACTTTCCCAAAAAGGCGCAGATAAATATCTTGCGATAGAAGTTGAAAATAAAATGCATGACTGGTGGGTTAATCATATTCTTCAGATAGATATGAAATATGTACCGTTTATGAAGGATCATAACAAATGAAACTCAATTTTAATAAAACCGATTTCAGAAAACTGTCATTATTTATTATTCTCATCATACTGATAATTGTATTCTGGAATACATTTCCGCTTTTTCCGGTTAAACTGTTTGTTGTGCTTCTGCATGAAATCAGCCATGGGATCGCCGCAGTAATTACCGGAGGAGGAATCTCATCAATCAGTGTAACGCTTGACGAGGGAGGAATGTGCTATACTTACGGAGGAAGTCAGTTTCTGATTCTGTCGGCAGGTTATCTTGGAAGCATGCTGTGGGGCGGACTGATTCTGCTTCTTTCATCCAGATATAATTTCGACAGGCAGCTTGCAGGTATTATCGGAGTACTTCTATTTATAACAGGAATTATCTATGTATCTAATTTTACCGGAAAAATATTTACACTGGGATTTTCAGCGCTGCTTATTTTTTCCGGATATAAAGCACCTGATATGTTTAATGATATTATTCTGAAGATATTCGGTCTCACAAGCATGCTGTATGCATTAATTGATATTCTATCCGATGCCGTTTTCAGAACAAGTCCCGAGTCGGATGCATCAAGACTGGGTGAATTGTATTTCGGTAATTCGATCTTCTGGGGACTGTTATGGGTATCTGCGGGTATTTATTTCTTTATAAAATTTCTTTTCATCTCTTCGGAAAAGAAGGAAATGAAAAAATTCTGATTAAAAACTCTTATTTTTCGATCTGGATTATTTTAAGACTCTGACGGTAATGAATCGGGTCAAGCATGTTTTTAAAATCCTCCATACTGTAAATCATGTTATCAGGCGGAATAATACGCTGCTCTATTCCCGTTTTCCCGAAAACAGGCAGATATCCTTCAGCATTGACAATTCCCTGCACAGAGGGAATATATTTCCAGGAATAGTTGCCTGCAACCGTAAATGAAACAAAACTGTTAATTTTAATCTGACGTTTGCTTTCAGTGAACAGATCAAAAGTAGCTCCAAAATCAGGAAATGCCAGTTTCTCTTTTTCCGGACTATCTACGCAGTTAACCGAAAAAGACAGACTGTTGATTTCCCTGCTGATCTTAAATTCAAAGAAATAGGTCATAATGCTGGTGTAATAATATGATCTGATGTAGTCGGAACTCATAATAATATCTTCAATGTCATCCATATCAAGATCAACACTGTCAGTTATTATTTCATTTGTAACAAGATGGTTTTTAATAAGATTAAAAGTATCACTGAATAAAATCAAATCACCGACAATCATTTTCATACCTGAGTTTTTTTATTTATTATATATCCGGACACATAAATTTATATTATTATTTAATAAAAAACAAAAAAAATTCTTTTCAAAAAATACAGAAACCATTCTCATGATCCGGCAGGAGTATGCAATGAAAAAATACAATACTTACTTATTTGATGCAGACGGCACGATTATTGATACAGCCGATCTGATAATTGAAAGCTATAGAAATACACTAGAACATTACGGAGCTGCACCTCAGACGCGGGAGAACATTCTCCGCTTCATGGGAATTCCCTTTGCAAAACAAATGGAACTTTATATGGGAACCCAGACACCGGAAAAAATGAAGGAAATAAACCGGTTTCACTGGAATTACCAGGTAAAAATACATGAAGAATTTCTAAAAGAGGGTCCCGGAACCAGCTCTGCATTGGCCATGCTTAAAAAAAATGCAGCAAAACTTGCAGTTGTAACATCTCGAACCAGATCTACACTTGACATGTATCTTAAAAAACTCAATATTCTTCATTTTTTTGATCTGACGGTAACTCCGGAGGACGTAGTAAATCCGAAACCGCATCATGAATCATGTTCCAAAGCACTCGAAATTCTTAAATCAGAAGCAGAAGAAACCTTATTTGTCGGAGATGCAATATATGATCAGCAGTCTGCAAAGGGAGTAAACATAGATTTTGCTTATGTACAATGGTCACATATTCCTATTGAAAAATTTTCACCGGAACCTGAATATATATTAAAAAACATGACTGATCTCTTAAAATAAATATTCGCCTTTCCGCCTGTTTATTTTTAATTATTAATTAGAATTTTGTCTGCAGAAATGAATTTTAATCCTTCAGTTTCAAGTAATAATTTTTTAAGCTCTGTTCCTCCGGCAAATTGCCCGATTTCTCCGGTACTTCTTATTACCCTGTGACATGGGTAAACCAGCGGAAACCTGTTTTTTGCCATTACCGACCCTACAGCACGGACAGCTGAAGTTCCGCATTTTTCAGAAAGCTCCCTATAGGAAATAACATCTCCATATTTCACTTCAGAAAGCTCTTTTAATACCGAAGCAGAAAAATTACTTATACCTGAAAGATCAAGAATTTCAGTAGTAAACGAAACTTTTTTTCCGGAAAGATAATTTCTGATATTTTCCACCAGATGAAACACAGCCGGATTCAAATCGGATGAATAACTATCCGTTTTTAATGTTGAAAATCCGATTTTTTTTACAGGCAGAAGATCTTTCTTCCAATAAATATCAATAAAGTAATTATGAAATGCAATCTGATATATATTCAATGCAGATTCATCCATCATCATGAAAAAACTCCTTTTTAAATCCTAGTATAATTATATCTTAGCTCTGTAAATTAAAAATCGATTTACTTTTTTTAATATTTCATTAAAAATGTATTTATGATTAATCTTATTTCCAAATTGCTTGTGTTTTCATTTTCAGTAATAATATTAACCACCGGAATACGTGCTGAAAAACAGCCTGTTATCCTGATACTGGGAATTGAATCAAACGAAATAAATGAAATTCAGGATAGAATAATCCGTGAGGAAATTTTACGTCTGTATCTTCAGAAAAACTACAAAATAGTACCTATAATGAAACTTACAGGTTTCATAGAAGAAAATCATATTAACCTCCAGACATTGAATCAGACCCAGATCCCTCAAATATCACATTCACTGGAAGCGGACATTGCAGTATTCTGCAGAAATTCACGGAAAAATGAACTTCAGATTTTTGTTTATGACAGAAATAAAAATAAGTTTTTTAAGAAAAGTATAGTAATTGACTCCATAGAACCGTTAAATAAAATCACCCCCATCCTGATTGACGTTATTTTCAGGAACAGCATTCAACTTGTGGAGGAACTGTAATGATGCAGAAATATATTGATAAAGTAAATATCCTGATGGAATCATTTCCATATATTAAAGAATTCTACGGCAAAACATTTGTAATTAAATACGGCGGAAATGCCATGACTGAAGAAAACCTCAAGTATTCATTTGCCCAGGACATGGTTCTGCTTAAGTATGTAGGCATCAATCCCGTTATTATTCACGGAGGCGGACCGCAGATAAATGATCTTCTTTCAAAAGTCGGAAAAGAAAGCCGGTTTGAGAGCGGACTCAGGGTAACTGACAGTGAAACCATGGAATATGCTGAAATGGTACTTGTTGGACAGGTAAACAAAGAAATTGTTAAAAATATAAATCTGGCCGGAGGAAAAGCGGTAGGCCTTAGCGGTAAAGACGGCAATTTAATAATAGCTGAAAAATTATTTCATTACAATAACAATGAAAAAATTGATATCGGCCTGGTCGGAGATGTAAAGCATATTAATTCTGATATAATTGAAACTCTGGAAAATAAAAGATATATACCGGTGATTGCACCGATCGGTGTTGATGAAAACGGAAACACATATAACATAAATGCAGACACTGTTGCAGGCAAAATAGCAGAGTCACTTAAGGCTGAGAAACTCATTCTGCTAACAGATATTGAAGGTGTAAAAATTGATGACCTCCTTGTTACAAGTCTTACGACTGATGAAATAACGGAACATATCAATTCAAAAAAAATATCAGGAGGCATGATTCCTAAAACAAAATGCTGCATGAGTGCGATTTCAAATGGAGTGAAAAAAACTCACATAATAGACGGACGGGTTGAGCATGCTGTATTGCTGGAATCATTTACTGATGCAGGAGTCGGAACACAGATTATACGATAGAAATGCGGGAGATATAACTGTTAATGCCGGCAATTATCTCCCTTTCATCCATGCCGTCAAATAATAGAAGAATATTTCCTTCATCATATGTATTTAAAATCAGATCTATAAGTTCTTTTTTGGAGTTGATTTTATCATTCAAAAGGGCATCGCTTATTATTTTCCTGTCCTGAGATGAAAAGCTGTCAAGAATGACCTTTTCCTTAAAGAAATTAATAACCAGTGTTTTCATTCTTTCAGATGAATAACTGTAATAAAGTTTATATAAAGTATCGAAACATTTAATTTCCTGAAGAGAAAAATCCTCAATTTTTTTATTAATAATCCGTTCTTCCTTTAATTTGCCATAAAACTGTTCAACCAGCACTTTCCGTGTTTCAGTGAAATAATCAACCCATTCATTATTGAGTCTTATGAATGTTTTGTCATCAGGATCATTATATCCTGAAATGAAATGAGACAGATTTCCAGTAAAAAAATCAGAAAAATCAGATTCCTGATATCTCGTAATCCTGAAATTCTGATAAATTTTTTCAAAAATTTCAAGTGCGATTTCTCCTGTCTTCAGCAGATCAACCTTAATGGCATATTCATCGCCGCTTTTTTCAATAATAAATTCAAGAAAATCCTTATAGATGAATTCAAAAAATTTTCCTGTTTTCATTTCAACAAAAAGAAGGTATAACACAAAAACTGAACTATATGATGACCTGCGGTAATCCCTGCTTGGATCAATAAGTGCATCGTACATATCACAGATGGTAATGGCATTTGTAACAATATCAATGATGAAATTTTCCTGTAATTTCCGTTCCACTTTGCGGCCCATTATGTGTGAAAAAAATGCAATTTCCTCCTCCGAATGATACGGCTTATCAACCCCGTCATGATGGCGGAAAACAATATATAACAAATCACGATTAAGAGAGTGTATAAACGGTTTTGTCTGCATTAAGGAAAAGAAATCCTCAATATCTGTAAAGACTCCCTCCCCGCCAGTCAGTATTTTCTTCATCCATAATTTAGTCTGCGCTCCGAGATTTTTTTCATTATAACCGCTGACCGTTTCGATAGCAGCAGCCGCATCTGAAATAAATTCGAAATTATGGCTTCCTAAAAGAGTTGTAATGGAAAACCATGCATGTTTTTTCACATGCATGTACTCATCTTTAGAAAGACCGCCTTCTTTATACAGAATATCCTGCCTTTCCTTCAATTTACCAATATCATGAACCAGGGAGGCCATGAGACAATTTTTCAGTGACCATGAGGTCAGATCTATCCTGCCCTTCTGATATAGAAAAAGAAGAAATTTACCGTAAACTTTAGTCGTGCGAATAACATGACTGAACGTCCGGGAATGCGTCTCTTTATGAGTACTGAACTGAATACCGAAAAGCGCATCAAAAAACTGCATTCCAATCTCACTGTTTTTTTTGTCGCCAATCGCCTTTTTTATGCCGCGGATAAGAGAAAGAAAATCTACAGGTGCCGTAAAATGAAAATTAATTCTGTTATTTATAAAAAATTCCAGATTATGCCTTTTATCTGAAATTGTAATAATTGCCACATCATCGTCGAAATCACGAATCTCTTCTATGTATTCAAACATTTCGTCCTTATCGGAATAGTTATATCCCGCAATTATCAGATCATATCTTTTCTCCTGAATCCGGCTGGACAGGTCTTTAAGCAACGGAAATACTTCAACACAGGTAAAACCGTCATTAAGAAGAAGACCTTGAAGATTTTTTTCAGGGAAAACAGACTGTCCGCAAATAATTATCCTGGATTCATAGAAAGAATCTAAATCTGATTTCTGATGTTTAAGTTTCTTTTTCATATTCATTTTTTCTATTTTAAATACAGGCTGGTTTTTGTTCAAGAGAAAAATCGGATTTTAAATATTTCTTTTTTTCTTTTTTTTATTGACAATAATCTGATATCAACTAATTTCGCTCTCGGATGGTTGGCCGAGCGGTCTAAGGCGGCGGTCTTGAAAACCGTTGTGCGAAAGTACCAGGGGTTCGAATCCCTTACCATCCGAATTTTTAAATGGAGAGATGCCCGAGAGGCCGAAGGGAACGGTTTGCTAAATCGTCGTACCATTAGGTACCGAGGGTTCGAATCCCTCTCTCTCCGAATCAGTTATTATGGAAAATACTTTAAAAATATCAAAAAAATCCGCATTTTTTTTAATTCTCTGCTATTTGCCTTTTATAGGATGGATTTTCGGTTTCATGGCAGAAAAAAAACATACAGAATTAAAAAAACATGCCTTTCAGAATTATTACCTGACTATAGTACTTATTTTTATTATTATTTTCCTTTCAATAGTCGGATTTCTTGTTCCATCTGAATATAAAACAATTTTTTTGATTATTTCTTTAATTCATAATATAATGATAATAGCATATTTTTTGTTAATTTCTTTATCAGTATTTTTTGCATTGAAACAGAAATTTCTACACCTTCCGGTTATTTACAAAAAACTGGAAACAATTTCTTAAATACGCGTCTGTAGCTCAGCTGGATAGAGTATTTGACTACGAATCAAAGGGCCGGGGGTTCGAATCCCTCCAGATGCGCATTTTATTTTCCCTCAAAATAGAAACTCCATTAATTGAAAATTTTAAATCTGGGTTTGGTTGAATTTTTATGTTTTTTCCGGTATTATAAGACTTTTTTTGAATAATTCTATTTCTTTAGAAAAATAATTCTTATATATCTCAATAAATATGGAATAACTATTTATAGTTTTTTCCTTATCTGTTGAAAGACTTTTAAGTATATCATCAATAAATAATACAAAACCAATAAAAAGAGCCTTGCTTAAACTGATACGGAATTTAAACCTGCAAAAAAAATTATATTTACATTCCTGTTCTGAAAATTTAACATTAACGCATTTCCATGACGTACCGGAAATTCTTTTCTGATAACGGGTTAATCCCATCGAATCTCTGCTGTAATTATAATTCACATAAACATATCTTAATATTTTTTTAATAAGCTCAGGAACACTCAATTTATATTCCAGACAAATATCATATAGCTGAGCGAACAATTCACTATTAATATTTAAACTTGTTTTATTCATATCATTCCCCAAAAATTTTTTATCGCTATCTATATAACGTAAAAAAGATGGATAATTTTAAAAATTTTTCTCCTTGCACAAAATTTAATTTACTTTTAAATTTATTATCTTACTTTTATGAAATGAAAAATCCGGAATATTACATGCAGATTGCCTATGAACATGCTGAAAAAGCAGGAATTATGGGTGAAATTCCAGTTGGCGCACTAATCGTTTTTGAAGATAAAATTATTACAGTTACCCACAATCTTAACCGTTTGAAACATGATTCGACCTGTCATGCAGAAATGGTAGCAATCCGGCAGGCATCACAAATTCTAAAAAATGAAAGACTTAATAACTGTGAACTTTATGTAACTAAAGAACCCTGCATGATGTGTCTTGGTGCGATTATTCACTCGCGGCTTTCTAAAGTCTATTTTGGTGCTTCAGATAAAAAATACGGAGTATGCGGAGGCAGCATAGATATTCTGAATAATTTCAATTTCAATCACAAGCCGGAAATCATATCGGGAATATTAAAGGAAAAATGCTCAGATCAATTAAGTTCATTCTTCAGAAAACTCCGATCTGAAAAAAAAATTATCGGTTTTCTTTCAGATAATTCTGACTCTTTCATCTGACCTTACAACTTTTCCCACCTCGGCAGAATTGAATCCTGCTGAATTCATTTTCTTGATAATAGTAGCTGCCTGTAATTCATCAGCAATAATGATTAAACCAGTTCCCATATTAAATACAGTAAACATTTCACGTTCGGATATTTCTCCGGCTTTCTGCATATATTCAAAAACTGATTTAATTTTCAATTTTGATTTTACAATTTCTACTCCGCAGCCTTCAGGCAGAATTCGCGGAATATTTTCATAAAATCCGCCGCCTGTAATATGAACCATTCCCTTAATATCAACACCCTCAGAAAGTAATTCCAGTACAGGTTTACAGTATATATTTGTAGGTTTTATAAGTTCTTCACCAAGTGTGCATCCGAATTCTTCAATATATGTATCTGTTGTAAATTTCAGTTTTTCGAAAAACAGTTTTCTTACAAGTGAAAATCCGTTTGAATGAACACCCGATGATTCAACGCTGATTATGATCTCATTTCCTGAAATTCTGCTGCCATTTATAATTCTGGATTTATCTACTATTCCAACTGAAAATCCGGCTATATCATAGTCATCTTCATGCATGACTCCGGGATGTTCTGCAGTTTCTCCGCCCACAAGAGAACATCCGGCAAGTTTGCATCCATCCGCAATGCCCTTCACTATAGCAACATGAACATCTTCCTTTAATTTTCCGCAAGAAAGATAATCAAGGAAAAAAAGAGGTTTTGCACCTGAAACCAGAATATCGTTAACACACATTGCTACTGCATCAATTCCAATTGTGTCATGTTTATTCATCATCTGTGCAATTTTTAATTTTGTTCCTACACCATCTGTTCCGGAAACCAAAACCGGTTCTTTTAATTCCGGAAAAGAAGCATCATATAAAGCACCGAAACCGCCAATGTCGGTAATTACTCTTTCATTAAAAGTTTCTTTAACAAATTTGCCGATATTTTTTACAAAACTATTCCCGGTTTCAATACTCACACCGGAATCCTTATATGAAAGCCCCATAATTACCTCTTTTTCTTACCATTTGCTGCAATAAATGTCTTTTAACAACTAAATTTTTTCTATTTATTTGATTTTTATCATTCAATTCACATATTTTTCTTATTTTTAAACAAAAATGACAAAATAATTGTGTCCTGTATAAAACCAGCTTTAAATTTTATACAGTTTTAGTTACTTTAAATATAAATTATTGTAGGATTTTAATGGAGAATATGTTTTTTCTGAGTTTCTCCCTAATGCTGATTTTACATCAGCAGTTTTAAGTATTTTAACAGTTATTAGCGGTATATTTTCAACCATTCTCATTTACTCAGGATACAAAATGGAAAACAAAATAAAGGTACTGAGAGCAATTAATAACCTTACGCAGGAAGATCTTACACATGAGCTGGATGTAACACGTCAGACAATAAACTCAATTGAAAAAGGTAAATATGATCCGTCACTTTCACTGACTTTCAAAATTTCAGAACGATTCAAAACTCCAATAGAAGATATTTTCAGTTATGCTAAGGACTCTCTGAAATGAGAGTCATTAGCAACCTAAAATACATATCTGAATTCAAATTATAGTTGCAATAATCATTATTGAGGATTTCCCTGTTTCATAAAGTTCAGGAGATAAAAATGCCGCTGTCCAAAAATGAAATAATGAAATTAATTGAAAAACTGCAGGAAAAATATATAAAATATTCCATGGAGAAAAGCCCGGTTTTTTTCAATAAAAAAGCTTTTGATGAACGACTTCAGATGGCAATTGAAAACAGAATGAACCTTGAAGCTTTTGCTCTTGCTGAAATTACAAATTTTGAAAAAATTAAAAACAAATATGAATCAGGAAATATTAAAACCGAATCTTTTTCTGAAAAAGTTGATAAAATCATTGAAGAACATATTGGCATGCTTCAAATCTATCCTGACATTCATTTTCATGAAAAAGCACACATCGAGATGACAAAAATTTACGGTGCAATGAACAAAATTCTTTTTTCATACATTCCGGTATTATGGATAGTTATTTCCGATATGCACCTTAAAAACACCCTTCATTCAATTGAAAATGAGCTGATAATTCTTGCAGATAAAAGAAATGGAAATTATTCAAAAAAAATCAATGATTTCATTCTCATACTCGGACGTCCCGGAATAACAGAACTTGAAATTGAAAAGCACCAGAACAATTATCTGAAAGAATGCGCTTTCCTTCTTCATGATCTCAAAGATTTATGTATCGATACAATTGAATCGAGAGAAAGTTCACTGGCCAATCCTGTTTCATTTAACAGAACATTCATAAGCACAGAACAGAAGGAAAATATTCAGAAAAATTTCGGAGGGCTTACAGGATACGGAGTAATTCTGGAAGTAAAGGAATATACAGAAGACATGATCGCAAATTTCAGATTATCGGCTTTCAAAAGATCATAATTTTCTTTTTACACACAGAATCGTAACATCATCATCAAAGCTGTTATATCCGGTATATTCATATGCACTGCCTATTACTGAATGAACGGTATCTACTGAACTTGTTTTATCATCTTTTTTAAAGCTGTTCAGAATATTTTCTTCACCGTACATCACTTTATCTGTTGATACAGCTTCACTGATTCCGTCAGTATATATGAGTAAAATATCACCTTTATTCATGCTGAATTCAGTCTGTAAAAATTCAGCATTCTCCATAAGTCCGACAAGCGGTCCTGTATTTTCCAGTTTACGGTAAGAATCTCCTTCTGCATCATAATAAAAACATGGAGGATGTCCGGCTGAAACAAATGTGACATTTCCCGTTTCAACATTCAGCTGACAGAATACAAGTGTTGAAAAATAATATACACCCTCAAAACTCTGAAACATCTGCATGTTAAGATACTGAATGATTCCGGCAGCATTCATTTTGGACGGATCAATTGAACGCAGAATTCCCCTGATTGAACTGCCCACATATGAAGACGCAATTCCGTGCCCTGAGACATCACATACAACAATCTGGTAAACAGAATTATTAATATAATATCCGTCAAAAAAATCTCCTGACAGCTCTTCCATCGGTATGAAAGTCGAAGCAACATCAAATTTTTCAACTTCCTGAAAATCCGGCAGAAGGGCGACCTGAAGATTCCGCACTTTTTCTATTTCCTTCCTTTCCTTACGCAATTCCTCTTTCAGCAAAAAATCAGTAGTAATATCCTTGCCTTTCAGATTTACGAAATCAAGATATAATGAAATTAGATCAAAAACATGACTGTCAAATTCCGAACTGTTCTGAATTATAAGAAATCCAGCCTGTTCTTCATTAAAAAAAATTCTGGTAACATAACAATAGACTACAGTTTCATCACCCGTTTTTAATCTGACATTCTCCTGCTGTAAAAACCTATCTCTGAAAACAGGAAGAATTTTTCGTAATTTCCGGAAAGAGATATTTTTAAAATTTTTCTTGGATAATTTTTCTTCAATTTTTTCAGTTCCTTTATAATCCACTACTACGGCGGTATAATCACAGCTGATAAATCCTGTTACCTGCAGAATTGTAGAAAACAGATTTCCACGTTCGGAAATTTTCGCATTCTGATTTATAACATTGGTCAGTCTGAAAATCGAATCTGTCATTTTTTTCTGCTTGCTCAGCAGTTTATGTATATTTATGCTGTATTGCCTGTTTTTAAAAATCATATCAACTTTTACCGCAATTTCAAACGGCAGGAAAGGCTTTCTGATATAATCGTCAGCTCCGGCTTCATATGCAGCCTGTACAGTCTGCGGATTGTCTAATCCGCTCATCATAATTATGTACAAACTTGATTTCTGTATTTTCAGCTTTGTACATATTTCGATTCCATTTGCATCCGGCATTTCAATATCAAGAAAAATAACATCCGGATTGAAATCCGACAGAATATAATTAAATTCATTATAATCGGAAGCAATTCGGCAGTCATATTTGCCGCAGAAAATATTCTGCAGAATATTCCGGATGAATTTATCATCATCCAGGGCTAATATCTTTAATTTTTTTTCCATTTAAATTCCGAAATCAGATTTAACTGATTCTAAACGATTTTATATTTTTTTTCAATTTATTTTTTAAATCACATGCGGCTTATCTTATTCATTACAAATAACTGGAAATTTTAAATATTTTAAGCAATAATTTCTCCCCGGTAACGTTTATATCGTTGTGTTGTGTTATAAATAAAAGTATGCTTAAA
>JAFGJZ010000165.1 GCA_016928815.1 Spirochaetota bacterium
ATGGTTAAGGTTCTTGTTGAGAACATTGAGTTATATGAGATGACTTACGGTACCAATAAAGTATCTGTTAGTTAACAGCCACTTTGTTGGCGCCTGAGCAGGCGCAGGGTATTTCGGCATCATAGAAAACTGCTGTATAGACTGGTTGAAATTTACTTCTGGTACGGATAGTTAAAGAAGACTAATAAACTTTTCTACAGAAAGTCCGGTCTGTCGAATAATTGCACGTAAAGTACCAGTATCAAGTTCTTTGTGATCCGGTACGACAACCTGCGCATGCGGGTTGTCCCTTTTAAGAATCATATGACTTCCATGCTGACGTTTGAAAATAAAACCGTTTTTTCAAGAACTTTGATATATGTTTTCCCGGATATTCTTGGGAGTCCGCTCATACAACAACCATCATGGAATCAAAATTTTCAACCGGAACTGGAATGTGGTCTTCTTCTAGTGTCAGAATATATCCTTCAATCGCTTCCTTTATATTTGCAATTGCTTCTTCCTTTGTTTTCCCCTGGCTGATACAGCCTGGCAGACTTGGGCATTCCACTACAAAATATCCATCTTCACCCGGATAAATTAATACCTGTCTCATGTTTTTACCTCTGTTTAATCTTTTACTGGCATCAGGAAATTTTTTGTCTAAGTTTTTTAATAATACTGAAATAAAGTTATTATGTCAATACAGTTTCTTAATTAAAAAATCATGTAATATGAACAAATCAGAATTCGTATAGGTAATAGGGATAAATTCAATCTGAATTTAAATTGCGAAAATTAATAAATTTTTTCAATAAAAAGAATAGCTGAATAAATTTAAATACAACTTAAGAGCAGTCATTTCATGTTCTCTGAACACAGATTTTGACATTAAATGAGATTTGTTAACTGGCTTCTCTTTAAAAGTGAGTGTGCAGTCCATCGAGAATTTCTTTCTACAACGCGTCAGGGATTTGCAGGGTTGCAGTCTGCCGGAAGGCAGACCGGAACGAAGTGAAGCACGGAAAAGCCCGACCCTGATTTAAAAGTCAGGGTTTTTTATTATCAAAATTACTTTATGAAGTTGCGGGTTTTCAACGCTGAAAGTTGAAGGGTGACGCCCGTCATCCTTACTTTTGCATGTCTGTCTATCGTCAGGCACCATGACAGACGCTCGACAGGCACCATGGCAGGCGTTAAACAGGCGATGTAGCAGGTAATCGACAGGCGATTATGCAGGCAATAAACAGACGATTATGCTAATTTTTTTCAACCATTGCTTCAGCTGAATTCTGAACATATCCTTTGATTACCCTGTATGAGTTAAGCATGTTGATGTAACTCACGCTGAGTAAGGGTTCCATTTTGTTTTTTGACAGTCTTTTCAGATGATTGTTTCTGGACTTTTTAAACTGATGCGTTATTATATTTGCCTGCGAATAGACTTTTGACATGTCATTTGGATGCCTCATGGAAAGTGTAGTATTTATCATTTCAAAATATGAAAGCACCTCATCATGCAGCATGCATATTTCATTTTTTTCCGTTGCCGTCAATTCAATGCCGGCATCAGCCAGTTTAAGATAAAGTTTGAGTATGTTTGCAATGCAGTCGCTCACTGACTCATATTCATCAGTGATTTTGAGATGCGCATGCGCTTCCAGCGTGTTGCTGTGTGATATTTCTTTTGACAGGGTATCCACCAGAAATGTGGTAATTTCCTTCTGCATTATATCAAGTTCCTCTTCCGCCTGAAAAATATTTTTTATAATTTCCTTTTCCGGTTTCGACAAGGCGTAGACATTTTTGAGATCACTGAACATTTTTCTGATTATTTCTCCCATATTCAGTATCTCTTTTCTTGACTGTTCAATTACCAGCATGGGTGTGTCCAGTATTCTAATATCAAGATTTGTGAGTCTGTGCGCGGCGGTCGATTGTTCATCAGATACAAGTTTCAAAAGAAATGATGAAAGTATTTTTGTAAAAGGCAGAAAAAGAATTACATTCGCTATGTTAAAAACTGTATGAGCGGTGGCGATTCCTTTTATGGCAAAAGGGTAGGATTCCACTCCGTTTTCAATCAGGACCATATCCGGATCTGCATTTATTAACAACGGAATCAGTTTTACAAAAAGACCGAACAGCGGCAGCACCCATATTACTCCTATTACCTTTATCAGGATATGCGCGTATGCGGATCTTTTGGCGTTTGACCCTGCTCCGAGTGATGCCAGAAATGCAGTAATCGTTGTTCCTATGTTCATACCGAGAACAAGAGCAACTGATGTCTGAAAGTCGATAACTCCGGTGGCTGCCATACCCATTGCAATACCGATTGATGCCGAGGAGGATTGTATGACAGCAGTTATTACTGCGCCTGTCAGAGCACAGAGCAGCAGACTTCCTCCGTTTTCAGGTGAGAAAATGGTAAAAAGATTAAGAAATTCAGGAATTTCCCTGATAGGTTTAAATCCGTTCTTCATTAGTTCAAGACCGAAGAAAACCATTCCGATTCCCATAATCATTAATGCGATATGTCTGATTTTTTCTTTGGATGAAAACAGGTAGAAAAAACCTGATATTCCAAGAAGAGGCAGTCCGTATTTCCCTATTTTGAGTACAAGAATCCATCCTGTAATGGTTGTTCCGATATCGGCTCCAAGTATTACTCCAATAGACTGCGTAAGAGTCATCACACCGGCATTGACAAAACCAACCACCATCACCGTGGTTATGGAACTGGACTGAATGACGGATGTTACGAGAAAACCGACAGCCAGACCTCTGAATCTGTTACTGGTTATGTTGCTGATGATTTTTCTAAGACCGTCTCCGGCTGCCGCCTGCATTCCGTTGGACATGTGATTCATGCCGATGAGAAAAAGAGCTAATCCGCCGATAAGCTGAAAAAACATGTCTGATATTGTTTCATAATTCATTAAGTACTCCCGTAGTCAGTTATATAACTCCCTTTTCAAGCTGCATATCTTTTATATATTTTGTTCAATTTTTGGCAATAAAATTCGTAAAAATACAGGTTTTTTAAGTGAATATTAACATCATATCTGATTATGATACTTATCTGAAAAGTCAAATCCGTGATAATATTATTAACTGTTCGGCCGTGATTGTTATTATTTAAAAACTCCAATTTTTTTATTTGACCATTCAGCAGCCATAATTAAAACTCATCATAATTGCAATATATACTTGACTATAAACAGACTGTTTATATGTCTGTATCTATATGTAGAAACGGAGAACATTGATGAAAAACCTCAAACTGGTAGCCAGGAAATCACCTGATCATAAAACTGTTGTTAAGGTCGGAAATGTAAATATAGGTGCCGAATTTGCTGTAATCGCCGGACCATGCGGCGTTGAAAGTGAAGAGCAGGTAATGACGACTGCGGAAGGCGTAAAATTAAGCGGTGCAAAGCTTCTTCGGGGCGGAGCATTTAAACCAAGAACAAGTCCCTATGCTTTTCAGGGGCTTGGTCTGAAAGGACTGAAAATTCTTGAAAAAGCAAAACTTGAAACCGGACTTCCAATAGTTACGGAAGTTGTTGATCCGCGTGATGTTACATGGGTATGTGAGTATGCCGATGTTCTTCAGATCGGTGCAAGGAACATGCAGAATTTTACACTGCTGAGAGAGGTCGGGAAAGTGGACAAACCCGTTCTTCTGAAAAGGGGTATGTATTCAACTCTTGCAGAGTGGCTGAACTGTGCGGAATATATTCTTGCTGAAGGCAATCCGAATGTAATTTTATGCGAACGGGGTATAAGAACTTTTGAGACATACACAAGAAACACTCTTGATCTCAGCATCATTCCGGCAGTAAAGGAAGTAACTCATCTTCCGATAATCGTTGATCCGTCACACGGGACCGGACGTAAAAGTCTGATTGAACCAATGTGTCTTGCGGCAATTGCGGCCGGAGTTGACGGACTTGAAATTGAAGTACATAATGAGCCGGAATCCGCTTTAAGTGACAGTGATCAACAGTTTACGATTGATGAATTTGACGGACTTATGAAAAAAATCATCAAAACAAGTGAATTTATTTCAGGACTGAATTCTTAATGAATGAAATCAAATGCAATGCGGATACCGGAAATTCTGTAATCTATACAGGTGAAAAAATATCCTCTTTTGAAAAATATCTGAAGGGTAGAAAAACAGTAGTAATAACTGACAAAAATATTAATCGCCTTTATGGAAATCACTTCAGCAATTATCCGTCAGTTGTGATCGGCACCGGAGAGGAAATAAAATCACTTGCAACAGTTGAATATATTATAAGTGAACTTATAAAAAACGGATGTGACCGCAAAACTTTCATTCTTGGAATCGGTGGCGGAATCGTAACGGATATTACCGGTTTTGCTTCATCAGTTTTCATGCGGGGAGTGGATTTCGGTTTTGTATCTTCAACTCTTCTGTCGCAGGTCGATGCAAGTGTAGGCGGTAAAAACGGTGTAAATGCCGGAACGTTAAAGAATATGATTGGAGTATTCAGGCAGCCTGAATTCGTCATCTGTGACCCTGAAATGATAACGACTCTTTCAGATTCCGAATATCTGTCCGGCCTTGCTGAAGTAATTAAACACGGTTTTATCAGAAACAGCAGCCTGCTTTCTTTTATCAGCGATAATCGGAATCTGATACTTGACAAAGATACGGCAGTTATCGAGAAGATGGTGTTCGAGTCTGTAAAGATAAAAACGGATGTGGTTACCGAGGATCCAAAAGAATCCGGATTAAGAAAAATTCTTAATTTCGGACATACATTCGGACACGCAGTGGAACTTATCAATGGAATACCGCACGGCCATGCAGTTGCATTCGGTATGATATGTGCGCTCAAACTGTCACATTCATTAAATTACATAACTGAAGCTGATAAAAATTACGGAATTAATCTTCTTAAAAACTTCGGGTATAAGGAAGATTTTAATATTGAAGAATCGGATTTATTTGACTGCCTGAGTCACGACAAAAAAAAATCAGACGATAAAATTGATTTTGTGCTTCTGAATAAAATCGGAAACGCTTTCATCGAAAAAATAGAAATCAAGGAATTAAGGAGATGGTATAATGATATGTGTAGCGGCAGCTGACTGCAGTATTGATTTCATTAAAAAACTTGCAGCGGAACATGAAATGATTGAACTCCGGTTTGATCTTCTTGACATATCTGACGCTGATGTCAGGGAAATTGTCTCAATAAACAGCAATATCATTGCAACATGCCGTCCTGAAAAAATATCAGATCCTGACCGCATCAGAATTCTGAAGAATGCAATTGATGCAGGAGTAAAATACGTAGATGTTGAAATTGATTCCTCGGATGATTTTAAAAATCAGATATGCACTTACGCAAAATCAAAACAGGTTAAAATAATCATATCATATCATAATTACGAAAAAACTCCGTTGAAAAGGGAACTCGAAGAAATTGTTGAATGGTCACATGAGAATAATGCGGATATTTGCAAAATAGCCTGCATGATAAACAGTACATCAGATGCGGCAAGAATTCTATCGATGTATGATTATGAAAAGTCTGTTGTGGCTATCGGCATGGGTGAACTTGGGAAAATTACCAGAATAGCTGCAGTTAAACTTGGAGCTCCATTTACATTTGCAGGAATATCCGATGTCAATAAAACAGCTCCCGGTCAGATCAGTTCTGAAAAACTGAACACAATATTCGGATTGATCGATAATGCATGACATTTTATTAGGAGTAGCGGGAAAACCGGTTTTTCACAGTAAAAGTCCTGTGATATTCAACTCAGTTTTTAAAAAATACAATATTGACGGCGCATATTTCAGAATTCTCTGCAATGATGAACATAAACTGTTTTCGATCATTAGATCACTAGACATGAAGGGAACAAATGCCACATCGCCTTTAAAAGAAAAAATATTTTCAAGTCTTGATGATTGTGATATAAATGCGTTAAGATCCAAAAGTGTAAACTGCATTAAAAACATTGATGGAAAATTGAAGGGATTCAGCACCGACCATTATGGTGTAATTACTCCTTTACAAAAAATCATTAATCCGGAAAATAAAAAAATTGTTATTGCAGGCGCAGGCGGTGCAGCCAGGGCGGCTGTCTCAGGTCTGATAGATTTTTCATCTGATATAACTCTAATTAATAGAACTGAAAGCAAAGCAAAAGATATTGCAGCGGAATTCAACTGTTCATGGATATCCTATGAAAACTGTTCGGATATTCTTTCGGAATGCGACATTCTTGTTTCCACTCTTCCGGCAGGGATAAGTATTCCGTTTATGGATAAAATAAATAAAAAAGCTGTATTGTTTGATGCTAATTACAAAAAATCACTGATTGAAGAATTTGCCGTTAAAAACGGCATGCAGTTTATTTCAGGAGAAAAATGGCTTCTTAATCAGGCTGCTCCGGCATTTAATATTTTTCTCGATGGAGATATTACTTCCATTGAAGCGGACATTTCTTCGGATATCACATATGACAGGGATGTAATAATTCTCACCGGATTTATGTGCAGCGGAAAAACCGCAGCAGGAACAGCTCTTGCCGAAAAGCTTGGGTATCAGTTTGCGGATATGGATGAAATAATTGAAAATGAAACCGGATTATCCATAACTGAAATATTCAATAAACACGGTGAAAGTTATTTCCGGTCTGCTGAAACAGAGCTTCTTAAAAAACTGATATCACAAAAAAAAATTCTCATATCCACAGGCGGCGGAATCATTCTGTCAGAAGAAAACAGAAATCTTATTAAAGAAAAATTATGCGTATGGATTTTTTCAGATATTAAGGAAAGCATAAAAAGGGATAACGGAAGCAGACCGCTGCTGTCAGGCGAAAATAAAGCAGAGGTCGCGAAAAAAATATTTAATGAGAGAAAAAAATATTACGCCGAATGCTGCAGTTTTATGGCATATAATGACGGTAAAATTGAAGATTTAATCAGGAATGTTTATGAAGAGATCAGTCTCATTTAAAAAATTTTCAGGAAGCATATCAGCTCCGCCTTCAAAAAGTGCAGCATTGCGGGCACTTGCGATAGCACTGCTTAAAAAAACCGATACAGAATTATATAATGCATCCGGAAGTGAAGATATTCTTAATACGATTGAAGTAATAAAAATACTGGGTGCTGAAGTAAATTCTAACGGTACCGGAATGATAATAAAAGGCGGTCTGGATCCTGTTTCTGACACAGTAAATGTGGGTGAATCAGGACTTGCAGTAAGAATGTTCAGTCCCATTGTGTCGCTTCTTGAAAATGAAATTTGTTTTACAGGTGAGGGGTCACTTCTAAAAAGACCTGTATCAATGGTGGAAGAACCATTGAGAATGCTTGGAGTAAAAGTTGAATCTGAAAAAGGATTTCTTCCTCTGAAAATTAAAGGGCCTATTGTGAATAACACTGTGGAAATTGACGGTTCAATCAGCTCACAGTTTCTGACAGGCATGCTGATATCCAAAGGTGAAACAGATAGTGTTTTTAAAGTAATTACAAATAATCTGAAAAGCCGGCCGTATGTGGATTTAACAATCCGTATGATGTCTGATTTCGGAATTCAGGTTGCCAATAATGACTATACGGAATTTATTATCCAACCGGGCCAGCAGTACACGGGCAGCCGATATACAGTTGAAGGGGACTGGAGCGGAGCATCTTTTTTCATTGCAGCAGCGGCATTTTCTGGAGAAATAACCATAACAGGACTTGATGCTGATTCAGCACAGGCTGACATCGCCATGCTTGAAGCTGTAAAACTAGCCGGCGCCGGTGTATTTGTAAGTAATGGAGAGGTTAGGGTTATTAAGGGAAATGTCAGACCGTTTGAGTTTGATGCATCAGAATGCCCGGATCTGTTTCCTCCTCTTGTTTCCCTGGCTGCAAACATTAATGGTACATCCGCAATTAAAGGTGTTCACCGGCTTAAACATAAAGAAAGCGACCGCGGTCTTGTTTTAAAAAAAGAGTTTGCAAAACTGGGAATTGAAATAATAATTGAAAACGATCTGATGAAAATAACCGGCGGTACTCTTAAATCCGGCGTCATCAGTTCGAATAACGATCATAGAATAGCAATGGCCGGTGCGGTTGCGGCTGCATCCGGACAGGTTAAAGTGGAAATTACGGAATCGGATGCGGTTAACAAATCCTACAGCAGATTCTATGATGATATAATTTCAACCGGAGGAAATGTTGAATAGTTTCGGAAGAATTTTTAAAATATCCATATTCGGAGAGTCTCACGGCAAGTCTGTCGGAGTTACACTCGACGGTGTTCCGGCAGGTATGTCACTGTGTGAAGAGGACTTTATTCCGGATCTTCTCCGCAGAAAAAGCGGATCCAAAGGAACGACTCCCCGGAATGAAGACGATATTCCGGAAATAATATCAGGCGTATTCAATGAAAAAACAACGGGTGCACCTTTAACTGTTGTCTTCAGAAATAATAATGTTTCTTCAAAAGACTATTCCAACCTTGTTAATCATCCCCGTCCCGGGCATGCTGATTTTACAGGAAAGATAAAATTCGGCGGTTTTAATGATTACCGCGGAGGCGGCCATTTTTCAGCAAGAATGACACTTGCTCTTGTTGCAGCAGGAGTTGTAGCAAAGAAAATAATAAATCCGGCTGTCGTAAGTGCTGAAATAATCGAAATCGGCGGTGAAAGGGATTACGATAATATTCTTACTGAGACAATGAAACAGCATGATTCTCTTGGTGGTATAATCCAGTGTGCAGCTAAAATGATTCCGGCAGGTCTTGGCGAGCCTTATTTTGACTCTGTTGAATCGGTAATTTCTCATCTTGTGTTTTCAATTCCGGCTGTAAAAGGCATTGAATTCGGAGATGGCTTCAGATCTGCCAGAATGAAAGGCAGTGAAGTAAATGATAACATTATTAACCGTGACGGTACTACTGAAAAAAACAGTTCAGGCGGCATAAACGGGGGCATTACAAACAGCAACGATATAATTTTCAGAGTAGCATTCAGACCGACACCGAGTATCTCAAAATCTCAGAATACATATAATTTTTCTGATGACAAAATGGAAGTTCTGGAAATACATGGAAGACATGACGCATGCGTAGCATTACGCGCTCCGGTTATTGTTGAATCCGTATGTGCAGCCGCACTGGCGGATTTTATGATTCTGGAACAAATACAAAAACGGATTAAGGAGTAGATTATGAGTCTGCAGGAAATAAGAAAAAAAATCGATATAAAAGACGCTGCAATCGTGAAGCTGCTGAATGACAGAATGGAACTGGCATTAATGTCAAAAAAATTCAAAAAAGATGTGGAAGATTCCAAACGTGAGGATGAACTTTTACAGAAAATCCGCGAAAATTCCGGCGGTCTTATTAATTCCCAATTTATTGAAAAACTGTTTCTGGAAATTATCACGGAAAGTAAAAAACTGCAGAAAACTGATTATTCGCTGATAGGATTTCAGGGGGAACACGGAGCGTACGGAGAGGTTGCTGCAAGAGCGTGGAATGACAAGTATATTCCGATTCCGTGCATGGAGTTTGCGGATGTATTTGAAGGAGTAGACAAGGGTCAGATTGATTACGGAATTATTCCCATAGAAAACACACTCGGCGGGGTGGTCGGTGAAGCAAACGATATCCTTATAAATTCAAGCCTGAACGTAATTGGTGCTGTTGAACTTCCTGTTCATCATTGTCTTCTTGCTCTGCCTGGAATTGATCACAGGGACATCCGTCAGGTATATTCTCACACTCAGGCACTTGCCCAATGCCGTCATTTTCTTGCAAGAAACAATCTGGAGCCTGTTCCTTATTATGATACTGCCGGTTCGGCAAAAATGATTGCTGAAAAAAGACTTGAAACCGGTGCATGTATCGCAAGCCGTCTTGCCGGTGAACTGTACGGACTTGAAGTTATTAAGGAAGGTATAGAAGATCTTTCTACTAACAAAACAAGATTTCTTGTACTTTCAAAAGAAAAAAATCCCGAGACTGGAACCAAATGTTCCATTTTATTCTCAACTGCCCACAAGGCCGGTACGCTTTTCAGAACACTTCAGATTTTCGCTGAAGAGAATATTAACCTTTCACGTATTGAATCTATACCAAGTCAGCCTGGCACTTATGCTTTCTTTCTTGACTTTATAGGCAGTGACAAAGATGAAAGAATAATAAAAATTCTTGAAAAAGTAAAAAATGAAACTTCTGATTTTAAAATTATGGGTTGCTATAACGAGCGGGTTGTCAAATGAAAAGAATTTTAATTCTGGGTGCCGGAAGGATGGGCGCATGGCTTGTTGAAGAATTATGCCATGATTATGATGTAGCTGTATTTGATATAGATGCAAAAAAAATGAAATATTTCTTTAATGTGACAAGACTTACCCGGCACGAAATGATAAAAGACTTCAATCCGGAAATGGTTATAAATGCAGTAACTCTTCATAAAACCATTCCGGTTTTTGAGGAAATTCTTCCGCTGCTTGATAAAAACTGTATCCTCTCGGATATCACATCCGTTAAAACCGGTTTGAAGGATTTTTATGCTGAAACCGGATTTCGATTTGTTTCTACACACCCCATGTTCGGACCTACATTTTCAAACATCCGGGATCTTCGTAATGAAAATGCCATCATAATTACGGATTCCTGCCCTGAAGGAATTGAATTTTTCCGGACATTTTACGGCAGCCTGAATCTGAATATTTCCGAATATTCATTTGAAGGTCATGATAAAACCACAGCATATTCATTATCAATACCTTTTGTTTCATCCATGGTTTTCGCGGCAGTAATGAAAAAACAGGATGCGCCGGGTTCAACATTCAAGAAACATATGCTGATTGCCGAAGGTTTATTATCGGAGGATGATTATCTTGTTTCTGAAATCCTGTTCAACCCGAACACTCTTGAACAGGTTGAAAAAATTAACGCTAAACTGTCATATTTAATTCATATACTTAAAGCACATGATTTTGATGAAATGGTTAAGTTTCTGAATACATTAAGGGAAAATATTAAATAATCGATGGCACCGGCAAAAAAAACTGCTCCAGGCAAAACAGGCAAAAGACAGGTTAAAACAAGGAATTCAGTTCCTGCAGTCAAACCTGTTCAGAGCAGCCGTGCAAAATATGTTCTTACAATAATGATCCTTTCAGCGGTTATTTTATTTATTGTGTCTAAAAACCAGAAAACTTCAGTAGTTAAGAAACCTGCTGCAGAAAAAAAAGCGGAGAAACAGATCACTGAAAAAAGTGAAATGATTACAGCCGGAAAGGATAAAACTGATAAAAATAATTCTGCAGCTTCTTCAGAAAAACCGGAAAATAAAGCGGTTGAATCTGAAATATCGGTTTTCTACCTTGTATTTCAAAATGATGAAACCTTAAAATATGTTCCCGTTAAAAGTACGGTTAAATCAGATAATATATATGCAGATGCCATGAGAATACTCATCGCCGGTCCCTCAGCTTCGTTGAAGGCAAAAGGATATCAATCGGCTTTTCCCGAGGGTGTAAAAGTCAATGATGTGAAAATAAAAAACCGCATTGCTGTGATTGATCTTAATTCAAAAATCCGTGAAAATGCAGTCGGTGACATTCTTACTGCAAGAATAAATCAGATATTTTACACAATGAAAAATTTTCCTGAAATTGACGGAATTGAAATCAGAATAGACGGTAACGCTGTGAATACTCTTGGAGGAGACGGTCACGTTTTTAACTGGCCTCTGAAACGGAAATTATAAATGCTTGAAATCGAAATAAAAGCTTTCTGCAAAAGCCATGACGAAGTTGAAAAAAAATTAATGGCCTGCGGTGCTGAATTCAAAGAACTTGTAAATGAAGAGGATGTTTATTTTCAGCATCCCAGCCGAGATTTTAGTAAAACCGGAGAAGCTTTCAGATTACGTAGAATAAATGATAAATACTGCATAACTTATAAAGGTCCTAAACTTTCTTCAAAAGCCAAAACACGGTTTGAAGAGGAAACATTTATTGATGATGCCGGAAAAGCAGTAATAATATTTGAAAAGCTAGGTTTCAAAAAGGCCGGTTCTGTCAGAAAAAAAAGAAAAATATATTTCTATAATTCTGCGGAAATCTGTCTCGATGAGGTTGAAGGACTTGGATGTTTTGTTGAAATAGAAAAAATGGGAGATGATCCGATACCTGTTGAAAATGAACTTTTTGAAATCGCTTCTTTGCTGGACTTAAATGAATTTACATCTGTCAGTTATTTAAACATGCTAATGGGAGTTAATGATGAAAAAGATTAATCTGGAAAATAATCTTTTTACACGGAAACCGGCTTTACCGGTTTTTTTAAAAGGCGGCCCAAAAGCGATTCTATTGCTGCATGGCTATAACGGTTATACTGAAGACTTTAATTATATTGCAAAAAGGCTGCATGACGCCGGTTATACGGTATCCGTACCAAGGCTTGCCGGACATGGAACATCTGCAAATGATTTTCTGTCTACAAACTCGGATATGTGGCTCAGATCTGCTATTGATTCCTATCTTGATTTGAAATGCAGCTATAAGAATATTTATATCTGCGGTCTTTCAATGGGAGGATTACTTGCTCTAATTCTTGCTTCATTGTTCAGTATAAAAAAAATTGCGGTAATGGCTCCCGCATTAAAAAACAGAAGCAGAAATATTAAATTTACACCGTTTTTGAAATTCTTTATGAAAAAACAGAAAAGAATATGGATAAGAACTGAAAAAAATGAAGATGACAG
>JAFGJZ010000166.1 GCA_016928815.1 Spirochaetota bacterium
CAGGCTATTAATCAGTTTGCAATTCATTTTGGTGAGAGAGTAAAAATTTAATAGAATGGCTATTTACACAAAAAATCTGACACTCTCCTTTCTTTCATGCCGATTCATTCCATCTGTGGAATAGTCGGGAGCAGACAGGCCTACATCGTGTAAGCACCCGGGAGGCTGTGCAAGCCGAAGAGCACGCTGTTCCGGAGTTGTGCGTGCCCGAACATCCTTTTCGAGCATTCCGGAGTATATTCCCGGGCAAGGATGTTCAGTCGTTTTCACCATTACTTCTCGATGCTTCTCAACTGCTTCTCTGTTTTATTTGCAATAATGTGTTTTAGCATTGCCATAATTTAGCTTGTCTTTCGTTTTTTACTTTCCCGTATTTCCGTGGAAGAAGTTCATAGCCTTTTGCCTCCAACTTCCTTATATTTGAAGAAGAAAGATTGTGCTATTTCACTTTCCAATACATGAAATATCCTCGTAGCGGTATTCGTCAGTCCGTGTGACAATACCGTCGTTATATTGTTTTTCAAGAATCAGATTATTGTGATCATTGTATGAGTATTCAATTCCTGATTTAATTTTATCTGTTTTAATATTGAACCATAAATCAGAAATAATCTGCCCATTTTCATTAAATTGCTGTTCATTTATTTTATGTTCTTCATCTGTGAACCATATTACCGATTTCAATTTATTGTTCTGATGATATGTGTATTTTTTGAAACCTCCCTTATATCTTCCAGGAAATTTTTTTCCTGTTATGTTGCTTGGATTTTTACTAATGTCTGTTTGAATTTCAAGCCTGCTTGAAAGAAGTATATTGTCCTGCGAATATTCGTAAATATATTTTTCAACATTAAATGTGTTATCAGAATATTTTATTTTTTTTACTGATAAGTTATTATTTTTATCATATTCATACTTAATCTCATGAAAAAATTTAATTATCTGGCTATTGTTGTTGAAGTTTTCTCCAACGATTAGCTCGCCTTTGCTGTTGAAAAATAATTCTTTACTTAGATGATTATTCTGAAAAATTCTTTTTACAATAACATTTCCTTTGCTATTATAATCTTCAGATTTTATTAACACATCATTTTCAAATTTCGAAATATTTCTTAACTTCTCATCTTCGTATGAATACTTGGTAAATGTATTATTGGAATTGTAATCATATTTATAAGTTAATTTAAATATTTTTCCAGCATTTGTACTTTCGATTCCTGGAGGACCTTCGTCATACACATATTCCTCAATAATATTTCCATGATCATCATATTTTGTTTCAAGACTTTTTTGAAATTCACCTTTTACATCATAAATAATTGTTTCTTTTAACCGTCCGTATTCATCGTAAATATATTCTCTTTCCTCTTTCAGTCCGTAATTTGTGAAATAAATCGAAGAATAAACCAGCAGGTTTTTTGTAACATATTCGATTTCCGGAGTTTCAGGTTCGGAGACGGAAATCCATTTAAAAAGTGAAAAATCTAAAATAGGTTTAACAGGTTTTCCATGCTCCTGTTGAGAGGATGTTACAGAATTTTCTTTTTTTGAATCATCTGCAGACACAAAAGAAAATATCATTTTAATGCAGATTAAAATAGTCAGCAGAAAGATGAAATGTTTCAATTTAAAATTATGTCTCATGATGGGAGTTTACTCAAGGTGCTTTCAATTGTCAATTAATAATGCGGCAGTTTTAACGTCCCGCGTTAAAAAGGTCCCATTTATTGTTGTCTATTTACAGGAAATTTAATGAATCTTAAAAACAGCATTCAGTAGATCCATTGGATTAAGAAGTGATATTTATTTCAGCCGGTTATTTGTTTTGAATGATGATTGTTTCATCAAATTCGTGTAAAATATTTTCAATAAGCCGGATATGGTTTTCTGTTTCTTCGAGCAGGCTTTTTTCATCTGTTAAGTTAAAATTCGGATATTCGATATATCCTTTTATCAGTCCGGTTTTAATCGCATCAGGGTGTTCCGGGTCATATACCGTTTTAAACGGAGATTGATCTTTCTGTATGGAAAAAATTCCGCCGTTGAAAGCGATAATGACTTCCTTACGGACATAAGGACCGCCATCTTCAGTTCGGGTTGTTCTGATATTCGCAATATTTTGGAAGATTATATCTTTTTTTAAAAGCAGAGAATTTCTGATTCTAATTAAAGTGTCCGTCGTTTTTCTGCTTTTATAAATGTAATATTCCGGAGTATTGGATGAAACTTTAATTCTACAGGAAGATTTATATAAAATGAATGACAGGGAATCGATGTATTCTATATCCCCATTGACATCAGCAAATGTGTTTATGTCATATCCTTCAGTCTTGAAATTACATAAGTCAATTATTCTCACATTCTGATTTAAAAATATAAAGTTAAGTGATAACAGGGATATTGAGATGAAAAGGATTAGATATGAAACAGAACTGTTTTTGAAGTTGAACTTTTTCATTTAATAACCTGAAAATCATTTTTTTGATGTTATCATGAGAGTGTCGCCGCGATTGCGGTTTAGAAAAGATCCTTTAATTATTTCCTTTATATTCCCGATTTCTTTTTGACTGATATTCTCAAATATAATTAAAACACTTATGTAATCAAATTCATATTTGAGTCTGTCCTTAATATTATAATTGCCGATAAACTCTCTTCGGTCATAATTGGAATAATCATCTTCCTTTGGGTTTTTCACCGGTATGTTATTTTCTTCTATACCGGCCGGACCTTCCGGATTATAACCGTAGCCGTTAAATAATTCAGTTACAATTTTTTTTGATGCGATATCTCCGACTAAATTTACATGAATTGTTGAAATTATTTTATAATCTGTGTAGTTCATAAATTTCAGAAACTGTTCAATGTTATTAACAATTTTCTGTTCTTCCCGGGATTGAAATTCAATAACTTTTTTTTCCGGACTGCATTGAAGAAATAGTAAAATTATAAATAACAATAGAGCCTGTAATTTTATGTTTTTCATATTCTGATTAGACCTGTCCCCCGGATTAGATTAAAAACTTATTTCGCTGATATGAATTTTATGAAATAACGGAAATATAATCTAACAATTATGTAAAGCGGAATTTAATTGTCGGGTTTAACATCTATAAAAAATTAATGTAAAACAGATTGTTTTAAGCGTGGCAATTGAACAGTTATAAATGACATATTATTGTTTATTCCCGATTAGCCTGAAAAATAGCATGTAACAATGTAATCGAAGAAAATATTTTTATTGAAAAATTTTTAAATATAAGAAGAAATTTGTGCTACACTTATTAATTCGCGTTTGTAAAATAAAATTCAGTCCGGAAAATTTTATTAAAAATGAATTTACAAAAATAAGCTGAATTCTATTAGTGTTTTTTTACAAATAAAAAAAGATAGGCAATTTAGGGGGAAATAATGAAGAAAGCGGTAAAAATTATTATTACAGCGGTAATGATATCAGCCGTATTTGCATGCGCGTCAAAGAAGATGCAGGGCAAGATTAAAATCGGAATATCTAAAATTGTTTCTCATCCGGCACTTGATGCGGTTGAACAGGGTATTCAGGATGAACTAAAAGAACAGGGAATTGATGCGGAATTTGATCTGCAGAACGCAAACGGCGATGTAAATACTGCGGCATCCATTGCGGCAAAATTTAAGGCAGAGGGTGCTGACATTTCGGTAGGTATTGCAACTCCGACCGCACAGGCACTAGTTAATGCGATCAAGGACAAGCCGGTAATCTATGCGGCTGTTACGGATCCGGTTTCTGCAGGACTTGTTGCTTCGTTTACAGAAGGCGGAGAAAATGTTACAGGCGTATCTGACATGACTCCTGTAAAAGAACAGCTTGTTTTCCTTTCAAAAATAAAAAAAATTAAAACAGTGGGTCACATTTATTCAAGCCATGAGGACAATGCCGTTGCACTTGCGAAAATTGTAAAAGCTTCATGTGATGAACTTGGTATTGAACTGGTTGAATCAACCATCAGTAATTCTTCAGAAGTCAAGCAGGCAGCTCAGTCAATTGCCGGCAGAGTGGATGCATTCTATGTTTCTACTGATAATACGGTAGTATCGGCGCTGTCATCACTGGTTGACGTAGCTGATAAAAACAGTATTCCGGTAATGTCTGCAGATCCTTCTTCTGCTGAAAGCATAGGCGTACTTGCGGCATGGGGATTTGACTACTATAAAATGGGACGTGCAACAGGAAGAATGATTGCTGAAATCATCAATGGAAAAGAGTGCAGTGACATTCCTACAATGTTCCTGACAGATCCGAAAGACATTGACCTTTTAATTAATAAAGATGTTGCAAAAAAACTTAACCTGGAGTTTCCTTCAGATGTTGAGAAAAATGCGGCTTCGGTTGTTGAAAACGGAAAATTAGAAAAAAAATAGGTCTTGAAAATGATTGAAGGAATTCTGGTTGAAGGATTGATTTACAGTATTATGGTTCTGGGGGTATTTATTACCTTCAGAATTCTGGATTTTCCGGATCTTACAGTTGACGGATCATTTCCTCTTGGAGCGGTGATAGGAGCCCAGGTCATCATATCGGGGATGCCGGTTTCTCTGGGGCTGCTTGCAGCTTTTACCGGAGGCGGTATTGCGGGCGGTATTACGGCAGTGATTCATAATAAACTTAAGGTGCCGAACCTGCTTGCGGGCATTCTGACGATGACGATGCTTTATTCCGTGAACATACGTATTCTCGGGAACCGGGCTAATGTTCCCCTGCTTCATAATAAAACTGTTATAACCGGAATTCACTCAATTTCAGAAGGTCTAATGAAGACAGAATATGCAACTCTGATTTTCTTCATCATTTTCGTTTATATAATCAAAAAACTTCTGGATCTTTTTTTTCATACAGATCTCGGGCTTACTTTGGGGGCGATGGGAAATAATGAACAGATGATCATCTCCCAGGGAGTAAATCCTGAAATTCTTAAAATAATCGGACTTGCTTTATCAAACGGACTTGTAGCTCTGTCAGGAGCTCTTGCCGCCCAGTATCTCGGTTTTGCTGATGTAAGCATGGGTATCGGAATAATAGTGTCGGGTCTTGCATCGGTAATGATCGGCGAATTTATCTTTAAATCGAATAAAATAGCTGTTCTTACGCTGAGCGCGGTGATCGGATCAATAATATTCAAGGGAATCATGTATTTTGCAAGAATATACGGATATGCCGTCCGCATGACTCCGAATGATCTTAAACTGATTACAGGTCTCATGATTATAGTTCTGCTGATTTTATCCAAAACAAAAATTTTTAAACGTAAGAAGGGACTCGAATGATCCGACTTGAAAACGTGAATAAAATATTTCATCAGGGAACAGTAAACGAAAATCATGCCATCAGAAATGTTAATCTCCAGATTAAAGAGGGCGATTTTATTACAATTATTGGAAGCAACGGTGCTGGAAAATCAACATTGTTTAACCTGATTGCAGGAACATATGCTCCTTCAACCGGAAATATTTTCCTTAACAACTCGGATGTTACAAATGAACCGGAATATAAACGGGCGAAATATATCGGCAGAATTTTTCAGAACCCGTCGCTTGGTACGGCTTCAAACATGACTCTTGAAGATAACATGATGATCTGCAGCAGAAAGGGATTTAAAGGCCTTAAGATCAGTCTGAATAAAAAAACCAGAGAATATTTTAAAAAGGAACTTCTGCTGCTTGACATGGATCTTGAAAACCGTCTGACTGATAATGTGCAGCTGCTCTCGGGAGGCCAGAGACAGTCTCTTACCCTTCTGATGATGGTGCTTTCCCGCCCGCAGCTGATTCTCCTTGATGAACATACAGCGGCGCTTGATCCGAAAAATGCTGCAAAAGTACTTGATCTGACGCAGAAGTTCGTCAGTGAATACGGTCTTACGACGGTTATGATTACACACAACATGGGTCATGCCATTGAGTACGGAAACCGAATGCTTATGATGGATAAAGGTGAAATCATTTTTGACGTAAGCGGAGAGGAAAAAAAGAAACTTTCCGTAAAAAATCTGGTTGATAAGTTTCATGAAATTCGTAAAACCGAATTTCAGAATGATGAAACTCTTCTTTCACGCTGAATTTTTCACAACTGTCCGGTCATGACTGAAATGTTTTTTTATTTTCAGAAACAATCATGCTTTTTTAAATCCGGAATTTTAAGGATTAAGCTTTAAATTTTAATTGAAATTTCAGCAATTTGACAGTAGTCTAAATATAAATGTAACATTATCTGTTTAAGAGGTTTGGCATTAAATCAAAGCAGATGAGTTAAATGAGGTTCCCGGATGAATGATACTTTAAGGAAAAAAATAAGGCAGCTGCCGTTTATTTATATAATATTGCTGATTATTCATCCGCTTATATATTTCTTAATTATTATTTATCTGACCGGACTACCTTCTTTTCTTCTGATTATTAAGGCCCTGATTTTAATTGCCCTGCCGTTGATTCTTCTTCCCGGATTGCTGTTTCTGGTTCTTCATCAACGGTTAAAAAGCATTATCAAACGTCACTGGGACAGTGAATTCAGGGAAATAAGTCCGAAAGAAGTGAAATTCGTGAATTTCTATTCTTTCTGGGGAACATTGTTTCTGATTGCAGGAAGCATAGGTGCGCCGGTTGTCGCTTCGCTCTCCGGTTATGCAAACGGAGCATATGTATCAGTGGTGAATGTGATTTATAATATCATTGTGGGAGAACTTCTTGCTCTCGCGGTATGCATGTTTTTTTATTTTTTTTCCAAACAGCTTCTTTACCCGTTTGTTGAATATTTTCAGTTCAGACCGATTAAACTGCTGTACAGATTTTTAATAATGATTCTATCAGCCATTTTCCTGATTCTATCACTGGTCGGTTCACAGATATATAAAATGAGTCAGATCAGAATTTATGATTCATTTAATTCCGACACGGTGCAGGTACTTAAAAAATACAAGACCTTTCTGGATGCGAACCTGCAGGGAATGGTAAATGAACTTGCCGCTTATTCACTATATGAAGAAATTATTCCGCTGAGCGCCGAATCAGCCGCTGAATTTTATGAAAGGAAAGCGGGTAATCCTAAAAATCAGCTTATTGAAATGTACATGATTTCCGACAGTTCAGGCCATACAATCAGTAATTTCGGAAGTGATGTGAATATTTCCGGACTTGAATATTTTAAAAAAGTCATGGATACGGGAAATACGTATATTTCCGAGCCGGTAAGCAGTCTTATTTCCCATCAGAATGTAATTGTCTGTTCCGCTCCGATCATCAGGGGTGAGAAACCCGTCGGACTTGTTTCGGCGTCCATTCTGGTTGACAGACTTCAGAACGAACTGAACGAAAGCGGTTCCAGATATGTTGAATTCATGATGATATCAAATGAAGGTAAAATATACATTCATAGAGACTATACTCTGACAGGTAAGGTTATAGGAAAAGACATTACAGATAACGGTCAGTATGAAAATGTCGGGCGGATCCTGAGCAGTCCTGATTTTAAGGTTTTTACTGTACTGTTTCAGGGAAAGAAAAGAACGGCAATGAAAATTTCCATGGACAGCATGAGCGCCTCCATAATTCTGATGATGGACTCTTCATATCTGTCAGGTGAACTTGACAAGACGCTGCTGTTTGTTATGACATTTATTATTGTGATTTCACTGGTAATATATCTGATTCTGTGGTACATCACAAACGGTATTTCGAAGCCTATCCATAATACCGTTATACTGTTTAAAAAACTTGCAGGCGGTGATCTGACCGTCACCAGCAATGATTATTCAAGGGATGAGTTCGGGGAGCTTCTCCGCAATTTCAATATGTTTCTGGCTAAAATCAAGGATGTCATGAATCATGCGCTTAATTCGTCCCAGCAGCTTTCCGTATCGGCTGATGAGCTTTCTTCTACAAGTGTATCTCTTGCATACGGCGCACAGCAGCAGGCGGCATCGGTGGAGGAAGCCACTTCTTCACTGGAAGAAATATCCGCTTCAATAAGCAGCATTGCCGACAGTTCCAGGGAGCAGTCTAATTTCGCGGATCAGACCTACAATGCAATGGGTAATCTGAGAATGAAAGCCGATGAAGTAACCAGAAATTCCGAAGATGCGGTTGATATGGCACAGAAAACAATCCGTGAAGCTGAATCCGGAAACAGGATGATGCTGGATGCTATTGAACGTATGGACAATATTGACAGGAGTACGGCCCAGATCGCCGATGTTATCGGACTTATCAGGGACATATCAGACCAGGTAAATCTTCTTTCTCTTAACGCTGCAATCGAGGCTGCGAGAGCGGGAGAACACGGCCGCGGATTCGCGATTGTCGCAGAGGAGATAAGCAAGCTCGCAGACCAGACTGCACAGAGTACGAATACAATCAGTAAATTTGTTGAGACCGGACGTACTGAAGTTGAGCTTGGAAGAAACCAGGTTAATGCAACTTCCGGTGCATTGAAAAATATACTCAGTTTCATTGCAAACACCGAAAGAATAGTAAATCTGATAATTAAGTCGGTTCAGGAGCAGAATGAGGCCAGTTTAAACGTTGTTGCCGACACGAAAAAAGTAAAGGAAATGGCGGACAGCATCTCAGTATCAACCGAAGAACAGAATATTACAAATGAGGAAATGGTTAATAATGTAGACATTATTAATCAGCAGACGCAGTCTGTTGCCGGAGCTGCTGATAAAATTGCGGAGTCTGCTGAAGAAATTGCCAAACAGGCAGCATTGCTTCGTCAGCAGATAGAATTTTTTAAAGTCTGACGGATATGATATTTTCACCGTCAGTCTTTTATTTATGTGATTTTAATTTTTCTTATATATCCTGACATAATCAATTTCAAGAGTACGAGGGAATATTCCGTCATCGACCGGTCCTCCGCCTCCTCCGATTGCAAGATTAAGAATTATGTTTTCTGCATAAGTGTCGAAAGCCCATCTGTCTGTTCCGGCACCTGCTGGTTTAGCTGCCTGCAGAACAGTAGTGGAATCAACACCGATTTCAATAGAACCTGCCTCCCAACGAAGCCAGTAAATGTGAAAGTCCGTACACATGGTCGGAACATTCTGATAGGCCGGTCCTGCCTGACCGTGATATGAGTCATTTCCCCAATGTATATTCGAAGCTGCAAGGGTGTTTTTTCCGTCAAAATGTTCCAGAAGATCTATTTCTCCATTTTCCGGCCAGTATGTCCCGGTCATCCATAATGCCGGCCATGTTCCCTGTCCTCCTGGCATCTTTGCCCTGACTTCATAGTATCCGTATTTGTACTGGTTCACAGAGGAAAGGCGCGCTGATGTGTAGTTCTTGCCGGATATGCTTTTCTTCAGGGCTGTAATATGCAGCATTCCGTTTCTGATTTCCGCATTTTCAGTGAGACCCGAAGTATAATGCTGTAATTCATTATTCCCCCATCCGATTGAATTCCCCCATGTGTCGAAATTCCATTTTGAAGGATCGGGAAGTCCCTGGTAATTGAATTCATCGCTCCAGTATAATGAATATTCAGTGGGAACGTACGGTGATGGAGCAACTCCTTTTTTATCAGATCCTCCGAAATCACATGTAATCAGCAGAAGAAGTGCGGGAAAGATGCCGAACAGGTGTTTATTTAACTTGGGATTATTCCTTTCATTAAGCAGGGTATTCATTTATTTTCTCCGGTCCGGGAAATTATATTCAGTTGAATCATATTGTTCATACAGCTCGTTTAAACCGGATGATTTGTCAATTTTATTATTTAAGGATTATGGTGTGTTTGTCATGTTTTTTATAAATTACGTTGAAATGGAATCTATTCCCGTATTTTCTGTGCATCTGGAAATTTTTTCTGCTTAGCAGTTCATCAATCTGTTCCATTGACATTTTGTCGGGATCACCGGCCTGTTCGGCAATTGAGAGAATTCCGTCGTTTTTCAGAACCCGGTGGAATTCTTCTGCATAATCCTCATGGTTTGCAACTTCGCCAAGTACGGTTACCATGAAGATGATGTCAAACATCTCATCCGGAAACGGAAATTTACGGCCGTCCCCGAGGTGGAATTCCACGTTGTTAATTTTCTTTTTTGATAATCTTTTCTTTGCAATTGCAAGCATGTCCTGCTGTACATCAAGGAGATGAAGTTTCCCCTCCGGAAGCCGCGACGCAATTTTTGCGCTGAAATAACCGGGACCCGGTCCGATTTCCAGAACATTATGATGCGGTTTTAATTCAAGCTGTCTAATCAGTTTTGCCGGCGACAGAAAAATGTTCCTTAAAGGAATCAGCAGAGTAAATGCGTATTTTGCAGGGAAAAGACCTTTTCCGGCAAAGCTGTGTATTTTATCAGACATTTCGTTTTCCATTTTCATTATTTTTTACGGCCGAATTCGCTGTTTTAATGTAACTCATCAGACGATGTTAAATGTTACCAGGTTAATCCCCTGTAATTTCAAGTAAAATTATTTAAAAAGTCACTGAATAAAACCGGCCATACGGTTTTTTGCAGATTTTCATGAAATTAGAATTATTTTAGTGGATAAAAAGCAGTTTTATGCTATATTAAAACTTGCGCCTGTTTATGACATTAGTTGCATTTTTTGATGATATCAGGCAGGTAAAAAGGATTTATTTGAAAGGAACAGCATTGACAACAAATTCCGGTACCCCGGCGGTTTTCTTCATAAGGAGTTGCTTTGGACCCGTATTTAGAATTGAATTTGCGAAATTTCATTATTTCTCCGGTTTAATAAATTTTTTTAATATATGAGTGTAAATTATAAGAACGGTTTTAGCTTATTTGAGCTTGAAAAATGTGTACTTTCGTTTTCAGAAAAACGGATATTCATCACTTGAAAAGCAGTTTTGAATATTTATAAGATTAATAAAAATTTCTTTCAAGTGATCAGTGTATAGTATATAATTATCATGTTCTGGTTCTAAAGATCGACATGATCATTTGCAAATCAGGAGGAAATATGTCAGACAAAAGTGATAAATCAGGTGTTTCAGTAATGCTGAATCTGAAAATCAAAACCAAGCTTATAGGGAGTTACGTTCTGATTCTGACGGCATTTATTCTCGTGAGTGTGTTTCTGAAAAAAACTTTAATGAATTCTGAAAACAATACGGAAGAACTGTACCGTGCGGTCTACATTTCCAGAAATTCAATAATGGCCAAATATGAGTTTATAAAATTCTACAACATTCTGCTTGAATGTAAAAATGCGGTCGGCCGTGGTGAATTCCGTACTGTTCAGGATATAGTAAAATATAAACTTGAAAGTCCGGAGCTTACAATAAGCGGTAATATTCTACAGATGAAGGAGAACATACGGCAGGAAGATGAAATGCAGATAGTTACGGATTTTGAAAATCTTCATAAGAAATGGACTGAACTGCTGGGCAGTGTAAATGATAAACTTGCCAAAAATGATGCTGAAGGAAGTACTGCAGTAATAAACAGCCTTGTGACCTTTCTGAATGAATATATCGCCAAATTGGGAGAGCTGCAGACTTATACTGAAAAAAAGTCTGATGAATATCATTCCTCAAGCCAGATTCAGATTCAGAAAGCACAGATGATATCAACCGTTGTGATAGTCCTTACTTTCATATCTTCAATGATAGTCGCGTTTATGATTTCGAGAAATATAGTTAAATCTCTTTCCCTGTTCAACAATATTTTCGTAAAGGGAAGTTCCGGAGACCTGAATGCCAGGTTTCCCGTCCGTGAAAAAAACAATGATGAGATTAATTCTCTCGGACTCATATTTAATAATTTCATTCAGAAACTTAATGATGTAATCAAGGAGGTTTCAGAAGTCGCGGATAACCTGAATTCATCTTCCGAAAACCTCTCCGAGACGACATCATCTTTTTCTGAAACGACGCAAAGTCAGGCAGCATCATCAGAGCAGATAACCGCGACAATGGAAGAGGTTACAGCCGGAATAAACAACATTTCCAGCAACACGCAGATGCAGAACAGCAAACTTAATGAAGTCATTGTGCTTATTAAGGAACTTTCGGATGAAATAAATGTAATGGCAGCAAGAATTTCCAAAGCCAGGGAACAGTCAAAGGAAATTACAGAACAGGCTAAAACCGGAAGCAAGACTCTGACTCTCATGAGTACGAGCATGGATGAAATATCGGAAAGTTCAAAAGAAGTTACGGAAATCATTCAGATTATCGGAAACATATCAAGCGAGATAAATCTTCTATCGCTGAATGCCGCCATTGAGGCTGCTAGAGCCGGAGAATCGGGAAGGGGTTTTGCGGTAGTTGCGGATGAAATTTCCAAACTCGCCGATCAGACTGCTTCGAGCATAAGCCAGATCTCCTCGCTGATTGACAAGAATAATACTGAAATAAACAACGGTATGAAAAATGTAGATGATACGATCAGCGGAATAAGCAGAATCATTGAGAGTGTTGAGTCTGTTGACAGAATGATGAACGAGATAGCCGAAGACGTGAATAAACAGCAGAAGGCCAATGATTCGGTAAATCTGAGTATTACTGATTTGAAGAATCTGTCAGAAGAAGTTAAATATGCGGCTGATGAACAGCGAATCGCCGCGGGTGAGATAATGAAGTCAATGACCAATATCAATCAGATGGTTCAGACCGGCGCTGAAAGCGCAGAAGGCATTGCGGGGAATGTGGTTAAGCTGTCATCAATGTCCGATCATCTGAAGGAAAAAATAAGATTTTTTAAATTTTAATTCAGAACCTGCTGCTGAAAATTTTCCACAGGTTTCCGCTAATACGGAATAGGGAGAATGCAATGGTACGGAAAAGCGTGATTTCTGAAAATGAAATGAGATCTCTCGGCGGGACTGTAATTTTCAGAATTGTATTTCTGGTTGTACTGATCGGACTTTTTACCCTGCCGCCAGCCGGTACGTTTGATTTCTGGCAGCTATATGTCTATCTTCTCTTTATGATTATTCCTCTTATGACGGCACTGGTATATTTTATCGTCAATGATCCCCGGCTGCTGATGAGGAGAATGCATACCAGAGAAAAAGAAAAGGAACAGAAAGCGATTCAGCTGACATTTACACTGTTTTTTTTATCGGCCTTTGTTGTTTCGGGACTGGACAGGCGTTTCGGCTGGTCCGATGTTCCCTCTGCGGCCGTTTTAGCCGCAGATTTCCTCGGTCTTATGGGATATACTCTGATCTTTTTCGTTTTAAAACAGAACAGTTATGCATCAAGGGTGGTTGAAGTAGACAAAGGACAGCATGTAATTTCTGACGGCCTGTACGGGGTAATCAGGCATCCGATGTATGCTGGTGTCATTATAATGTGGATTCCGATACCGGTTGCACTGGGCTCTTTGCCGGGTCTGATACCGATGGCGTCAGTGCCTGTTCTGTTCATACTGAGGATTCTTAATGAAGAGTCGGTCATGAAGCGCGAACTGCCGGGATATGAAGATTACTGCGTAAAGACAAAATACCGGCTTATTCCTTTTGTATGGTAGGCTGAACCGCGGTATGACGGATTATATTCCTCTTTTTTATTTACCGGAATTAAATAATACAGCATTCACATTCTGCTCCGTCCAGGCAAGTCAAATTGAACCTGAGTGTCGATGTATTTATGTGACACCAGGAGAATTTACTTTACAATTTAATATTATAGAAAATAATCCTATTCAGTTAATTGCAGTAAATTCAAATATTTTTGATGCAATAAATCAGATTGTTATGCATAATTGAGGTTCTTATGGAATATAACTGAATGACAGTAAATGAAAGGTTATATGCTGCAGGTTTAATTGATGATTTTGATAATGCAATTATGAAAAAGAATTTCGAAGAAGCAGCAGCTATTCTCATTCAAACCGGATTGACACCCGAACAGGCTGATTCTGCAGTGGATGTCATTAAAAATGATTCCAAAAAATATGGATATTGATTAGAACATGAGAAAACTAATTAAGCAGAAGTTAAGGAAAATTTAACTTGAAAGTTATTGAAAGAATAATTAATCATGTAGACTTGAAATGACGTTTGAATGTTTAGCGTTATACTATCGATTATTTGAGGGAGTAGAATAATTATGAATGCCGTAGTTAAAAAAATACAGGAAACTCTGAATAAGACAGTCGGGAATTTCCGGACAAAAATAGTTATGATTTATATTGATACTACTTATGGTGATTCCGGCATTGAGCCGTTTTTAAACATCATCGGTGCTTCAGTTTCATCCGGTAAAAATTTTGATGAGGCTGTAAAACTGGCAGAAGAAAATGATGATATTGGGTTTATTTACGATGTCCTCAATAATTGTGAAGAAAGTTTTGATGAGATAAATCTGTCGGCTTTTTTTCCAAAATGGCCTGATGATCTTAAAAAAGGAGAAAATGAAATTACAGATATCATCCGTCACTTTATCAGTGAAAATGATGTTTTTAATGACGTGCAGAAACTTTATTTTCACCACGTTGATTCTCTTGATTTTGTAAAAATTATTGATAAACCTCAATTCTGATTAAAGCTCCGATATCAATAGAGAATAGAGCGCGGCATAATGTCTTCCAGAAAAAATCAGCGTAAAATTATAATAACAGTATGATAATAAAAAAGCCCGACGGTCTAATGCCGCGGGCTTTTTTGGTGCGCCCGGCATGGGTGCACACTTGACGGTGAAAGTCCGTTATGGAGGCTGATAGCGCCAACCATTAGCTGAAGGCAA
>JAFGJZ010000167.1 GCA_016928815.1 Spirochaetota bacterium
TGATTATCTTTCATTGATACTTGCAAGGAATATTAAAATTGAAATTGACCGTACAAATCAGTACAATACTTTCTCCGTCCAGGATGTTATCAGTCCCTCTGAAATTGACGGCAATGACTATAATGATTATCTTTCAAATCTCAGCAGCATCGCCGAAAAAAATAAAGTACAGTATATAATCACAGGGAAATACTATTTTGAAGGGAAAACACTCCGTATCGTCACAAATGTTTACATTGCAAAATTAAACAAAGTTGTAAAACTTTCAGCAGAAAGACTAAATCCCGGTGTCATTTTTGATGATCTGATAGATGAAATATCAGTAAAGATTGGAAATGAATTCAACAGATATTATCAGCTGAAATCCGATGAACCGCTGATTGAACCTGATTCCGGACTTTATCCGTATTATGTGGATGTTAAACTCAGAATAGATGTTCCCAATGTCGAACTTTACTATACCATCAATGGAGAAAATCCCACAAAAGACAATTCAACAAAATTTCAGGGAGAAAAAATAATTATTACGGAAAACTCTTCCGTCAAGGTATCCGCATATAGAAACGGAGCCAAATACGGAGATACTATAGTTAAAGATTATAAAATCAAACATCAACCTGATCTCATGGCCTTGACTTTCAGTTATTCCTATCTTACTTTCATTGACAGCAACTGGAATGACATTATGGACAAAAGTTTTCCTATGATGTATTCTCTGACCTGGATGATCGATTTCGGTGCGATTAATTCTGTAAAATCGAAACCTGCACTCAGAGATTTCGGATTTCTGGCATCAATCGATGCTGCACATGCCGAAACAAACAGCAGTGTACCCATGCACTATAACTTCTGGGGAGTTCACGGTGGTTTAATGTATTCACTCCGTTTCAACCGTTATTTCTCAGTAAAATTCTCATTAACAGGTGGAATTATTCATTCTGTTCTTTACCAGGATGATGAATATGAAGGTATAATAAACATGGGAAAAGTACCGGAAACGGTATCAAGCAGTACAGACCCTTACTTCACAGCATCTTCAGTAATGACCGGACAGATAGGTCATATCCTGCTGACAATGGGAACTGCATACCGCAACATATATTTCAATGAGAATCAGGCTCAGATTATATCATACAGTATTGGAGCCGGTTATTCTTTTTAAAAATCTATGCAATTGAATTATCATAATACTTAATCAGACTGACACTATTGCCTCTGTCATTATAAATAATTTTATCAAATATGCTGCAGGCGATAGTTATACCTCTTCCATGCATGAGAAAATTGTTCTTATTTTTTTCTTTCATCTGTTCAAAAACTTTTTTATAATCAAAACCTGCTCCTTCATCTTCAATTACATATTCAACAAGCTTATCCGTTAATGTATAACTAATCTTCACTTTTTTTCCGGAAAAAGCCATTTCATTCTGACGTTGAGTTAGAAATTCAAGATAATTTCCATTCTCAAGTGCAAGAGATTTATCGTTAAATGAAATTCCGAGATTTCCATGCTCAATAGCATTCATTATAATTTCCCTGAGAGCAACACGTACAAGATTAACGCTGCTTGGAGAAATATATTTAATCAGATTTCTTGTAAGCCTGAAAGTCATATCCTCAGCAAGCATGATGTGATTTTCTATTTCAAAATATAATTTTTCAAAACAGATATATTTAACAAGCGCATCATCGATAGACGGACTTGCCTTGCCTATAATTTCAATTTCATCATGGAATTTTAGCAGAACAAGATAAATCCGCATTTCCACAGGTTCGGTATTGTACCTTGATTTCAGAAGTGTTTTAAAATGTACCGAGGTCCCGCTTTTATCACTTAGCAGTAATTTATCAAAATTTTCCTTTACGATTTCCTTAACAATCTCGCTGTGTTTTACCTCATGATAAAGAATATCCTTGAAGCTGGTACCGAGCAAATCCTGCGGATCATATTTAAGATGCAGATATACCATTGAATTTATTTTTCGAAAGATGAGATTTTTATCCAGTGAAAAGATTATATCTTCCGTTTCCTCAACAAGATGAAGATATCTTTGATTTGATAGGGTAATTTCGTTATTAGCCTTTTTCAGATCTTTTACATTCTGTATAAGTTCGGTATTCAGTATCTCATATTTCACGCTCATTATATAAAATCTTCTGGAAAAAATGAACGCGATACTTCCCATAAATATGAAGAAACCGTATTTACTTGAGAAGAAGGAAGCATGAATATAAAGTGAATTTATTACATCATAAATAACAGTAATTGATACAATTACTGTTCCAAACAGAATATTTCCGGAAACGGAATAAATAAATGTTTTTATTATGAGATGAAATTTCGATATTTTATCGTTTTCAACCTGTTCTTTACTTTTATAATTATCAAAATCATCCAGAAAACTTTTTATAAGATCAAAAATGAAAATATTTAACAGCGGTATAAGAAATGTGTATTGCCACAGCTTAAGAACAACCTGCTTTGCCCTGATATTGCCGACAATTATAAGAACTGCAAGAAAAACAGAAAACCAGAAATACATTCTGAAAAATTTTTTTATTTTATTATACAGAAGTGAGTTTATAAAAAATCCCAATACGGGCATTATCATGAAAAGAGAAACCAGTTCAACAGCAGTAGCGGTTTCTGAATTTTTAAAATACAGATAGAGATTATTTGTTCTGGCAAGAAAATAGACAAACACAATGAAAGAAAGTATCGCATAATATAAATAGTATTTCTGTTTAGTATAAGAAATAAACAGGTAAAGATGATAAATACCTATTAAAAAATAAACCACAATTAGAATATAGGCAATAACATCATAACGTTCAACCGCAAGAATATTGTAATAATCAATTACATAAGGTTTGCTCTGCCGGAAACCGCAGTCGTTACTTGACGGTTCACCTATTATCCTTATCATCAGAATATTGGATGTCTTGAGACTGTAATGATCAATTTCGGCAAGATAATTTTTTCTATACTTTCTGTCAGTAATTGTTCCGTTTTCAGAAATATGAATCTCACTGTCTATTTTCTGGCCATTTATGAAAATTTCATAATTAGGGCCAATAGATGCAAGGTAAAGTCCAAGAAACCGGTTTTCATTAAGAACATCTCCTGTAAGATTAAATTTAAAAATAAATGTATAATCATGAGCCTTTTCACGTATAAACAGAGATTTAACCGGATTCCCTTTTGTTTTAAAATTCATACTTTTAATTTTCAAGGATCTGAAACCATTTGACGACGGAGGGATGTACAGCCAGTCGGAATTAAAATCAGGAGGCGAATTAACCCATTCCGGATTGAAATCATCAATAGCATAAATAGGTACTGTAGTTAAATCTACAATCTGTGAAAAAGCTGAAACGGAAAACAGTACTATTATCAGCGCAATGATTATTTTTATTAGTTTCATAAATATACCATAATGATATCAGCAAAGAAGGTAAAGAAAAATTTTATTGACAATCAAAATTTTAAAAATTAAGGTCTCTTACTTATCCATGAAATTTTAATCTGTTTATGAGAAATTAATTACCGGATATAGTTGTCATGCAGGAGTATAAATTTGAAAGATATTCAGTCGGAAAAAGATTACCGGAATATCCCCATAAATCAGGTGGGAGTAAAAGATATAAGCTATCCTATAGTGGTAATGGACAGGTCAAACGGAAATCAGCATACCATTGCACAAATTAATATGTATGTAGAACTGCCGCACGATTTCCGCGGAACACATATGAGCCGCTTCATTGAAATATTAAACATACACAGGAAAGGAATATCTACAAAGATGATTCCCCGGATACTCTCGGATATGAAGGAGCAGCTTGATGCTGAAAGATCTTTTTTTGAAATACGTTTCCCTTATTTTATAACAAAGGAAGCTCCTGTTTCGAAGCAGCGCTCAAAAATGGAATATATTGTAACGATTTACGGTGATTCAGCTGAAAACTCATACTGCTTTGAAGTAAAAGTACCGGTAATATCATTATGTCCATGCTCCAGGGAAATTTCAGAATACGGCGCACACAATCAAAGATCCTATGTTAAAATTAAAATTAAAACCGCTGATATAATCTGGATTGAAGATCTGGTTGAAATTGCCGAAAAATCAGCATCAGGTGAAATTTACCCGCTTTTAAAACGGGAAGATGAAAAATATATCACTGAAAAGACATATCAAAATCCGATGTTTGTTGAGGACATTGTAAGGTGTACGGCGGAAAAACTGCAAATTGATAAAAGAATACTCTTTTTTGAAATTGAATCTGAAAACATTGAATCAATCCACAATCATTCGGCATATGCCCGGATTATCAGCAGATAAAAAAGTTTTCTGATGCTTCATTAAAGATCAACTTATGAAAAACCGAAAATGAATGGTAATGTTAACTTGATTTTTTCAAAAATCATGTTATAATTAAAATTAAGAGTGTTAACAAGATGAGAAATCCATTAAAAACCATATTTGTACTGCTTGTATTATTTTTTACAGCTCATATTTCTGCTAAAACAGAAATAGTTTCTCCAACACTCTCCGGATTTGCCGATGCAGACGGTATTAATGGAATAATATCAGGTTTTGATGATGTTATAGACAGTAATATTCAAAATATGGCAAATGGAACATTTTTCTCAAATTCAACCGGTTATCCTGTAGGATCAGCAATAATTAAGCCTTTTCCGCATTTTTTTATAGGAACATCACTTGGTGTTGGTCTTACAAATATGTCATTTTTTGACAAAGATAAATCCGATACAAATAAAATACCTTCAGGGGGATTAAGCGGCGGTTTAATTTTCGGAACCGGTATCGGTGATAAAATGGATATTATAGGAAAATTTTTCTACATCGACCTTCTAATATTTGATCCAATGACATTACCGGGAGCAAATTCTTTTCCTCTTGATCTGAATGAATTTTCTATTTTTACAGTAGGTGCAAAAGTCAGATACAATCAGATCGGCAGGAAAACACTTATACCTTTTCTTTTTAATTTTGACGGATTAACTTTGAGCGTTGGCGCCGATCTTATGAGAGGCACAATATCGTCATCCGCAACATATGATGAAACATTTAATCTTGGGGAAATTGATCTTGATGGTCCAGGAGGCAATCCGGCAGAATCAGTTGACCTTGTAATTACCGATTACAGCTTAAAATTAAACTGGCTCCAGCTGGGTTTTACCGGAACTGCCTATGCATATTTCAACATTATTAAATTTCTGAATTTCTATACAGGACCTTCCGCTACAATCGGATACGGATTTTTCAGTCTGGAATCTGAAATTAATGGCAATCTCATATCAACCTCGCTGCCTACAGTACCGGCCTCATTAATTACTGAAAGCCGATACTCGCCGTATCCGTTTATTCCTGCATATACATTCGGTCTTGAACTTAATATTCCGTTTATAAAAATCACCGGTGAAACTTCTGTAAATATGTACAACCGTGAAGATGTTACAGCTGTTTTCGGTATCAGGGTTCAGATCTGACAGACTGAAAATTAAAAAACAAATCGGACGGATTATTTTTAACCTGCAATCATAACAGAAAAATTATATTAATTCAAAAAAATCATTGTTAAATAGTTATACATTTCTTAATGCTTACAAAAATCAAAAAAGTTGAGCTCTATGGAATTTAAAGTAATAAAAAAAGATACAAATACAAATGCCAGACGAGGAGTGCTGAAACTCCATCATGGGACAATACAGACACCGGTATTTATGCCTGTTGCGACACGAGGTGCAATCCGGGGTCTTCCCACAGATGATTTATACAAAATGAATTATGAAATTATCCTGGCTAATACATATCATCTGTATATCAGACCGGGAATTGAGGTACTGGAACATGCCGGCGGTCTGCATAAATTCATGAATTTTGACAGACCGATTCTTACTGATTCCGGAGGTTTTCAGGTTTTTTCACTTTCTGATCTGTGCAAGGTAAAAGAACATGGTGTTGAATTCCGTTCACATCTTGATGGCAGCAGGCATTTATTTACTCCTGAAAAGGTACTCGACATAGAAAGAGTAATCGGTTCTGATATTATGATGATACTCGATCAATGTATTGAGTATCCGGCTGAAAAAAAAGATGTTATTGATGCAATGGAAAGAACAATCCGATGGGCAGATGAAGCCAAGACACATTATGATCGGACATTTGACAAGGAAAAGCAGGCCGCATTTGCGATAATACAGGGAGGAACTTTTACTGATCTCAGAAAGGAATGCACTTCAAGATTAATTGACATGGATTTCCCGGGTTATGCGATCGGAGGTCTTTCTGTAGGAGAGCCGAAGGAATTATATAATGAAATTTCTGAATTCACCGCGGAACTAATGCCTGAGGACAAACCCAGATATATGATGGGAGTAGGCTCACCGCTTGAAATACTTAACTCAATTTCACATGGAATAGACATGTTTGACTGTGTGATGCCGACCAGAATCGCCAGAAACGGTACACTATTTACCTCACAGGGGAGGATAAACATCCGTAATAAAAATTTTGAAAAGGATTTATCACCGCTTGATCCCGAGTGTGATTGTTATGTGTGCAAAAACTACACAAAAGCTTATTTAAAACACATATTTAAAATGGGAGAAATATCAGCACTGGTATATAATACTCATCACAATCTCTATTTTATGAGAAAATTTATTCTGGAAATTCAAAATTCACTTGAAAACGGAAGTTTTGAACAAATTAAAAAGAAATATGAGACAATATATTAACCAGTAGTCATGTAATGTTTTCTATTTCTTATTCAAATAATTAAAATTTGTCATAAAAAAAGGCAAAATATTACTTTAATTAATGAAGTATTTATCTTGACAATAGTATTTACTCAAATTATTATGATGAAAATCATTATTTATTAGGGAAAATACCTAAACAGGAGTAATTTTCATGGAGATTAATCAGAGAGAAAAAGATGATTTAGTTGTACTTGATATAGAAGGAGAAATTGACCTTTATAATGCTCCTGAAATAAAAGATATCATCAATCAATTGATTGAAGAACAAAAATATAATGTAATTATAAATCTTGAACAGGTATCATATATAGATTCATCGGGTATTGGTGCTCTTATTTCAAGTTTATCTAATCTTAAAAAATATCAGGGCGGTTTAAAAATAATAAATGTTTATGCATCAGTACGAAAAGTTTTTGAATTAACAAAGTTAACATCTTTTTTTGAAATATATGATTCAGAAGATGCAGCAATAGCATCTTTTAATAAATGAATGTAAATCATAATGAAAACAAATATCCTGCAATTCAATAAACAGGATATTTTTATATATCAGGGGGATATAATGAAAAAATTTAAATATTTACTGGTTATTGCAGCAGCAGGATTACTTTTAGTGGCATGTGGTGATCTTGTTCCTATTCAGGAAATGACAACGGCAAAAGCAGATATTTCAAAGGCCAAAAGTTATAATGCTGAAAAGTATGCGAATGAAGAATATACTGCGGCTATAGATTTATTGAAATCCTGTCACAGTCAACTTAAGGAAAATAAAAAAGATGATGCTAAAAAATCAGCTATTGATGCATCAGTTAAAGCAAATGAGGCTATTGAAAAATCACTTCCATTATTAACACAGGATACAATAGAAATAGCTGAAACAAGCCTGGCTCAGGCAGAGGAAGCATATGCTTCAGAACTTGCAACAGAAGAATATACTGAAGCAAATTCACAGCTGGAAACAGCAAGATCTGAATTTGAATCAAAAAATTATGCTTCTGCATATGCTGCAGCACTTAAATCCGATGAACTTTCAAAAAATGCACGTAATACAGCTCTCTCACAGAAATCAACACTTCAGGATGCTATTGACGAAGTAAAAGAAACAATAGCAAGAGCAAAACAATACGATGCAATGAGTTATGCTCCGGATGAACTTCAATCTGCGGAAGAGAATCTTTCCGATGCAGAGAAAGCAAATTCCGATCTTGAACTCAAGAAAGGATTCGAATCTATTGGTTTAGCGAAAGCAGATGCTGATAAAGCTTATTTAATAGCAGTAAAAGAATATGCTCTTATGACAATAGAAGAAGCTGAAGACGCTATTGCGAAAGCTGAAAAATCTTCAGGAGCAAAAGGTGCAATAGATGAACTCAACGGATCAAAAGAATTGCTATCAACTTCAAAATCACAATTCGATGAAACTCTTTATGTTGAATCCATCAATTCAGCTGAAGAATCAAAAAGACTGTCATTTTATGTAATGAAAAACGGTGAAAACCAGAATGGTACGAATGTTGCAGATAACAATGGAACGGACAATGGTGATTATATTCTGTATAAAGTTAAATACCGTGAAGCACATTTAAAAGACTGTTTATGGATAATAGCAAGAAAATTTTACAACGATCCATTCAAATGGAAAGTAATATATAATGCAAATAAGGATCAAATAAAAGATCCGGATCTTATCAAACCAGGCTGGGAATTAAAAATACCGAAACCGGTTGTAACAGAAAAATAAACAAAAAGCTGCCATTAAAACGGCAGCTTTTTTTATCTTTAATTCAGGCATTAAATTATTTATTTTAAAAAAATTTTAACATTTATCTTCCTTTTATCGTTATGTAATAAAGGAGATATCTCATGTATTCAACAACTTTAAACATCAGACAGGATGTATATAAACAACTGAAGCAGCTTTCATTAGAATATGAAATTTCAGTTACATATCTTATTCAAAAAATACTCAAACAAACCGGTAAAAATCTTAAGGTAGAATTTAAAAGAACTGAATCTACACACTATCAGGATAAGCAACCAGAAAAAGCCAATTGGAAATGTTTCCACATTGTATTTCCCGAAGACGAATTTAATCAGAATTTACAATTTAGATACAATTACAGAATCAGTCTCAGTAAACTGCTGTTTATTGGTTTTGTTCTATTTTTAGATAAAGTGCTGTTAAAATTGGAAAACAAAGGAAAAATGCATAATTTTCAATATAATTATACATCAAATATTGTGATATACTGGCATTTAATAAAAAAAGAGCTGGAAATTTTTATTATGAAACCAAGAAAACCAAAATAAAAAAGGATGAAACAAGTTCATCCTTTTAAATATACTATTTACTTCACTTTTAATATGTTGTGCGCAAATTAACCAAAATATCCTTATCTTTCTCAATTTTAACTTTATCACTTTTTTTTGAAACAATATTCCCGGCAGCATCAATGTAATTCAAATCGATATTATATTCACCGACAGGCATACTTATCTTAAAAAACTGAAAATTCGAAGGAAGTGAATGCCAGCACCTTAAGTCTGGCTTAATCTGAGAAGCCAGTCCCGCACCTACTCCTGCGCCTGTTGCTGCTCCGATTAATCCGGCAAATGGAATATCTGTTGCTTCTGCTATCTTTTTTGCAGAATAACCGGATACAATGCTTATAACAGCTTTTGTAACTACTCCAGCGGCAGCCTTTGCCATTAACTTGTCATATTTATCATCCATTGTAAGAAAAGCTGCCTTATCTACATCAACCATATTAAAGGTAGAGCCTGCCTTCTTGCCGTCTATGATTATGTCAATATGGTCAATTTTATTGGAACGTTTCTCAAATTTTGGAATTGGATGCTCTGCAACTCCCAATGCCACGATTATACCTGCAGCCGTAACTCCCTGCTGTAGACTGATTCCTCTTATGGAAACATCTATTGCTGCCCGCATCGCAACATCCTGAAGCAGTTTCCCTCTTGATTTTTTAATAGCACTGCGTCCTGCCTGAAATACGAGAACGAAATCCGCAGAATCCGGATTCTCCTTACGGTACCGGCCGAATTTTTTCTGCCACATTGATAAATCTTCATTATCCCTCAGTTTGGAAGCCAGTCTCATCAAGTCCTGTCCAAGATATGGAAGATTCGGATTAATGGCGTAAATCTGTTTCAATTCAACATATGCATATTCAATATCATTCAAATCATTGTTAATATCGCCGAGCATCTCATAGCAGACTGCCGTAAGATATTTTGCCAGAAGATTCTCATCATATTTTCTGTTTTTATCAAGTTTGAAAGATGCAAGCAGATTGCTCACCTTCATGAATTCGACACGCGCATCATCAATTTCACCAAGCCGGTAAAAATTAATTCCAGCATACATATGAATGAGAACCAGTTCAAAATTCTCGCCTCGATAGTTTGTTGTAGTTTCGTTTAATATAATGGAAGCAGCCTGTTTTGAAACGCTTGCTGCCAATGTCGGATAAAGCTTTTCAGCTGCAAGTAATGCAACATTACTGCGTTTATAGTCATTTCCCGCATTAAACATTGCTCCGCATTCCATCATAAACAGAAGCTGATCCTTGTTCTTTGTATTAACTTTTTTTAATAGCAGTTTTGCGGCTTGGAGATATTTTCCGCTGTAAAACAATTTTTCTGATTCCTGCATCTGTTTATTATAATTAGGAGTACAGGAAAACATCAGGAATACTGTTAAAACCGCTGCTGCCGTAATGATCTTTTTCATTATGAATCCTTTTCAGTTATTTAAAAAGTAACGCCGCCTTTTTTAGAAACCTTCAGAAACTCCTGCTGTTCCTGCCATACAACTACACGGGTAGCTACTTCCATCAGTTTCAATGTTACAACAAGATACTGTTTCTGCTTATTTCCGACAGTTCTCATATTTTCACGGATATCCCCATAAAGGTAAAGATTCGGGCTTTTAAGCTGACCGAACGGAACTGCACTGTCCGGATCAATCAAACCTGTAGTACCCATTTCCATTTCCGCAAGCGCCTCTTTTGTCATTTCAGCATCAATGAATTTAATTCTTTTTTTAATAAGATTCGTAGTAATTTCATCTGTAACCATCTTTGCATCAAGATGATCGGAAGTTCTGTTTGCAAAACGCTGAACCTGAATAAATACAGGTTTATTATAGTCATTTTTAAGAAATGTGTACATTGAAGTTACCATTGTGTTTACAGTAGTTTTAATTTCCTTTGGACCCCATTCTCTTGATCCGGTATCTTTGGATGCATCTTCATACTTAACGTTTTTTCCACAGCTGAATACTGCCGCTAATAACAGTAAAACAGTAATTTTTTTAAATTTATTCATAATTTACCTCTTTCTCGGATTTATTCATCATTATTAACTCAAGTGGAAATAATATGCAATAAAAAAACAATAGGATAAGTGTAAAAATTTAAAGGAAAAAATAATTTGACTTTTCCAGTCATCTTTCATATCTTAGGTGGGTTAAATTAAATCAAGGAGATTACAATGAAACTACTTAAATTATTGGCAGTAACAGCAATTCTTGCAGTATCTACTTCAGCTTTCGCACAGATGTATGATCTTCCGATCATGTTCGGTATTCAGGGCGGATGGTATCACAATGCTTTAAACGCAGAATATAATCAGGATGTACCATTTTTAGGAGATAAAGGCGATCCATACTCAACCAAAACCAATTTCTATGAAATTGATGCATTTTTCGATGCTTCATTTTTAAGAGTATCTATTGGCTATGCGGGAAATATCGGTGATACATCATATGAAATGGGTTCCGAATCCGGCGATGTTGAAATTACAAAGAAAACTCTTGAATTCAGTGCGTTTTTTAAATATCCTTTAGCAATGGGTTATGAAAATGCAACTTTCTATCCAATGATTGGTATAAATTATTCTAATATTTTAACACTGGAAGATGAAGATGGCGAAGATATGTCAGATGATGTAGATTTAAATGATTTTTATTTAATGCTTGGCGTAGGCGGGGATTTTGCTGTTAGTGAAAAAGTTTTTATTGTACCGTCTGTTCTATTCGGAATTAATTTAACTCCGGACGCATATGATAGTGATGCCATAGATTCAACTTTCAGCTATAAATTCGGTATTAATGTTGCCGTTGGTTTCAAACTGTAATTAGTAATTTAAAAACACAAATATAATAAAAAAAGCCGGGTGATTAATCATCCGGTTTTTTTATTAGTCCTCAATTTATATTTGTTCTTTTTAAAATTAGATTGACTTTTAATTAAAATATCATAATAAAACCGTATTAAAATACAGGAGATTCTTTATGAAACTACTTAAAGTATTGGCAGTTACAGCAATTCTTGCAGTATCTACTTCAGCTTTCGCTCAGATGTATGATCTTCCTCTCATGGCAGGTATTCAGGCGGGATGGCATAACAATGCATTAAATGCAGAATTCAATGAAAACGCAGGTCCATATGAAGGTAATACCTGGCAATGGAATACTAACTTTTATGAAATTGATGCTTTTTTTGATGCATCTTTTTTAAGAGTATCAATCGGGTATTCCGAAAATCTCGGTGATACTCACAGTGAAGGTGAATTAGGATCAGATGAAATAGATGTAACAATTAAAACACTTGAATTTTCAGCCTTTTTTAAATTTCCGTTTAATTTGGGTTATGAAAATGCAACATTTTATCCAATGATTGGCATTAATTATTCTAAAGTATTAACGCTTGAAAATGAATTAGGCGAGGATGTAACTGACAATGTACATATCAACGATTTTTATTTAATGCTTGGTGCAGGCGGTGATTTTGCAGTAAGTGAAAAAGTATATATCATTCCGTCAGTATTATTCGGAATAAATTTAACCCCTGATACTATTGAAAACGATGCCATTGATACAAAATTCAGTTATAAATATGGGATCAACATTGCCATTGGCTATAAACTGTAAAAATATGAAAATAATAAACATTTTAATATTGTTATTGCAATATAAGAGAATGCAGATAAATTTGTATAAAATTTTTATTTAAGGAAATGAATATGAAAAAATTGAAATTCTTAGTCGCATTTCTGATTTTTTTATCAGCAGCCGCACTTTATGCTCAGGATACATATTTTGAAGATGACAACACAGATAATTCAGATTCATACTATGAAGATGACGCTTCTTCTAAACCTGAGAAAAATCCGGATTCAGGAATTCCAATTACAATCGGATTTCAGATCGGTTCTAGTGCATGGGCTTATGGTAGTAATTACACTTATTTAGGATACGAAACAACAGAAACAGATACTACCCCATATATGAATTTTGGCTTGTTTTTAGATGCAAAATATTTTCGTTTTAGTGCTAATTATTTTACAAATACCGGGAAAACTCAACAGGTTGGCCAGGTAGAAGGAAGTCCTGAAGAAACTTATAATTATGATCTCACTTTAACTCATTTAGACATACAGGGGTTATTAAAATTTCCTTTTTCTAACTGTTGCCAGAATTTTGAAATATGGCCTGCATTAGGACTTGCTTACTCAAAAGTACTAAAAGCAGAAAATTATGATGGCAGTGATGTTTATTTTAAAAACAATATAAATGATTTATGGTTATGTTTTGTTATTGGCACTGATTACATTATCAATAAAAATATTGTCATTACACTTTCAGGTCAGATGGATTATTGTTTAACACCAAATTTTATTGAAGGTGAAGAAGGAACGGATGTCAGTGAAGAAACTGGTATTCGTATGACTATAAATTTAGGTGCAGGATACAGATTTAATTAAAATAAATATAGGGAATTGACTAAACTCTATTCCCTATTATCTCATTTTTATTCTCTGCAATACAATTAGAATAAAATATATAATTTTCTTTAAATTTTTAACATAATTGCCGATTATTTAAACAGTAAATATATTAAAAGAAGTTAAAATGAGCAGAACTGTTAAAATATTTTTCCCGATCGGTATTTTTCTTATTCTCTTTATGCTGTTTTTCAGCCTGAGCAGCGGGATTAGCGGTTACTTTTATTATAAATATATGATTAATTTCATCGATAAAAGTACAGGAGATGCAAACAATGCATCCATCGCGCTGATTGATGCCTGTTCAATAATTGCGGAAATTTCAGATGGAGATGAACAGATAAAACGCCTGAGTGATTTTTTTGCCGGAAGTCCCCAGAAAAATCTTTTTTCAAGCGCTTTTTATGCTTCAGGCAACGGCAAAATAATTGCTCATTCCAATCCGGCGGAAGTCAGGGAGCTGAACGGTAATCTTGCTTCCGATGAATTTAAATATAATATTGATCAGATTTTCTTTCCTCTTTCTCAGGAAGGCAAAAAAATATATCTTTCCGATTATTTCATTCTTGATGAAGAAATTCCTTTTAGTAAAGAAGAAATCCGTTATCTGAAACAATACCTTTATAAAAACATTGACAGAAACGGATGGCTTGCATCCAAAGCTATTGAGAAAAAAATTAAAACCGGAAAAAATAAATATGAAATCCGCAAAACCGGAACAATTAATTTTATATTGAGCAAAAAAAATATTTATTCGGAAATTCTAAAAACAAAGGAGAAACTGATCAGAAACACAATTCTGCTCGGTGCGGTAAGCTGTTTGCTGTCTCTTTTTATTTCATTAATAATTTACATGCGCTTCATTTCCATTAAAAGAAAAACCCTGCGGTCAGCACCGCCGATTCAGCAATCCGTATATTCTGGAAATCCTGAAGATATGGAAATTGACTTTGATGATGATCAGCTGCCCGATTCTGACGACATAGACATTATTACAGATGACATGTACCCCGAATTATTTGACGAATCAACAGGAGAAAAAATAGATTTTAATCCTGGAAATTTTATTAGGTCATCCGGCTATTCAGAAATGAGTGCAGCAGGGAAACTCCCGCAGGACTCTTTTCATAAACCGAAACCTCCTATTCAAATTGTTTTTGATGAAAGCAATCTGAAAGAGGAAAATGACATAGTCATACTTGATGCGGTTCCCATAAGGAAAAGGAGAATCAGCTGAAATGATTAAAACCGTTCAGACAACAGAAAAAAACGGCAAAATTACTTTAATAAATATTGAGGGTCCGCTTACTTCAGACGGATCTTCTCATTTTGAAGGATTAATCAGCTCATTACTTGCAGAAAACAGTTATTTTATTGCTGTAAATTTCAGTCAGGTTGATTTTGTTTCTTCAGCAGGTATAGGTGTAGTACTTTTTACATCTCAACTTGTCCGCAAACGCGGTGGAAATATTGTATTCTTCAGCGCTTCAAAAGAAATAATATCCCTTTTTTCCATTCTGAATCTTACAAAAACCGTTATTCTGCTTCCGGATAAAAAAGAAGCTGTACGATTTCTTTCGCGTGAAATCAGCGAGTCAGCACAAAATAAAACAGAATCCACAGATAAAGCAAAAAACATTTTACCCGATAATACGGCATTAAAAACAGAAAAGGCCGTTACTGAGGATGGAAATATAATTTTCAACAATCCACTGATAATTGAATGTGCAGAATGCGGAAGTTTTGTCAGAGTTCATCAGAGCGGAGATTACATATGTCCATCATGTCATACGGAATTTCTGGCCAAAAAAGACGGAACAGTAGTTTTTTAAATCACCTTCATGACTTTTCCTGCAAATACCTTTTTTTTATTAAATTTAATAAGATAATTGACTAAATTGCCGAATTATATTATTTATACATCCTAGATAGAAACATTGAGGTGCAGATATGAAAATTGTTCATGTCCTTAAAAAAATTGAAACAATTGATGCGGATATTAAAGAACTGCGTAAACTTGAAAAATCTCTTCAGAAAGATAAATCTTTTTCAACACCAATATATATGACAATTGAAAAACAGGTCAGTCTTCTTGTAGGTGAAAGGGTCAAACTGCTTGAGCTTCAGGTTAAAAATCCGCCTGAATTCCTTACTGATGAATTTAAGGACGATGAAAAGGATGTTGTCATTCCTACACCTTTAAAAAAAAATAAAAAATCAGAAGTAAAATCAAAAAGTGCTAAAAAAAATGATAGTGCCAAACCTGCTAAAATAAATGAGGATTTTGATGATCTGCCTATTCAAATGCTTACTCAGGATGCCATTGATTCGAAATTTGATACCATTAAAAATGAAAGAGCAAATGAAATTTCACGTAAAACTCCATCCTATCTGATAAAGGAAGATGAAGACGAGGATACCGATGAGATTTCAGATGAGAATGTAAAACTTCTTGATATAGCATTAAATAAAGGTACAATAAAAAAAGAAGATGTAGTAAAAGAAAAAAAACGGGTGAAATTTTTCAGGGATAATTTTCCGGGGAATGAATATTAAAACCTGTATTGCAGGTTTTAATATAAAAGAATTCCCGGACTATTGTTTCATTGAAAGAGAAATTCTTCTCCGTTCTATATCAACATCCATTACGGTCACACTGACTTTCTGATTTACCTTCACAACATCTGTTGCGTTTTTAACATAGGAATTTGACAGTTCACTTATATGAACAAGCCCGTCCTGATGAACTCCAATATCAACGAATGCTCCAAAAGCTGTAACATTTGTCACAACACCGGAAAGTTTCATTCCGATAATTAAATCGTTAATTGAATTTACTCCCTCTGAAAATGAAAACAATTCAAACTCATTCCGGGGATCGCGTCCCGGCTTTTCCAGTTCTTTAAGAATATCTTTTAAAGTCGGTAATCCCGTATCTTCTGAAACATATTTCTCAGGAATTATCATCATTCTTTTTTCCTTATTTTTCATCAGATCAATAACAGTACAGCCTGAATCCTCAGCCATTTTTTCAACAATATGATAACTTTCGGGATGGACGGAACTTGCATCAAGCGGATTATCCGAATCCCTGATACGGAGAAATCCTGCAGCCTGTTCATAGGTTTTATCTCCCATACCGGATACTTTTTTCAGTTCCTCACGATTTTTGAACTGCCCGTGTTCTGTTCTGTATCGGACAATCTGCTCTGCATTTTTCCTGGACAAACCCGAAACATATTTCAAGAGTTCAACACTTGCTGTATTTAATTCAACTCCAACATTATTAACGCAATTCATAACAGAATCTGTTAAAGACTGTTTTAGCATTTTCTGGTCAACATCATGCTGATACTGGCCTACACCGATTGATTTAGGATCAATTTTAACAAGCTCCGCCAGCGGATCCATTAAACGTCTGCCTATAGATACAGCTCCGCGCACGGTTACATCATAATCAGGAAATTCCTGCCTGGCGATCTCTGAAGCTGAATAAACTGAAGCACCGCTTTCATTAACCATTGTTACAATAACATTTTTTAAATTCAGTGATTTGCAAAATGCAAGTGATTCTCTTCCTCCGGTTCCATTACCAACTGCAATTGCTTCTATTTTATATCTGCCGCACAAATCCAATATAATTTCAGCAGATTCCTTTATTTTATTGTGCGGTTCAAGCGGATAAATTACTGTATCTGCAACAAGATTGCCGTTTTTTGAAAGAACAACAACCTTGCAGCCTGTTCTCTGCCCGGGATCAACTGCAAGTGTATTTTTTTCACCCAGAGGGGAAGCGAGAAGAAGTTCTTTTATATTTTCTGAAAAAACGCGTATTGCTTCAACATCAGCTCTTTTTTTCAGTTCAGTCTTTATTTCATTTTCAAGCGAAGGAGCCAGCAGTCTTTTATAAGCATCTAGGGAAGATTTAATTATAAAATCATGACATGATTTTATGATACATTTAAACTCTTTTGCAATCAGTTCATGTGAAATTTTTTCATCAGGAAGAAAATGCAGTTTCAGGCAGCCCTCTTCAAATCCGCGGAACATCGCCAGAATTCTATGAGATGGAACGCTTTCCGATTTTTCACTCCAGTTGAAATAATCCTTATATTTTACTGCTTCAGGAATTTTAGATTTTACAACACAGGAACTTATTTCTGAATTTTTAAAAAAATGATTTCTCAGTATCGAGCGGACAGCAGCGTTTTCACTGATCATCTCCGCAATTATATCTGCGGCATCGTCCAAAGCATCGGATTCCGTTAGAATATTTTTTTCAACGTTTATATATTTTGCCGCTTCATTATAAATATTTTCAACCTGCTGATTAAATATCGACAATGCCAATGGTTCAAGTCCGTTTTCCCTTGCTACTGTTGCCCTTGTACGTTTTTTAGGTTTGTACGGAAGATATATGTCTTCAAGTTCCGAAAGCAATTCCGATTTTTCAATTAAAATTTTAAGTTCTTCGGTTAGTTTGCCCTGTCCGTCAATACTCTTCAAAATGAAAGCCCGTCTTTTTTCGACATCCTGAAGCTGTTCATATCTGTCACGTATTGAAATTATACTCACCTCATCCAGTCCGCCTGTAGCTTCCTTCCGGTAACGTGAAATAAAAGGTACTGTTGCGTCTTCATTGAGAAGTTTTATTACGGCCTCAACCTGTCTTACAGAAATATTCATTTCAGATGAGATTTTTTTAATTACTTTATCTGCCATGTTCCTCTTTAATTTAGTAAGTTTTTAGAATTGTATTTATAATTTCCAATAAATGGAAAGCAACATAATTTTTTGAAATAATAAATTATTGCTGATTCCGGAATTTAATGAATTTTCAGCTGCATCTCTTTCTTTAAAATGGAATCAGCTGCGGTTTTCGCCGATGAAAACGCCCATTGCAGATTATATCCTCCTGTGTCTCCGTCAATATCGAGTACCTCCCCTGAAAAAAACAGATTAGCACACTTTTTTGACTCCATTGAACCGGACAGCACTTCATTAAGGCTAACACCGCCTGCTGTTGCCATCGCGGTTTTTATGTCATCTGCATGTTTTATTTTAAATTCAAGTGATGAGAAAACTTCAATAGTTTTCTTAATAATTTCTTTCTTAAGAACAGCACACTTCTCACTGCCATTAATCCCGTAATGTTTGAGCAATGAAATAATCAGTCTTTCAGGTAAATTTAAATTCAGCAGTGCATTTTTTGAATCCGATTTGCCGTTCTTCAAAATGAGGTTTTTAAACTTTTCATTTAATTGATCAGAAACCCCCGCAATCTCAATCCGTATGCAGTCATCTTTGCGGACATATCTGCACAGATTTAATATTACCGGGCCTGAAAGTCCGGCATGAGTAAACAACAGGTCATCCCTGTTAGCAGCGATTTTTTTCCTGTCCCGAAACAGTATTACATTAATATCCGGAACAGAGATGCCGCTGCAGTCCTGGAGAAAATATTCATAAACAGAAATAGAATGCAGTGCAGGTACAGGCATTACAATCGAATGTCCTAATGACTCGGAGAGTCTGTAGCCGTCTCCGGAAGAACCGGTCATGGGAAATGAAAGTCCGCCGGTGCATATGATCAGATAACGGCAGCCGTATTTGCCAGAAACAGATTTGAGATTGAAAAGAGAATCTTTATTTTCAACAGATGTAACAGCTGAATTATAAACAATATGTACACCTGATTCACGGCATTTCAGGAGAAGAACATCAAGAATGTCACGGCTTTTTCTGCTGGCGGGGAAAATTTTCCCGTTTCTGTCCTCAGTAAATTCAATCCCTGATTTCCGGAAAAAAGAAAGCAAATCGACGGGTGTAAAATTATAAATCGATTTTTTTACAAAATTTTTTTTATTACCGAAATGTTCAATAAAATTTTCGATCGGATCTGCATTGGTGATATTGCATTGAGATGATCCGGAAATGAGAAGTTTTTTACCTGCAGAATTCATCTTTTCAAGCACACAGACTTTTAAGCCTGTAGCGCCCAGATTTACCGCTGCAAACAAACCTGAAGGACCGGCTCCGACTATTATAACATCATAAATACTTTCTTTCATAGAATTTATTTTACAGGTTTCAGCCGCATAGAAATAATAACTACAAGTACGACTGACACCAGTACAATAAGTCCGTTAAAAATATATTTATAAACCGGCGAAGATTTGTCTTCCTTAATTTTCAGCATCTCCGGCACGCTCATGTTAGCTGTAAAATGTACCTCTTTATCAATCTGTTCTTTGAATTTCAGAATATCATACTGCGGAAGATTCATATTTTCCTTACCATAATATATGAAATACTTCTGTGATGCATCTGCGTTAAATATCAGTCTGTAGCTTATTACACTTAATTCAACGGAACTGATTTTAAGAGGTGAATCATTTTTATTATCAAGCACAAGAAGAATATCGGAATTTACCGGCGTATCAAAAACTATTTCAGTTTCATCAATATCTGTATCATTAAAAGAAGCTTTGTTAAGCTGACCGCTTTGGAGAAAAACATCATTTTCACGATATACGTCATATGTCCTGCTGAAAAATCCGGTGGAATTGATTTTTATTTTTTTTACATAAAAGTTATCATCATTAGGTATTCTGATTTCCGAAAAATTGTCTTTTTGTGAATAATTATATCCCGCCGTAACCGTTTTAATAAAATCACTTTTAATTATTATACTGTTATCAAAAGATGCTTCCATATCACTGTTTTTAAAGTCAGAAGGCTTTCCTGTGAATTCAATTTTATAGAATCTGTATTCATAAACAGCCTCAAGATTGATATCATCTTTTACAAGATTTTTAATTTTATATAAACTGTCCTTCTTAATATATGCCCAGTCGGAATTTTCATTTCTGGCATAAACATCAACCTGTTTTGAAAATTCTTCATCTCCGAAAAAAAATTTCAGTTTGTTAATTTTGAAATCACTCTGTTCAATTATCTGATATGAAAGAACCGTGAGGTCGGTTTTTGAATTATACTTTTCCTCTGTTTTCCATGTCTGATACTGCTCATTTTCAGCGACTTCATTCAAATCTCCCGATTTGATATAATATGGAATTTCTTCATTCAATGAATTATAAATCCTGACATCAGGAAAAGATGTTTCGGAATTTTTATAAATGCTGCCGTCAAGTTCGATCTCTGCAAAACCGCTTTTATTCCCGGTATCAATATTTCTACGGTATCTGAAATTTTCCGGAATTTCCGGATTTATCTGTACGGAAACCATCAGAACAATTAATAAAATTAATCTATTTTTTAACATCAGGCATATCCACAATATTTTTAACTTTCTGATAAATAAACGAAATTGCAAAAAAAACAGCTGCAAATCCGAAATAGGCAAATATTTTTCCGACTGTTTCAAGTGTTCTCAAATCCCAGAAGAAAAATTTTGCCAATGCAAAAACCGTAAGACCAAGTCCAAGAAGCCGTACGTTAACATATTTTTTTATAAAACCATATGTGATAGACAGAAGTGCAATAATCAGAAAAGAAAAACTGATTATCAGATTTTCGGAAGAAAAATCCCCCTGATTTATAATAAGAACTGTTATCTGAAAAAGCAGATATACAACTATTACAGGCGGATAAATTTCCAGTGATTTTCCGGATGACTTTATAAAATCAATTGTGACAGTACGGACTATCATAAAAGACAAAATACTTATTAAGATCAGTGCCGCTATGGAAATAATCCTGATTATACTGTTCTCTGAAAAATCTACTGATAGAATTCTGTTATTTACACTCAGTGATATTACCGTCAGTACGGATATAACATATAATATTACTGATAAAATCTTCATGACTGTATCTTTGATAATTTTAATGTTTCTGTATATAAAAGCCGTAAGTGCACTGAATATGGCGACTGCCAGCAGGCCGTAAAATTCAAGAACATTAGAAACGGATTGTGAATACTGCTGCAAACTGTTTTCATATTTTTCAAGAAGATAATCTGAAATAACAATGAGAAAAAGCCATAAAGTAAAAGCTGAAAAATACTTTATGACAAGTCCGGCTTTTCCCTGAGGCTGATAAATTGAAATCTTCTTATCGTAAATATCCTTTGAATAGAACAATGAAATTATGACACCTCCGGCCGCAACGGCCAGAAACTTATACGGAAAAAACTCAGTCTGATAAAACAGATAGTATGAAGTAAAATCGTAAAAATAAAAAGCAATGCTGCAGAGGGCTGAAATTATCCATCCGGCATATTCTATATATTTCAGCCTGTTTTTATATCCTGCAACCGTAAGTACAATTCCTTCGACAAGCCATCCCATTGATGCCCATTTTATGCCGAATTGAAAAGGAATCATCAGTACCGCAAAAGTCAGTGCGGTGACATAAAAAATTACAGCCGCAGTTTTTTCTGCATTAATAAATTTCACAATAAGACTTCCCGTTGCGAAAGAAATCAGAGCAAAAACGAGAGCAATAATACCATCAGCATCCTGGATTTCATGAATCCTGAAAACGGCAAATACAACTGAACAATTCACGATTATATTCAATCCGAGAATACAGATTTCAACAGTTCTTAATCTGATTTTATAAAGAAGCGGATAACCTAGAATAATTACGGTATAGAGAACAAACAGAAGAATTATGAAACCAATCTGAGCTGAAAAAATTTCCATGTTAAGAGACAGAATTGACAAAGTCGGCGCAAACAGAATATAACTTACAGGAAGAAGAACCCGCCACTGTTTCTTGACAGATACAATCAGAAGAAAAAGATTAAGCAGAATAATATAACCTGCAGCGATATAAATACTGTTTTCTGTCAGATCATAATTATAAACATAAGTAAAAAACGGAAGATAACCGCCTGCAAGAGAAATTATACCGATAGTTTCAGATTTATATCTCAGACTCATTAGCGCGGCACAGGCTGTAACAATTATAGAAAGCATCATAGCCGTTTCAAGATTCAGTATATGAAGAAGCATGTAACTGTAAAACAGTGCTCCATAAAGAATTCCGATTCCCCCGCCCAGAAGCCCTTTCGAAAAAACATCTTTTGTCTTTCTATGGAAAAATTCACCTCCGGCAATAAAAAGCAAACCGGCGGCAAAGAATACCGAACCTTTCATGTAATCATTAAACCATTTGGCATATGAATAACGGGCAAGAACACCCATTCCCATCAGAAACAGAAAAACTGCAATTTTATTCAGCCAGTTAAGTCCGATTTTCAATTCAATTTTATTCTGTCGGATTCTTTTCTGAATTACATCATCAGATACCTGTTCAGAACCGAGTTTTCTGTACTTTTCGTCATTCAGGCTCATTTGAGTCTTATATTCACTTTCAATGAGTTTCTGCTGCTCCTCCAGTACCGCATTATATTTTTCTTTTAATTTATTAAGCTCATTCAGCAGTTCCGGCTGCTTTGCTTTAATACCGGAAAGAATTTTTTTCTCCAGATTATATATTCCTCTTCTCATTTCAGATTCAGCGGAATTCAGATTATTCAATCCCGTCTCTTTGCTTTTTCCGAAATATGTATTTATCTTATTCATTGAACTTTTAAGTATACTTAATTTTTCATCAATTATCTGTTCACGCAGAATAAGCTTTAGTGAATTATTGTTTTCTTCAAGCCTGTCGGCTTTTTGCCTTAACTCTGAAAATTCTTTTTTCAGCAGTTCATTTTCCCTGAGCAGATCTGCATTTTCCTGAATGTAATTATGCGAATTCAATTCACGAACGGATTTCTCAAGATCGGAAATATTCTTTTTCTGATCCCGCACAAGATCAAGAACCGTTTTTAATAATTCCATGCAACCTCTCTTTCCATAAATATTCTATTCCGCATCAAACATTCTGGCTTCATATGCAAGCTGGTTCAGCAGATCTTCAAGAATTCTGCTTCTGTCATTCTTTGAAGGAATTGAATCCTGCATATATCTTTCTATTGCATCAACTGCTTTATCAAGTGAAGTTGCAGCTTTTGAAGTATTAAAATAATGAAAAATCAGCTTATGCGATGTAGATGACAATTCGCTTTTTGAAATATATTCAATAACATCGATTAATGCCTTTCTCAATTCATCACGTCCCATGTAACCTCCGGTTCAGATTATTAATTTCCAACCTGAAAAATCAGGTTCAAACTCTTTTTCAGTATGAGGCCCTCTGCCGTCAAAAATAAGCATCTGTAATTCTCCGTTTTCAGCCCATTCCTCCGCTGTCGGCTTCCATCCGAATTCCAGGAGCTGAAGAACATCTTCATCGCATCCGCCGCTTCCGCATCCTGTCGAACATGAATCATCGTAATGCTTTCGGCAGTCTGACAATGCTGTTTTATAGCTTTTACCGGTTTCTATTAGAATACCTGAGATGTCCTTAAAATCAGAAAGATACCTGTCTTCAGTCCATCCGGTATATTTTTTACCTGAATAAGGATTTGTCACTATTATTTTTCTGTAATCATCTTTTTTTTCTTTTCCATCTTCAACCTTACATAAGAAATAGACTGTTAAAACAATATTTGAATCAGGTGAAGGGTTTTCCAAAATATCCGCTTTTGCGAAATTTATGATTAAATATGCGTTACTGCTGCAGGCAGTAATAACAGTAATAAAACACATCATTATAAAAAAATTTTTCATTTATCGCCGCACATAATAAAGAATAATAGACATACAAATAGATCATTTAAATTAAATAATATCAACAATAATTAATATTGACTCAAATACATCATATTATAAAATCCGATTAATTGAGGTAAAACATATGACAACTGAAACTTATGCCAAATATGCAAAAACAGCATCAATCATGACAGCATCAGCATCAGAGGAAATTAAAAACAGGGCACTGAAGAATATAGCCGCAGCACTGCTTGAAAATAAAGAAAAAATTTTTCATGCGAATAAAATAGATATTGAGCGCAGTGAAAAGGAAAATCTCGCACTCCCGCTTCTTAAACGTCTTAAATTCGACGAACTGAAGCTTAAGGAGGTCATATCCGGCATTGAAAGCCTGATTAAACTTGATGATCCTGTTGGAAAGACTCTTCTTTCAACAGAACTTGATAAAGGCCTGGAATTATATAAAATCAGCTGTCCGATAGGAGTAATCGGAATAATTTTTGAATCGCGTCCTGACGCGCTTGTGCAGATATCAGCACTCTGTCTGAAAAGCGGAAATGCAGTGATGCTCAAGGGCGGCAGTGAAGCATTTGAAACAAACCATGTCCTTGCTGAAATAATTTACAATGCTTCCGTAAATTCAGGTATTCCTGAAAACTGGCTGTATCTTGTTGAATCAAGATCGCAGGTATCTGAAATGCTGAAGTACGATAAATATATTGATCTGATAATTCCGCGTGGTTCAAATGAGTTTGTGAAATATATAATGGACAATTCAAACATACCTGTTCTCGGACATGCAGACGGAATATGCCACTGTTTCATAGATGAATATGCAGAAACAGATAAAGCCGTGTCAATTGCAGTTGATTCTAAAACTCAGTATGTCGCAGTTTGCAACGCGGTTGAAACAATACTTGTTCATGAAAAATGCGCTGCACGTATACTTCCGGCACTTAAGCAGAAACTTGAAGAAAAGAATGTAAGAATTTTCAGCTGCGAAAAAACACTGAAGTTCATAAATACTGAAAAAGCATCTGAAAAGGACTGGGGAATGGAGTACCTAGACTATATTGTTTCAATCAAAACAGTATCAACAGTCCGTGAAGCAATTGATCACATTAATAAATACGGTTCCGGGCATACAGATGTAATTGTCACTGAAAATACGGATAATGCCGATTTATTTATGAATCTGGTAGATTCAGGAAATGTATTCTGGAACTGTTCGAGCCGTTTTTCCGACGGATTCAAATACGGTTTCGGCGCAGAAGTCGGCATAAGTACAAACAAAATACATGCAAGAGGCCCTGTCGGACTGGACGGACTTCTTATCTATAAATATAAATTAATCGGTAAAGGACAGACAGTAGAGGATTATGCAGCGGGAATTAAAAAATTCAAACATAAACCATTGAAAAACAAGAAATTTAAAATTAATTAAAAATTTTAAATATACTTGCACTGTAATAGGAAATACTATAGGATCAATTTCAGACTCAGTAAAAAAATTACCAGGATGATATCATGAAAAAACACATTTTAATAATCATTTTGCTTTTTGTCTCCATAACTCCTATTTTTTCACTTACTATCGGAAAAAAAGAAATTAAGATACCGACTCCTACCGCTGAACTTAAAAAGGTTGAAATAGAAAAAATATCACTGAGGGACATTGATTTTATATTTTATATTGAAATAAGCAATCCATACCCGATAAAATTAAATCTTGATGACGTCATGTTTACCTTCTTTGTCGAAGATAAACAGTTCTTCAAAACAAACACAAGAAACGGTCTTGGCATCAAGGCCAAAAATAAAAAAATTACTGAATTCAGAGTAAATATTAAATATATGGATATTATTAATATAGTAAAGGATTATTCGAAAAAAGAATATCTGGACTGCAGAAGCGATGTAAGACTGGTGATTCCCCTTCCCAAAATGTCCGGTCTGCCGAAAAACATAACATTTGATTTCAGTGCAAAAAACACCCTGCCGGCTGTAAAGCCGAAAATTTCAATAGCTCAGTTCAAGGTTCAAAAACCGTCATTAGCCCAAATTACAGATGCATTAAACAAGCAGAAGAAAAAAGCTAATGCTTCCGATATATCTGATATGTTTGCTGATATTTTAAGCGGGAAACCGGCTAAAAAAATTATTGATCCTGCTTCACTGGATATTCCGATTAAAATTGATTTTGACATAGTTCTTCAAAACGAAACTGCGCATAAACTGATTTTTAACAATCTTAATTATGATTTTTTCATAGGGAAAGACAAACTTGTAACCGGACTGACAAAAGATATTGAGCAAAAAAACAATGCGTCCATCATTACCGTATCAAATACTTTCAGTTCCAAACAGCTTTCCAAATCCGTAATGAGCTTTTTTAATAAAGGGTCCGGCGATTTCATGGTGAAAGGAAATACCAAACTTGAGCTGCCGAAAAAAATAAGTCAGTCTCCTCTAAATCTTGATTTTGCGGAAGGCGGACAGTTCTCAATAAAATAAAATTCTTAAAATAAAAAAACACTCCTGAACGGAGTGTTTTTTTCAATAAAAATGATGATTTTATCATTCAGCTGATATTTCAATTTTTCTAGGCTTTAATTCCTCTTTTTTCGGAAGAATCAGTTCCAGAACACCATTACTCATTTTCGCCTGAACTTTTTCACTGTCAATGTTATTTCCTACAGTAAATTTTCTGTAATAATCATCCATTTTAAATTCACGCAGCAAAGCTGATTTTTCATCCTCCAGGATATTGGCGTCCACTTTTCCTTTTATTTCCAGCTCTTCATTTGCTATTACTATTTCAACACCGTCTTTTCCCACTCCAGGCATGTCAGCAAAAAGTACATACTCATTTTCTGTTTCTCTAATATCCACAGTAGGAACAACATAGGAACTATTTTCTATATTTTCACGTTTTTTAACATCTGTTGACATAATATTCCTCCTTACTTAATTTCAATTTTTTTCGGTTTTGCAGCTTCACTTTTTAAAAGTTCAACTGTCAGAATACCGTCTTTCAATACAGCTTTAATATTATCACGATCCACTTCATAAGGAAGACGAACCGACTTATTGAAGCAGCCAAAATTGCGTTCATTTCTTACAAAATCAGTTTTTTCGTTTAAGCTTTTTCGTTCTCCTTTTATCACAACACTGTTATCAACAAGTTCTATTGTAATGTCTTCCACTGAGACTCCCGGCATTACACTTTTCAAAGTAACTTTATCATTTTCCTCGTACATATTAATATACGGGTAATGTCTTCTCACATTTGAATTACCAAAAAACTTTTCAAATGCATTTCCCATTCTAATAACATCATCCAGAACATCATAAGTATAAAACATAATATCCTCCTTATTTAACTTCTATTTGTATTTTTTTTACTTTTTTACTCTGTGCTTCAGGAAAATCAATTTTCAGAATTCCCTTTGAGTAAGTTGCTTTTGCTTTATCAGCGTTAACCCCTTCAGGTAAAGATATTGTCCTTGAAAACGAACCGTATCTTCTTTCTGAATAATAGTACCCTTCTTTACCTTTTTCCTCCCTTGACTCCTTTTTCTCCCCGGAAATAGTAACAGAATTGTTTTCAATTACTACATTGAGATCCTTCTCATCCAGACCCGGAACCTCAATACTTAAATGCAGTCCGTTACTATCCTCTTTCAAATCAACCGCAGGATTCCAGCTGTTTTGCATAAATGAAGATGGTGTCAGGTTAAAAAAATCTTCAAAAAGATCAGAGAAGCCGGATCCGGTACGGTCCAATTCATTTTTGTTTGTTTTTGATTTAATTAAATTAAAATTCATATTAACCTCCTTTTTGTTAGCACTCATTCTTATTGAGTGCTAACAATCACAATATTAATATACTTATACTTTTTTAAAACGTCAATATGTGATAAAAAAAAATTCGAAATTTTTAAAAAATCTTTATTGGTATATATTATTGACTTTTCTTTCAATTTGAGGCATAATTAGACAATTGATGGTATCTTTATGGAAACAACTGCGATATTTTTAAAACAGCTACAAAATGCACTTTCTGGTTCAATTGATCCAAGAACCATGATACACCTGACCCGCGAACTAATACCCGATTATGAAATTTCAACTCCTGACGGATTACCCGAAAGTTTTACGCCTTCACGCGTTGATATTGCCGCCCAAATTGTTAAGGATATTCAAAGTCACAACCTCATAATTCCTTTTATAAACATCATGTTGCGAATTCAGTTTATCGGCTACATGGGACGCAAATATAAAATTTCCGGATTTACGGATCTTCTGAAGTCTTTATACGAAATGGGGTTCAGTCTTGACAGCAAATCAGGAGTCATTTATGAAAACCCCGCATACCGCGTCAGCAGAAACTGGGGAATATTACAGGAAGGAAATGATTACTCCTTCTGCTTCATGTGGACCGATCTTGTGAATTATTCATCCATTGTAAGAAATTACTCCAAAAGTGAGGTGCAGAAATTTTACTCAGATTACATGCACATTATACGTACTAATGTTGAAAAACGCAATGGCCGCATATGGTTTGTAGACGGAGACGGCATTCTGTCAGCATTTCATTTTTCAGACAGCAACCAGTCCGGGGTTTTAAGCGCAATAGAGATACTCCATACGGTTCACGATTATAATTTATTCTCCAAAACCATTAATAATGAAATGCAGATAAGAATTTCAATAGAAGCCGGGAGCTGTGAATACAGCGACAATCACGAAGATACAAAAAAATGTGAAATTATTCAGAAAACAATATCCAATGAAAAAAAAGCCAAACCTAACACCGCCATGATAAGCAGAAATGTAGCTATGTCTGTTGATGAAATGATAACATCCTGTTTCTATACCGAATCAAAATCAACTTCTGCTGATTATTATTTCTATAAACTTGAATGGGAAAAATAATAATGGACATATATATATTTACAGATGATAAAAAAACAATGAGTCTTTTTTCCTCTCTTGAGAAGTCCAGGGATTTTAATGTAATTATCAAGCCGGTTAACGAATACAAAAATATCATAAAAAATCTGGAGCAATGCGAACTGGTATATCTGGACATCCTGAACTTCAAAGATGATGCTGAAATACGAAGAAATTTAAACTATATTCAGAAATATAAAAAAATTAGATGCGGTATTATTGATACAAAAAACCGTCTTACGGGGATTGCCCATTATTTCCACCAGGGATTCTGCGACTACATTAACAGTACCGAGATTCATAAACCTGTTACAGTTCAGAGAATCAATGAAGTTTATGATTTTAAAACATGTGATTTCAATATTAAAAATGACAGCCGGACCGAACATCTGGTCCATGAAAAAACTCAAGGAAAAGAATTATCATGGAATGAAATTTCAGAAGGCAATGAATATAGTTTCCTTCTCATGTATATTCGTCTTGACCGTCAGAAAAAACTGAAATCCGAATTCGGGTATGATTTTATTGAAAAAATGACAGAAAAATTTGAAAAATACATTGAACATCTTTCCGGCATGAACAACGGGAAACTATGGAATTGGGACGTCAATAACGGCATCATTCTTTATCCGTATTCCGACAGCAGCTGCAGCAACGTTATAACCGCTTCATACCGATTCATGCGTGACACGATTTTACTGTCAAATGAAATCCTGAATTCTCCCGTCAAACTTGATTTTACGATTATACTTGAAAAAGGCGAGATGGAATACCATGCAAGAGGAATGACAGGAACAACAATCTCCGAAGCATTGAACAGAATATTTCATGCTGCAGATCTGATGGCTGAACCAGGAAATCTTTATATCTTTGACTCTCTGTTTAAAAACATACCGCATCAGATAAATCATCTTTATGTCGAAACAGATGATTTTGAGGGGCACGGACTGAAGAGACTGAAAAAATATAATATATAGCAGGTCAGATTTTACGGATTATTTCATTAATAATTCTGACGGCATTTACTCCATCTGTAATATCTGAAACAGGAACCAAACCCGGATCTTTAAAGCATCTCACTGCATCTTCAAACATCCGGATAAAATATCCGCTGGTACTGAAATTGACATCCTTATTCATAAGCGAATAAAAGTTTTCATAATATGGACTCTCTCTGCTCTCAAACTCGTCGTAATAACCGTTTCCGGAAATTATCCTTCCTTTTTCAAAAGATAAATCAGTTTCAAATAGAAGATATTCCCGGCCTCTGGCAAATTCCATCTGAATGTAAATTTCAGAACAGTGTGCATAAACTGAAACATGACCTTCTTTCTCAGAACCTGTGATATCATCAATTCTTAGGCATCCACCTGATAAATAATTAATAAGATCGATGATATGGGTACCGTCATCATAGATCATGCTTTCTAAAGAACGTTTCCGTCCCATGTACATCTTTGAGTTAATGGAAAGAAGTTTTCCGTATCTGCATTCATTTATATTTTTTTTTATTCTTTCAGTCTGCTGAGTATACCTTCTTTCATGATTTACGATTATTCTGGAATCTGATTTTAATGACATCTTTTCAATTTTTACAGCATCCTTTAAATTATCAGAAACCGGCTTTTCTACAATAATTACAGGTATTTTGGATTCAATGGCTTTCTCAAGAATATTTTTATGCGTTTCAGGGGGAGTGGCAATATGAAGTATGTCTATGCGGTGATTTTCAAGCATTTGAGACAGCGAAGTATAGCAATCAGGACAATTCCAGTCATTTTTGAAATTACTGCATTTAGCTTCATCAATATCACATCCGGAACTCAGGACGCATTCCTTATGAGCAGATATAACCCCGGCATGTGATGCCGGTTTCTCACGTTTTCTGTCAAATTCCAATGTTGATCCTATTCTGCCAAGTCCCACAATTGCACAATTAATTTTTTTAGTTTCCATAATATAATTTTCGGACATTTCAATTTTAAAATGAAATTATTTGACTTCAATTCATTTATTTTCTTGCATTATAATTTACACTGCAACATAATACAGAATTGAAGGTGGACACATGAACATATCTGATCAGTTAAAAGATAAAGGAGTCGAAGTTGCCTCTCACATTTTTGAAGAACTCAAAAAAGGGAATAAACACGGCATAGAACTCGCTGAAGCATACGTAAAAGAACTTATTGAAGAAGTAAAAAACCGAGGTGATAAAGATCAATCTTATCTCACTCTCCTGCCCGTCAAAAACATGGACAACTATACGGCCGTGCATTCAATAAATGTTACGATAATTTCAATTATTTTCGGATTCAAATTAAACATGGACAACGATCAGATGTTTGAACTCGGGATGGGAGCACTTCTTCATGATATGGGAAAAATCAACACTCCTGATCATCTGCTCTGGCAGCAGGAAGGTGCTGATGATTATGAGAAAACTACCATCGCAGAGCATCCGAAATTCGGAGCACACTGGCTGAGTACAAATTCCATGTTAACGGATTCCATAATTGAGATTATTAAACATCATCATGAGGATTACAACGGAAACGGTTATCCCGCAGGCATAAAAAATTCCCTGCTTAGCGAAACCGTTAAAATAGTAGCACTCGTAAACTGGTATGAATTTCTAACTTCAGATTTTTCATCAAAACCTGCAATATCTGCACGAGAAGCATGCTTTAAAATTTCAAAAGAATCCAGTAAAAAATTCTCCCAGAAAATAAGCAGCTCCTTTCTAAGCATAATGGGACCCATGCTTCTGGATGGACCTATTTTCCCAAAAAAAACACTTATACTTTTAAATACAAAAGAAATTGCGGCTGTTCTTAATACGAGAAATTTCAGTGATATTATGCCGGAAATACTTGTAATCACAAATCCTCAGGGTAAAAAACTGGAACGCCCGCTTAAAGTTGACTTAAAAAACGATGATCACCGTTTTATTTTAAAAATTCTTCAATCCTGAAAATATTTCCGAATATTTTACTTTGTGTTTACATTGTATTAAATAATAGTATTGATACTAAATTGTACTAAATTTAATGTCATAGAAATCTAATATATACATGGATACGATGAATAATTTAAATGATAATAACATTTCGGATTTTTTCTATAAAATCGGTGAAATTTTCGCTTCAAAAAGGGATATTGACAAGATTCTTGAAAATATTCTCATATCTCTTTCAGATTTTTTTCATTCCGAACGGAGTATGATTCATATTTACAACACTGAATCAGAAGAAATGCATGCGGATATTTACCATGGATATCAGCCGGAAGAGATAAAACGCGGTGTTTATAAATCCGGTGAAGGTATCATAGGCCGGGTATCAGCAACAGGCGAACCTGTTTTAATAAAAGACATCAGCAAAAGCACGGAATTTCTTAATAAAACCGGAGCAAGGGATCCGGAAAAGGAAAGCATCGCTTTTATCTGCATTCCTATCAAAATAAGCAACAAGGTCATCGGTACTCTCAGTGCGGATATAACAAAGGATAAAACAGTTTTAAGCCTTGAAGATATTTTTGAGTATATAAAAATACTGGGGATCATGATTGCAAACCTTCTTAATGACAGAAAAGTGATGCTTGAGGCTGAAAGAAAACTGATTGATGAAAACCGTAAACTGAAAATAAAACTCAACACTATACGGCCTAACTCCAAGCTTATTGGAGAATCGGGCATTATGAAGGAATTATATGAGAATATCCTTATGGTCGCAGAAACTTCAAGTACGGTTCTCATTACCGGAGAAAGCGGAACAGGAAAGGAATTAATAGCGGATGCGATACATAACAGCAGCAAAAGAAAAAACGGTCCTTTCATTAAGGTTAATATCGCGTCACTGCCTGACAATCTGATAGAAAGTGAACTTTTCGGTTATGAAAAAGGTGCTTTTACCGGAGCATATACTGCAAAACCAGGAAGATTTGAAATGGCGGAAGGCGGCACTATTTTTCTGGATGAGATCGGCGATCTGTCCTATCCTATGCAGGTTAAGCTGCTCCGGGTTCTTCAGGAAAAAAACTTTGAACGTGTCGGAGGCACCAAAACAATTTCAATTGACATCAGAATAATTGCAGCAACTCATCAGAATCTTGAAGAAAAAATCAAAAAGGAACAGTTCCGTGCAGATTTATACTATAGACTGAATGTTTTCCCGATTCATTCACCATCATTACGCGACAGAAGAACAGATATTCTGCTATTGACTGATTATTTCATTGAAAAATATTCAATGGAACTTAATAAGGACGTTAAACGGATAAGTACTGAAGCCATTAATATGCTGACAGCCTACCACTGGCCTGGAAATGTCCGGGAACTGGAAAACTGCATCCAGAGAGCGGTAATTGTAAGCCGTGAGGAAGTAATCAGAAGCTATCATCTTCCTCCGACACTACAAATGGCAAGTAAAAGCGAAAGTTCACATGCAAAAAGGAATTATGATGAAATCATACGCGGTTATGAAAAAGAAATAATTACCGATCACCTGAAAATGACTGCCGGAAACATTACTCAGGCCGCAAATATTTTAGGTACCACCAAAAGGATTCTTACATATAAAGTTAACAATCTGGGAATTGACTATAAAAAATTCAGATAAAAAAAAACAGCCCGAAGGCTGTTTTTTTACTCAGGTTTATTTTTAATTTTTTCAGGGACCTTTTTCTTTACTTCTCCCTCGGCAGTTGTTTTGCCGAGATAATCAGGAAGATCAATGCCTGCCATTTCCGCTACGTCATGCAAGGCAGGAAGAGACTTGATCATACCGCTTAAAAAATTAGCCGTGGATCCTTTTTCTCCGTTTCCGGAATCCCAGACAGTTATTTTATCAATTTTGATGTTCTTAATTGCTTCTGTCTGCAGTTTTACTATTTCCTCCAGTTTTTCAACAAGAAGCAGTGTAGCTGCATCCTTTGCCTGGTTTCCGCTTGCAGCGACAAGTTCGCGGTATCCTTTAGATTTAGCATCAAGTATTTTCTTAATACCTTCCGCTTCAGCATTTTTCTGAGCCAGTAATGCATCAGCGTTTCCATTCGCAATTTCCCTGATTCTGGCTGCTTCAGCTGAAGCTGAGATCTCAATTTTACGTTTATCAATTTCTTTCTGAACAATTTCTTCGGCCTCAAGCCTTTTCAGTTCGGCAATTGCTTTTGCTTTCTGTATTTCTGCTTCAGAATTCTGTCGGGCTACCTCACCGCGCCTGTTGGCTTCGGCGGATTTTTCCTCAAGATCGGCATTATATATTGAAATATCGGCTTTGGCTGAATTTTCACCTTTTACAGCTTCAGCATCATATTTTGCAATTTGTATTCTCTGTTCCTTCTCGGCCATTGCAGCTCCGACTTCTCCGTTTCTTGTGTTTTCCGCCACATCCACTTTTGCCTGATTAATTGCACTTGAAGCGGCTTTCTTTCCTATACTCTCAATGTAGCCTGATTCATCCGTAATATCAGTAATATTTACATTTATTAATGTAAGACCGATCTTTCTTAATTCAGCTTCAATATTATTTCTTATTGCCAGTAAAAATTTTTCACGGTCCTGATTAATATCCTCGATTGTTAATGAGGCTACAGTAAGCCGCAGCTGCCCGAAAATTATTTCAGTTGCCATTGTCTCGATGTCTTTTTGAAGAAGATTCAAAAGACGCACTGCCGCATTGTTCATTGATTCAGGTGTCGTATCAATTGCGATTGTAAAAGTACTTGGAACATTTATTCTGATATTCTGCTGAGACAGCGCCCCTTTTAACGGTATGCTTATTGTCATGGGAGTCAGATCCAGAAAAGCGGAATCCTGAATCAAAGGCCATACAAAAGCTCCTCCTCCATGATAACATCGTACTGATTTTCCGCTGCCGACCTTTCCAAAAATCGCCAGTATCTGATTGGAAGCACATCTTTTGTATCTGCTTGCAAGAAACATAATCAGAACAAAAAAGAAAAATGTTCCGGCTAAGATAGCAATTAACAAATAATTCATTTATATCTCCATCATTTATATTTTTATTACTGCCACAGTAGTATTGTTTATAACTTCAACAACCTCAACAGTACAAAATGATTCAATTGTTGAGTTATCATAAGAAACAGCATCAATTTCCCTGGTTATTTCATCATTTGAAGTAATTTGAATTTTGCCGCCTTTTTCGGCATCGATCCGCTGATAAACATTTCCCTTTTTACCGACAAGGTCATTTATGTTAAAAACACTTCCGCTGCTGGCAAGTTTCATTGCAAATTTAAAAACATATGCTGTCGCAATCATTGCAGACATTCCAGCTAAAAAAGCGAAAAAAACTGAAATAGCCTCTTCAAAAAGAAACTGTCTGTGTGCAGCAAGACCTATCCAGCCGAAAATCATAATGAAAGCTGTAATTGAATTTATTGAAAGGATGTGAAATGAGTCAAGACTGTCTGAATTATCTGCATGTACAGAATGTGCCCCGTCAGAAGAAATATCAGAATGCATTGAAACATCTGATGATGCATCGGCATCAAAACCTCCTGCAACAATCATTACAATGACACGTAAAATGAAAAAAACCGAACTGAAAACGGCTAAGATAAAAAATATGTAATCAAGAAAATTAAAATCATTAAACATAACATTTCTCCAGATTTATTATAATCTGGCATAGGTTAATAAATTTTACAAGATAAAATTTAATTTATTTTCGACCGGTCGGACGGAATGTACTTTTTTTAAAATTTTTTTCTTAAAGCTTGACCATTCAGGCGCCATGAATTTCATGTCATTTATTGATATATTTTATATTCATCCCGATATAAATATTTCAATTCCAATGGATATTGTAAAATGATGTCCAGCGAAATAGAAAGATAAAACCTGTTTACCCCTTTTAATATTTATCTTTCATAAGGTACCCGAACCTGAATCTTTTAACATTTAACGGGTATCTATTTGCGGAATATCCTCCGAAAATCCGCAAATGAAAAATCCTGTGATAACTCACAGGATTTTTTTTATCTCTATTTATTCATTTTAAATAAGTATTTCACGCGGCTTGCTTCCCTGGGCAGAACCGATATATCCAAGTTCTTCCATACGCTCAATTATTCTTGCTGCACGGTTATATCCGATACTGAGACGTCTTTGAAGATATGAAGCTGAAGCCTTTCTTGTTTCTTCAATAATCTGAAGAGCCTCAACAAAAAGATCATCCTCGTCCTCTCCGCTTGCTGCTGCAAGTTCATCATATTCATTAATAGTTTCTTCAATATCAATGTATTTCGGACGTCCGAATGATTTAGCATGCTGAACTATCTGAATTATTTCATCTTCCGAAATATATGCTCCCTGAATTCTGACAGGAAATGAACTCATCGGAGACTGATAAAGCATATCCCCTTTTCCCAGCAGTTTTTCAGCACCATTCTGGTCAATAATCGTACGTGAATCATTTTTCTGAGCTACCTGAAATGCAATACGCGCCGGGAAATTAGCCTTAATAACTCCCGTTATTACATCAACAGACGGCCGTTGTGTTGCAATTATCAGATGTATCCCGACAGCTCTTGCCTTCTGAGCAATTCTGGTAATATAATTTTCGATTTCTTTCGGTGCGACCATCATTAAATCAGCAAGCTCATCAATTATAATTATTATATAAGGAAGTTTCTCAACTTCATCTTTACGTCTGTGAGATTCCATTTTCTGATTAAACCGCTCAATATCCCGTGTTCCATGCTCAGAAAGCAGACGATATCTCCTTTCCATTTCGAGAATAGCCCATTTTAAAGCACGTGGAGACAAATCAGGTTCTGTAATAACTTCACACAGCTGATGAGGCATTCCATTATAAAGCTGAAGTTCAACCATTTTCGGGTCAATCATAATGAACCGGATAACAGAAGGATCATAATTAAAAACAAGACTTGAAATTATAGTATTAACAAGAACCGATTTACCGGCTCCTGTGGCACCTGCGATCAAAAGATGCGGCTGTTTTTTAAGATCCAGCATAACCGGTTTACCGAGAATATCTTTCCCAAGTGCAACTTTAAGAACCATGTTGCAGGCTGCATGCTCTTCGGATTTAAGAATATCACCGAGAGTTACACTTTCACGATGAAGATTCGGAACCTCGACACCAACAGCGGATTTTCCCGGTATTGGCGCAACAACACGAACCCTCGATGCAGCCAGCGCCATTGCTATATCATCTGAAAGACTTACAATTCTGGTGACTTTTATTCCGGGTGCAATCTGCATTTCATATAAGGTAATAACCGGACCCCTGTTAACTTTAACAACCTTGCATTCTATTCCGAAATCTCCAAGGGTTTTTACCAGAAGCTGACTGTTTTTACGAATCTCGCTCTGCCAGCTTTCCTCATTGCTTTCTTTAGTCATATTCAGGAAATGCATTGGAACAATATAATCCTTGTTTACTTCAATATCACCAAATACCTTTTCGTTCTTTTTATCTTCAAGAGCCTTTATCTGTCTTTCTTTTTCAATCTGATAAAGATTTTTACCGCTATTTCGCTCGGTTTCCTTCATTTTCCCTGAATCAGCAGCAATGGTTCTGTTCACGCCTGAGATAAACTGTTCCTCTGAATCGGGAGAAACACCTTCCTCAATTATTTTAATTCTGTTTGTTTTTACAATTTCATTTGATCCGGATATGGATTCTTTGCAATTTAATTCTTCTGTCTGATTCGCAGAAGCGGAATTTTTTTCGGAAATAATTCCGGTTGGTTTGTAATTTTCTATTACGGGGAAATCATCATCCTCAATGTTATTATTAAAATAATCGACCTCTTCCTGATGAAAATCCGATTCTTCTGCAAATGATAGTTTCTCAGTATGAATAACCGGATTATATTCAAAAGGATTTGTCGAATCCTCTTCATCTCTGCAGAAGCTGTTTACTGATTCAGGCAGAATATTTACTTTTTTAGGTTCTTTCAGAGAATGACAAGGCAGACCTGTTGCATAACGGCGCTTCATAGCTGCATCATCAAGCTGGTTGCCTTTTTCATCTACCAATACAGTTTTTTTTACGATCCACGGCAGTTTATCCGAGGAGGCAACTGATTTATCAAGCCTGTTTAAAGGCGGTTTTTCAGTTTCACGAATCGTAGTTTTTGTAATTATATTTTTAAACAATGACTGCATACAATCTCCAATAGCAAATGTTCCAGAGTGATGAAGCACTTCAGTAAAATCACCCTACATGATAATATCGGTAAAAATTCGAAATTGATTTAGCATTTATACGGCATGTAAACAAAGAAAACAGGTTCAAATTAACGGCATGCCCGGATATTTATCAGAAAGCCTCGTCAGAACCGATATCATATACTGATCCCTGACGGATTTGAGAATCCGCATCCTCTACAACTTCCGCAAGTATCATTCCGGAATTAATTGCTCCTTTAGCTTTTGACCTGAGATGAAAATCACCTGTTTTTATATTTTTAAAATAAGAATTATCTGCATGCTCAAAATTTGAAGTTAGAAAAATGACATTTTCATCATCAGTAAGAATGCTGCTATTTGTAAGATTGTTAATAATTCGGCTGCTATCACAGTTAAATCCGCATTCAATTGAATGAATATCATTTCCGTCAATAAACACAGTATTATTATATACTTTGGTGTTAACCGCCTCAGAAAGACTGATACCGGCGGATAATGTAACATGAATTGTATTATTCACAAGAATACCGTTATAATGCGGGCTTCCGTCCATTCCTAAAGTTATGCCTTTCTGACAATTAAGTATTCTGTTATTTTTAATAATAGTACCGTCAGCGTGATTATATAAACAGATCAAACCCGGAGATTTTTCTGCATTATATGCTTTGATATTTTTGAAAATATTATCCCTGATTTTCCAATTCTGACCTCTCTGTACATCAATGCCGGTTACGGAAGATCTGGATTTGAAATTATCAGTATATTCAAAAAGTGAAAACTCAACAACACCGGAATCTGCATGATTCCCCGGTTTCTGACTGTCCCAGGACGCTAATATCATAGATTCGGAAATATCAAAAAAACAGACGTTTGATACAGTTAAAAAATCACCTTTATTTTCATTCTCACCTATGATTTCTATACCGATTTTCCGCGAGCGTCCGATGGAAACATCACATATAGTAAAATGATTTCCTTCAACACGGAAAAGCACTTCAATACCGCCTTTTCCACGATTTGAAGTTCCTCCTGATATGATAACATTTTCTCTTGAACCTGATTCACTGCGGATAGTAACATTATTGCCCGAAATATATAAAGGTTTATCCAGTAAATATACACCATCTTTAATTATGACAGTAATATTATTATCAGATATGATACTGTTTAATTCTTTAAAATCCTCTTTAGATGAGATATATTTAACATTTTTACTGTCTTTTCCGGAAAATGGATAATCAGCTCTGCTGGACGGTTCACTTGGGACATATAATTCATCAGCAACTGTCATTTTTATTGAAGGGACATTAGCCGCGCCTTCACATGACCACAAAACAGGCAAAATGAATGAAAACAGAATTAATCTTTTCATCGGAAGTCCCCCTTTATTCACATACTTAATTATAGGAAAAAAGGAAATTTTATTAAATATGCTTTTTGGCATAGAAAACTGAAAAAACGAAGAAAAAGATGATAAAAATTTTCCGCCAGGATTTATTTTTCTATTTGATTATTATCTTCATGCGCATAATTCTGACATAATGCTGTTTATAAAAAGAAATAATACTGCCGGCAACGACCTGATATATAGAAAACTCCAGCAACATCTGGACAGCATGCCTATTCGTTATCCACGCGTAAAATCCGGAAAAGATATTAATATATTAAAACACTTCTATTTGCCTGAAGAAGCGGAAATTGCGTTGGGAATGAGTTTCAAAATGGAAACAGCTGAAGAAATTGCTGCCAGATTAAAACATAAGGATATTGAAGAAGTCCGCACGCATTTATATAACATGGTCAAGAAAGCCTCCGTAATTTACAGAAAGGAAAATGAATTATTCGGACTTGTTCCGTTTGTAGTAGGAATGTTTGAATTTCAAATAAAACGGATTTCTAAAGATTATTTAAAATTAACCTTTGGATATATAGCGGAAAGATTTGCTTTTGAATTTTTAACTACTAAAAAACCTCAGACAAGAATAATTCCTCTTAATCAGAAAATTGAAAATCAGCATAAAATCCAGAGTTATGATGAATATTTCAATCTGATTAAAAATTCAGCCGGCCGTCTGGTTGCTATAGACTGCATCTGCAGAACGGCAAAAGACCATTTTGGAAAACCATGTGAAATTTCAGACCGCAGAGAGACCTGTCTTGCATTACGGGATTATGCGGACCTTGCTGAAATTAATGAATGGGGAAGAAAAATTTCATTAGAAGAAGCTATGGACCTTGCCCGACAGAATCAGGAAGAGGGTTTGGTCATTCAAAGTGCAAATGATCAAAATCCCAATTTCATATGCGCATGCTGCAAAGATTGCTGCGGATTGTTATCCATGTTTAAGGCAGTGCCTCATCCTGCTGAATACGTTGCATCAAATTATTCAGCATCTGTGGATATGAACACATGTGTTGGATGCACATTATGTGTAAAAATCTGCCCCATGGATGCCATTTATATTCATGATAAAAAAGCATTTATTCTCAAAGACCGTTGTATTGGATGCGGTGTCTGTACAATAAAATGTCCTAAAAATTCCATTTCTCTCATCCCGAGAAAGAAAAACACAGTTCCGCCTGAAACCGTAGATGATCTTTATGATGAACTATCAAAATCAAGAATAAATCCCGATAAAAAAGCAACCCTGATATTTCGTTTCATTAAACAGATTATTATAAAAAAATTCAAAACTGGCTGATTTTGCATAAAAAGTTTTAAAATTATCCCTCCTGTAATCGTTATAATTATGGAGGTACTTTTATGGAAAATTTTAATAAATTCAAAACATCTGCAAATATAGACGGATATTTTTATGATCAAATCAGAAAAGCCGCCGCAATTTTTAATATAAACGAAAAAATAATTTTCAAAGATCTTATTTGCATTATAATAACTTCAGCAGATTGCGGTTATATTACTAATTCTTTGACAGAATATCAGGATCACTCACCTCAAAAATGGGAAACAATTTATTATCAACTTGATGCTGTTGAAATTGAAACTTTTTTAAAAGCCAGGTTGAAATATAAAATTTCTATTTCAAAACTTGCTTTTATCGGATTTGTTTTATTCTGGAATTTACTTTTATATAGATATGCTGAAAGAATTAAAACATCAACCAATGAAATATTTTCTCATAGTTATTTCAATTTCAGTAACAAATATGATCATTTTAAAGAATATTTTGAAAAAAAATTTAAAATCATAAGAAAAGAATAAAAAAACACCAGTTAAATCAACCAGATATATTTACTTTATAATTTCAAAATTCAGAAGGATATTTTAAATTTAATTAGTGGAAATATTCACTGATTATCACATAAAATCTTCATTTTGTTTCTTGACAGATTTTAAAGAACCTCAAGTATTTGGCTACATATTAAAAAAAGCAGGATTTTCATGAATTTACATAAAGAAATAAATAAAAGAAAAACATTTGCCATCATCAGCCACCCGGATGCTGGAAAAACCACTCTAACTGAAAAATTGCTTTTATACAGCGGTGCCATCCATATAGCAGGTGCAGTTAAATCCAACAAAATTAAAAAAACCGCCACCTCCGATTTCATGGAAATTGAAAAGCAACGAGGAATATCTGTTGCTACTTCAGTTCTTTCTTTTAATTATAAAGGACATATCATCAATCTGCTTGATACTCCAGGCCATAAAGATTTTGCTGAAGATACCTATAGAACTCTAACCGCCGTTGATAGTGTTATTCTTGTAATTGACAGCGTAAAAGGTGTCGAGGAGCAGACGAAAAAACTGATGGAAGTATGCCGACTCAGAAATTATCCGGTAATTATTTTCATCAATAAAATGGACCGTGAAGGTAAATCCCCGATTGAACTTCTTGATGAACTTGAAAAAAATCTGGATATAAATGTAAGACCTTTGAGCTGGCCGGTAGGAATGGGAAGTTCTTTTAAAGGTGTATATAACATCTATAAAAATACCTTCAATTTTTTCAAATCAAACAAAACACAGATAGAGGATGAAATTAAAATATTTAAAGGATTAGATGATCCTGAAATTGATGAGGCAATAGGTCCTGATGCGGGAATTCTTCGTGAAGAAATTGAACTGGTGGACAGCATTTACGACAATTTCAACATGGAAGATTATCTCTCCGGAATTCTAGCTCCGGTTTTTTTCGGCAGTGCTGTAAATAATTTCGGGATAAAGGAGCTTTTAGAAACATTTGTAGAAATAGCGCCTAAACCGCTGGCACGTGAAACGACAAACGGTCAAATTGAACCGCACAATGAAAAATTCAGCGGTTTCGTATTTAAAATTCATGCAAACCTTGATCCAAGACACCGTGACAGAATAGCATTTTTCCGTGTATGTTCAGGGAAATTTGAAAGAAATAAATTTTATCATCATGTTCGCCTCGGCAGGGATATTAAATTTCCTAATCCTGCAAATTTCATGGCACAGGATAAAAGCATTGTGGAAGATGCTTTTCCGGGAGATGTTATCGGCCTTTATGATTCAGGTATTTTTAAAATCGGAGATACACTTACAGAAGGTGATTCTTTCATGTACAAAGGCATTCCAAGATTTTCTCCTGAGCATTTCTGTGAAATCATAAATACTGATCCGTTCAAATCCAAACAGCTTGAAAAAGGACTCATGCAGCTTACCGATGAGGGTCTTGCCCAACTCTTCATACAGAATCCTGGGAATAGAAAGGTAATAGGTGTTGTAGGGCCGCTTCAGTTTGATGTTATCAAATACAGACTTTTAAATGAATTCGGTGCAAGCTGTAATTTTTCACCAATTGATGCATATAAAGCTGTATGGATTAAATACAAAAAAATCGAAGACATTAAAGATCTTACTGATCTTCGCAGTCACAATTTATATACTGATAAAAACAATAATATGGTTTTCATTCCGAATACAAAATACATTCTTCAGCTGGCAAAAGATAAAAGTCCGGAAGCACAATTTCTTATGAGTGTTGAACATAATGATCAGACACTTGACATGGAAGCCAGCTGATGGTTAACATGAAACAAGTATCCTAAAATAAAAATATACTCAGTATTCTACAAGTTATCTTGTGGTAAAAATTAATTATTTTCTGATATTTCATTGCAATCATACTTTTACTTAATTTCCAGTAGAGAAAAATATACTCCTTTTACAACTTCAGCCATCCGGTTAAAATCCAGTGTATCAATCGTATCGGTTTTCTTATGATAATTCGGGTTTCTGAAAAATGCGGTATCTGTTATCATTATTGCATTATACCCGTACTTCCAGTAATTTCTATGGTCTGAAAAATCAATCCCTTTTACAAATGAAGGTGCCGACAGTGTTTTTACGCTCAACGTACTTTTCTGCTTCAAAGTCTTTTTAACTGAATTTATATATTTCTTATCTGCAGGTCTACCCACGACAGCAATGAAGTTGCCTTTATTCGGATAAAATAATTTCATAATTCCGGCGGGATACTGCTGTGAATTTTCGTTCTCACTGAAATAACCTATCATTTCAAGTACAATTGCCAGCTTAACCTTTGCATTATTTTTAAAAAGATTTCCGGCATGAACCGCGCTTCCCATGTTTACAGTTCCGAAAAATGGCGGTTCTTCAGTTGAATATGCTGTAAATTCAATTCTATAGTTCAATTCCGGTTTGTTTTCGGCTGTAATTCTTGCAATTTCTATAAGTCCGGCAATTCCGCTGGCATTATCATCCGCACCGGGGAAATTTCCGAAGACATCATAATGTGCTCCTAATACAATCACAGGGAGATCCTGATTTCCATAAGAACATATTACATTCCTGAATAATTTTCCTCCTGCTTCATATTCCTGAAATTCAGCACTATATCCGCTTTTAATAAATTCTTGTTTGATATATTCAGAGACGGAATTTAAAGATTCTGTATTATTATTGTTTCTAGGTCCTTCACCGGAAACAAGAAATGAAACATGACTGTAAAGATTATCAACAAGCTTCTCATTCAAGCTCAAAGAGGACAATAATGACGTTGCCATCAGCAATATGACAGAATAAATAATCTTTTTAATTTTCCCCATAGTTACTTTCTCACCTAAAAATATTAAATACAAAAAAATTTTTTATTGTTTTCAAAAATTACATTCTGAATGTCAGGGTAACTCTGGTTCCGTTTTTTCTATCAAGCTGAATATTCCCTTTAATCTGCTCTGAAAGTATTTTAATCAGCCCAAGACCAAACCCTGACGGATTGTTAAAGTCCACTGATTCGGGCATCCCGTTACCGTTATCTGACACAATCACCGAACATATTCCACTTTCAGCCGTCACTGAAACAGATAGCAGACCTTTATTCCTGCCTGCAAATGCATATTTCATAGCATTGGTAATTAATTCATTGATTATTATTCCCAATATCTGCAATTTTTTAAAATCAATAATAAATTCCCCGATATTTTTTTCCAGCTGAACAAAACTGCTATTAGGAAAATTCACAAAGATCTGATTTATTAACTCAGACAAATAAGAATTGACCGGCATTTCAAGGATGTTATCAGACTGATATAATTTATCATACAGAATCATCATACTGTAGACACGCCCTTCAGCATCTTTTAAAGGACAGGCAAGAGCAGGATCCTCAAGCGCTTCAGCCTGAAGTGAAAGCATGCTTCTTATTGTATTCATATTATTCTTAATTCGATGATGCACTTCATGAAGAATAAGTTCTTTTTCTGCAAGGAGTTTCTTTATTTCGGTTTCTTTTTGCATACGCTCATCAAAAATAAAGCGAATACCGAAAATACCTGTCAGCATACAAACTGACAATATCAAACCTGTAATTTCAACCGGCAAATTTAAAGTATATGAAGCTGCTGATCCGCTAAAAAAAATATATAATGGAATAATTCTTCTGACAGTCATCAGGATAAGCGCTGATGAAATAAGAATCCATGAATATTTAAATCCAGTTATTTTTATAAGCCACAAGGCATATAAAGCTGCTATTAATTGGATCAGCATTGAAGCAATTAATACATTAATAATAAACATATACCACATCCACCCTGTCTGATTTATTTACGGATTTGTTAATCCGGGACCAAACGATATAAATACATTAATTTAAGATTATACTTTTCTAAAAAAAATTCAACAAATTTAAATAAATTTAACCCGGTTATTATTTTACTTTATTAATAGTAAAGGTATATTATGCTTGTATAATTTTAGGAATTATATTTTTTATAAAATCAGGATATCAGAAAAAAGGAAATACCATTGAAAAGAATTAAACTATCAAAAACACTTACACTGCCTGAAATAGTTCATGGAATGTGGCGTCTAATAGACTGGAAATGGTCTTTTAATGAAACTCTGGAATTTATAGAAAGTGCTGTAAATATAGGCATTACTGCATTTGATCATGCTGATATATACGGAAATTATGAATGTGAAAAAGAATTCGGAAAAGCAATGAGTATGAAACCTGAGCTGCGGAATAAAATTCAGCTTATTACAAAATGCGGAATAAAACTTGTATCTGACAAATATCCTGAATGCAGAACAGGACATTATGATACCAGTAAAAAACATATAATTTCAAGTGTCGAGAAGTCACTTATAAACTTAAAAACCGACTACATAGATCTTCTGCTAATACATAGACCTGATCATTTAATGAACCCGGATGAAATCGCCGATGCATTCAGTCATCTGCTTAAACAGGGAAAAGTTTTAAATTTCGGGGTTTCAAATTTTCTGCCTTCCCAGTTACAACTGATTCAATCACGATTTTCAGAAAAACTGGTTGCAAATCAGCTGGAAATATCACCGGCACATCTTGAACATCTCAACAACGGTAATCTTAATTTTCTTCTAAAAGAGAATATCATCCCTATGGCATGGTCACCGCTTGGCGGCGGATCCATTTTTACCCCACGGACTGAAAATGCCGGAAATTTAAAAAGAAAACTTGAGGAAATTGCTCTGCAGCTGAATGCAGAAAACATTGATACAGTAATTTACTCATGGCTTTTTGCTCATCCCTCCGGAATAATTCCTGTAGTCGGTTCCGGGAAAATTGAAAGATTAAAAACAGCTGTTGAAGCGACTGATGTAAAATTAAACAGACAGCAATGGTACGAAATACTCATTGCTTCACAGGGACATCCTGTTCCTTAGAATACAAAATTATAAAATGCTCATAATACTTCCATTTCTTTAATGAAATAGTCTGATGTACCGCTGAAATTCAATTTACCGCTGCAATCCGGACATGCAGCTTCTTTTGCAACGGAAAAATCATCATGAAAAAATTTTCCGCATGACGTACATCTGAATTCACCCTTCTGCCGGATTATTTTAATAACTGAACCTTCCGCTGCAGTACCGGCAGCAAGTATTTTATAATATTTTTCCATCCAAATTTCCTGAAAATCACTTAGTGCCCCTATTTCAAGAGTAATTGAAATTACCTTTTTAACTTTATTCTTCCGTGCTGATTCAAGCACTATAGTTAAAATTTTTTCCATCAGAGGCAGCTCATGCATTTAAAAAACCCTATCAAAATATATGCTATTCAACAAGCATAGGTTTTCAAGTACAACAAGAATTTAGGAATTTATCTGTAATTTTTAAATACCCAATCAGCCAGTTCCAATGACCTCATTATATTGCTAGATTTAAATTCACCTTTATAAAAAAAATTTCCCGCGGAAGCGGACGCATGTTATATATAGATGCCATGGAGAAACAGTAAGCGCCTGCATTCATAATTGCAAGGAAATCTCCTTCTCGTATTTCGGGTATAAGGCGGTCTACTGCAAAACAATCACCTGATTCACATATATTTCCGCAAATATCATATACCCGCAATTCACCATCCGGATTACTGATATTAATTATATGATGATAAGCATTATATAAAACAGGACGCATTAAATGTGTAAACCCTGAATTTACTCCGGCTATATTCCTCTCCTTGTTCTTCTTTAAAGTATTTACCTGTACTAAAAAAATTCCCGCCTCTGATGTAAGAAACTTGCCAGGTTCAATATATAAACTTAACTGTCTTCCGTAATTATCGCAAAATTCCTTAAAAACATTTCCGGCTGTTTCCCCAAATTCATCATAATCAACATCAGCCTCTTCCGGATGATATTTAACCTTGAATCCTCCGCCCAAATCAATAAATTTCAAATCAGGAAAATTTTCTTTGAGTGCAATTGATAAAAGATTTTTCATGCTTTGAATAAATTTTGACTTGTCCGATATTCCGCTGCCTGCATGTTTATGCACACCGATTACTTTCAAAGAATATTTTCCGCATATCTGCAGCACTTTTTCTACATCCGAAAGAAGAATTCCAAATTTTGTTTTCGGTCCTCCTGTCTGAATATGCGAATGTTCCCCTGCAACTACATCCGTATTAAACCGGAGACATATATCAGTTCCCTGATATTTCCTGCCGTATTTTTCAAGACGAGATAATGAATCGATGTTAATAAGAACTCCAGTTCGCGAGATTTCTGATATTTCTTCATCTGTACTGTTGTTTGAAGTAAATATAACCCGGTCAGGCGTAAAACCGCATTTCAAGGCAAGAAAAACTTCAGCAGGACTTACTGCATCAATCCCGCATCCTTCATTACGGAGAATTTCCAGAATTTGAGGATGATAATTTGATTTCATGGCATAGAATATTTTTATATTCTTCCATTTAATAAATTGTTTAATAAAATTATATCTATTAATTATACTTTCTCCGGAGTACAGAAAAAATGGTGTTTCATACCTTTTAAGTGCTTCAGTTAAATCAGTTCTGCCGATAAAACTGATTATTTCCCCCTGCTTTAAAAAAGTATCTGTCATATTGCCTCCTATTTAGTTGTACCATACAACTATTCATTAAAAATTATTATATGTTTTCCTCTTTAAATACATCAACCAGAAGCTCGAAGGAATTCATTACCTCACGGACTTTTCCCTTTGGAAGACGCTTCAGTATGTTCCTGTAATAATCCATTCTGCTGCCTTTCAATATCTGCGCATAATGTTTTCCGGCGTAAGTAAGCTGTACGTTAATTTCCCGCTTATCCTCCGAATTTTTTCTTTTACAGATATAATTTTTTTCAACAAGTGAATCAATAAGTCTTGTAACAGTGCTTTTCTCAAGATTCATTTCAGATATTACCTCAGTCATGTTCATATCGTCCGTAAATCTGTTTAAAAGCATAATCAGTAATGTTGCCTGTGAAGTGGAAATATTCTGTTTTTTAACAAAATCTTTTTCAATTCCCTGGAAAATTACAGAGGTTTTATAAAGCAGCTTGCCTATATCTTCAAGGCATTTTAAATATTTCTCAGTATTTTCAATTTCAGCAGTCATGATTTAATCATAAATAATAATGTCATTTTGTCAAGAATTTTGTTGTACCATACAACTAAATTCTAAATTTTTTTCTTGACATAAATGAATGTTCATTTATTTATAAATCATGAGAATACGGGACGATAAAAAACGCGAAAACATTATTTCTTCTGCTATGAGAATTATCAATGAATATGGATTCGCAGACATCTCAATGAATAAGATAGCATCGGAAGCCGGAGTTTCTCCTGCTACAATTTACATCTACTTCCTCGATAAAGAAGATCTGATAAAAAATATCTTCATTTCTGTAAAATCCGATCTGGAAAAATTTCTATTTTCAAAAGTTGATTTTAATTCAAAACTTGAAGTAACAGTTAAGGAATTATGGAAAAATTTTTTCGACTTCTGCACCGAACAGAAAGATAAATTTATCTTTCTTGAGCAGTTTATTCATTCACCAAGCGCCAATAAAACAAAACACGGTAAACTGAATTTTTTTAATGATACTTTTACCAAACTTATTAATAACGGAAAAAAATCAGGTATTCTGAAAAATCTGCCAGATGATATCATTTTAGTATTCGCATTATCACCTATAATTCAGCTGGCTAAAAGTCACATATCAGGAGAAATTAATCTTACCTCAAAAAATTTCCAGCTGGCTTTTCAAAGTGCCTGGGATGCAATTAGCCTATAGACATCATTTATTAAAATCTTAAATATAAAATCATACCGGAGAATGCAAATGAAAGAAGTTATTGGAATTGATATTGGTTCAATTGCCGTTTCCATTGCAATTGTAAATGAAAATTATGAAATAACATATAGCGATTATACTTTTCACAATGGAGAAATTGAAAAAACACTTTTTGAAATGTTTGCCGGAATAAACAGCAAATCAATTACCAACATTGCAATTACATCCTCTACTCCTGATATTTTTACCAATGCAGTAAAATTCGATATGAGAATTTCATACATAGAAGCGGTTAAAAGACTGTATCCTGATGCAGCATCGCTTTTAATAGTAGGCGGTGAAAAATTCGGACTGATACAATTTGATGATAAGAAAAATTATCTCAATTATAAATCAAATACATCATGCGCTGCAGGAACCGGTTCTTTTCTTGATCAGCAGGCACGACGGCTCAATATATCTTCTATCTCCGAATTCAGTAAAATTGCGCATTCCAATACAGGTGCAATTCCTAAAATTGCAAGCCGCTGCGCTGTCTTTGCAAAAACCGATCTGATACATGCACAGCAGGAAGGTTATTCAGCTGAGGAAATTTGCGATGGCCTATGCTATGGACTTTCAAAAAACATTACCGATACTCTATTTACTTCCAAAAAACCGGGCACACCGCTAGTATTTGCAGGCGGAGTATCAAAAAACAAAGCAGTCATTAAACACCTTAAAAATTTACTTTCAATAGATATCATAACCGATGATTTCTCCCATCTTTACGGTGCAGCCGGTGCATGTTTCACTTTTCTAAAAGAAGAAAAATTCACAGGGACAAAAGGAATTGATCTGCCTGCATCAATAAAAACTGCAGCAAAGGAAAAAGAATATCATCATGAACAGCTTAAACTTAAATTATCAGATTATCCGGATTTTATTACATACGAAAAATTTGATTTTCAATCAACCCATAAACCTGCATCTACTCCGGTGGAAACAGACATATATGTTCAGCTTGAAGAAGGAAAGACATATGACGTATACCTCGGTATTGACATCGGTTCAACAAGTACCAAAGCTGCAATAATTGACGAAGACAGAAATGTACTGATCGGACTCTATACACGGACTTCCGGCAGACCTCTTGAAGCCTGCCAGACTATATTTGAAACAATTAATTATATTTCAAATCAGAAAAAAGCCGCTTTCAGATTCAATAAAACCGCCACTACCGGATCCGGACGTAAATTCATCGGAAGCATAATCGGTGCAGATCTTGCTCTTGATGAAATTACCGCTCACGCAGCCGCAGCCCTTCAGCTTGATGTAGATGTTGATACAATTATTGAAATCGGCGGACAGGATGCGAAATTCACGACACTTAAGGACGGTCGAGTCACATTCTCAATAATGAACAATGTCTGTGCCGCAGGAACCGGAAGTTTCATTGAAGAACAGGCTAAAAAGCTAAATGTACCTCTGGCTGATTATTCAAAACGCGCGGAAGCAGTCAAGTCACCTCTTTCCAGCGACAGATGCACCGTATTTATGGAAAGAGATATAAACCATTTTATAAGTGACGGATTTTCAGTTGACGAAGTCCTTGCCTCTGTTCTGCATTCAGTAAGAGAAAACTATTTAACAAAAGTTGCAATTCCTCAAAATATCGGCAGTAAAATTTTTTTCCAGGGGGCAACCGCAAAAAACCGGGCGCTTGTTGCGGCTTTTGAACAGAAACTGAACAAGCCGATTATAGTTTCGAAATACTGTCATCTGACCGGAGCTATAGGCTGTGCGCTTAAATCCATGGAAATTGAAGAAAGTAAAACTGCTTTCAGAGGAATAGATCTTTACAGGGAAAACATCCCTATCCATACAGAAATATGTAACCTGTGCAATAATCACTGCAAAATAAGAATCGCGGATATAAACGGTGAGAAATGCGCATATGGTTTTCTTTGCGGAAGAGATTACGAAACCAAACAGTTTGTGAACCGCAATACCTCCGGATATGACCTTCTTAAATCCAGAGCAATGGCTTTTTCTTTTAAATCAAAAACTGAATTCAGGGAACAGATCTCAATCGGCATACCATATGCTTTATATCTTGTTGAAGAAATGCCCCTATGGCGCAAATTCTTTGATAATCTCTCAATCAGAACTATTACCAGTGAACCTCATAAAGATGCAGTCAGAGAAGGTAAACTGCTGTCAGGAGCTGAATTCTGCGCTCCCATGGCTGCAATACAGGGACATACGAAATATCTTTTTGACAAATGTGATTTTATATTTATACCGGTTTATCTTGAACAGAAAGGTGACTTAAAAAATGAAATCCGCAGAAATTACTGTTACTACAGCCAGTATGCATCTTCAATTGTTAAAAGCATTGATTTATTTTATCAGAAGGATAAAATTCTTTCACCGGTGATACGCTCGCTGCAGAACTCTCTCTTCATGAAAAATGAACTTCTTAAAATGCTGAAGCCTCTTCTAAAGGAGAATATTTCATTTTTACAGGTATCTGCGGCTTATGATAATGCATTTCAATTCTTTACAGAAAAACAGAGTGACTTAAAAAAAATCTTCATAAAAGAATCTTCTAAAGAGGATAACCTGAAAGTTATTCTTCTCGGCAGACCTTACACCATACTAAACAGACATATGAATAATAATATCCCGGAAATATTCGGACGGCAGGGAATAAAGGCATTTTATCAGGATATGCTCACCTATGACGAGAACAGCACAGCCAGAATCAAACCAATGCTTGATTTTTTTCACTGGCATTATGCTGTCAAAATTCTTGAATCAGCTGAATACATAGCAAACACAAAGGGTCTATATCCGGTATTTATTACATCTTTCAAATGTTCACCGGATTCATTTACAATAGATTATTTTAAAAAAATAATGGATTCATATAATAAACCTTATCTCATTCTTCAGCTTGATGAGCATGATTCAAGTGTCGGCTATGAAACACGGATAGAGGCTGCCGTAAGGTCATTTAAAAATCATTTTGAAAAATCAGGTGAAAATGAAAGCATTCCAGTATCATTCACAACAGATGTCATTTATAAAAAAACAGCCGCATTAAAAAGCAAAACCATTCTTTTCCCGAACTGGGACAAATACACATGTCCTTTAATCTGTTCAATTCTTAATTCAAAAGGATTTAAAGCGGAACCTATTGATGAATCTGAAAAAACAATTTTCGGAAGCCTGCAGATTAACACAGGACAATGTATTCCGTTAACTGCAATATTATTTAATGCAATCGAACATATTAAACATCATAAACTCAAAGCTGAAGATTGTGCAATCTGGATATTTGATTCAAGTATATCATGCAACATACGGATGTATCCATATTACATGGAAAAACTTCTCGAAAATTACGAAGAGGAATATAGAAAACTTTCTGTTTTTAACGGAGAATTTCTTTTTAAGGATTTCGGCATATCAACTTCCGTAGAAGTATACTTTGCATATCTTTTTGGCGGATTTCTAAGAAAAGCCGGATGCAAAATACGGCCATACGAAGTAAATAGAGGAGAAACAGATAAAGTACTGGAAAAGTGCATAGCTTTATGCGAAAGCATGTTTAAATACGGAATTGACAAGGAAAAAATTGCAGAAGACATGGTTGCAATGCTTGAAAAAATTGAAACCGTTTCCGGAAACCGGACAAAGGTTGCAATTTTCGGCGATTTATATGCAAGAGATAATGACATCTTCAATATGAATCTTATTCGGGTCATTGAGGAAAACGGCGGAGAGGCAATTACAACTCCGTACAGTGATTACGGGAAAATAATTTCCAGTCCTTATTTTAAAAAATGGCTTAAAGAAGGAAGATACCTGGACAGTGCTACAGGTAAAGTACTGAAAGAAACAGTAAAAGTACTTGAAGGTAAATATGTTAAAATTTTCAAAAGAATCGTTGAAGACATCGATCATGATCCGGAAGTTCCTGCTGAAAACATACTTCCGCTGCTTGATGTTCAGCTTGAAAATACCGGTGAATCAATGGATAACGTTTTAAAAATATTTTCACTTATAAAAAACTATCCTGATATTAATCTTTTCGTTCAGACAAATCCCGCATACTGCTGTCCGTCACTCGTGACGCAGGCAATGGCTGAACGTATTGAAAAAGTAACATCTATCCCGGTACTGACAATTGAATATGACGGAACAGGTGCAAATGTAAATGAAAGTATCATACCGTATCTGAAATATCCAAGGAAAAAAAATAGCAGTAACTAGCAATTTACAAACTTCATAAATATAAATATGTTCTATGTCCTGTAACAGTATAGAACGTATTTATATTTTATAAAAGCGGCCTGAATTAAAAAAGCAATATCAGACAGCTGCGATTACTATACAGCAGATACCAACTAGAGCCGTATAATATCCGAAAATGTCTACACGGACTTTTTTCACAAAATAGAACAGCAGTTTCATTGCAAATAAAGCAACAATAACCGTTAAAATCATCGCCAGAAACAGAATTGCATAAAAATCCAATCCGAGATTTTTTCCGGAAATCTTTATTCCTTCAATTAGTCCGGCACCCGCTATTACCGGTATGGCCATCAGAAATGAAAAACGTGCAGCATCATTTGGCTTGAGCCCTGTCAGCAGACCGCCTGAAATAGTCATTCCGCTTCGGGATATTCCCGGAATTATCGCCAGTGCCTGGAATAAACCTATAATCAAAGCACGGATAAATCCGGTCTGTTCCAGATCATTATCCTTAATTTTTATAAAACGTGTTGATGAAAGGATAAATCCGTTTATTACAAGAAGGATACCGACAGCCAGCAATGAACCAAACAGTACTTCAAGATAATCATTCAGGAAAATACCTGCAAAACCTGCGGGTATTGAAGCAACTATGATATACAAAGGAAGAAGAAAACCTGATGATTTGAATTCCTTTTTTGAGACAGCGGAAAAAAAGCAGGTAATTATTTTAAAAATATCCGATCTGAGATAAATTAGTACCGCTATTAAAGTAGCCACATGCAGAGCTACATTTATGAATAATCCGATATCTTCACCAAATGTATTCAGTATATCTCGAATGAAAGGTATATGTTCACATATAACAAGATGTCCTGAACTGGAAACCGGAAGAAATTCAGCAATGCCCTGGACAACTCCTAAAATAATCAATGCAATTATTAGATTCATTTTATGCTCCGTTTATAGAAATATAATCTGTGTATCAATGAGAGGCGTTCGTCTAACAGTGCGGAACAGAAGATTTTTCAAATTCCTTTTTACTGCAACTGATACTTCCGTCTTTGTAATTTTACTTTTAGCTAATTTATTTATTCTATTTTCAACTTCCAGGTATATGAGATCACGGATTTTTTCATTTTCAAATTCAGCAAATCCCCTGGTAACTATTACCGGAGGATGCATCAGAAGTCCTTCAGCAAAAACAAGTGTGACGAAGATTATTCCGTCGCTTGACATAGTCTGTCTTTCTTTAATTATACCGCTGCTTAAGTCGCCTGTAATCGAACCATCTACAAAAACGTTCTGTATCTGTATTTTACCTTTCTTTTCAAATTTAGTTTTTGTAAGTTCAAGGATATCGCCGTTTTCCGCGACAATAATCCTAGAAGGTTTAATTCCGAGTGATTCAGCTATTTTTGCATTTGCCTTCAAATGTTTGTATTCGCCGTGAATCGGCATGTAAAAACTCGGCCTGACAAGAGTCAGAATAACTTTTATCTCTTCCTGTGAAGCATGGCCGGATACATGAATATCCTCATCCTGCTCATAATGGACAATTACACCCAGACGAAGTAAAGAATTTATTACATTACCGACAGTCCTTTCATTTCCTGGAATTATCGAAGCGGTTATTATTACACGATCGCCTGATCCGCACTGAAAATGACGGTGTGTACCATTTGCCATTCTTGACAACGCGCTCATTGGTTCTCCCTGTGTTCCCGTACAGATAATCACCACTTTTTTGTCCGGAAGTTTGGATGCAGCTTCAGGTTCAATAATTATTTCATCTTTATAGGAAAGATAACCGAGATCCCTGGCAATCTCTATATTTTTTACCATTGTACGACCACTGATAACTACTTTCCGGTTGTATCTTTTACAGGAATCAAGAACCTGCTGTATTCTGTTAATGTTAGATGCAAAAGTTGCTACAATAATTCTTCCGTTGGCAGTAGAAAAAATCTCATTCATTTTTTCAAAAATTACGGACTCAGATCCGGTATATCCCGGACGTTCAGCATTCGTACTGTCGCACATAAGAAGTAATACACCTTTTTCACCGTATTCTGCAAAATGATGCATATCAGTAACTTTCCCGTCAACAGGTGAAAAATCGATTTTAAAATCTCCGGTGTGGATAATAGTCCCGAGATCCGTTGTAATTGCAATACCGACACCGTCTACAATTGAATGATTTACTCTTATAAAATCAACCTTGAAACTGCCGATTTCTGCAATATCACGCGGTTGAATTTCAATAAGCTTCGGCTCAATAAGATATTTTTTATCTTCAAGGCGGCTTCTTATAAGGCCAAGCGTCAAACGCGTACCAAAAAGCGGAACGTTCAGTTCCTGGAGCAGAAAACTAACAGCTCCAATATGATCCTCATGACCATGAGTAATAACAATCCCTTTGACCTTGTCACGGTTTTCTCTAACATAGTTAAAATCCGGAATTATAAAATCAATTCCATGCATTTCCGCTGTGGGAAACATAATTCCGCAGTCAACAATCAGAATCTGATCCTTATATTCAAAAAGGGTCATATTTCTGCCGATTGTGTCAAGACCTCCGACAGGAATAATTTTTAATCTGTCAACTGCAGGTTTTTTAGTTGTCTTCATATACCTGTATGCCCGAAACCGCCTTCTCCGCGGTTACTTTCATTTAAAATTTCTGTTTCAATAAACATTCCTGAATATACTTTTGCAAATATCATCTGTGCAATGCGCATATGATTGGTAACTGTAAAATTTTCAGTTCCGGAATTTATCATAATTATTTTTATTTCCCCTCTATAATCAGCATCAATGGTTCCAGGCGAATTCAGCAGAGAAATACCGTGCTTTACGGCAAGCCCGCTTCGCGGACGGATCTGAGCTTCATACCCCGGAGGAAGTTCTATGGATATTCCGGTTGGAATTAGCTTCACTTCACCAGGTCCTATTATCACATCTTCCTGTAGAAAGGAATAAATATCCGCGCCGGCGGCATTTTTAGTTTTATATTCCGGAATTACCGCACCGGGACTTTTAATTATTTTTACAGGAATCATCTGAAACTGCTCACTTTTAATTATTTAATGCAGAAAAACATCTCTATATAATTATCTTCCATAACTTCTGTCAAGAGAAAAGAATAAGTTTACCGGTTCCTCTTCAGAGGATTAAGTTTATTTCCTGATCCTGAATTTGAAGTATTGTGAAACACCAAAATAATATGAAAGAATATTTTCAAAAATAATTACCTTTTCAAAAGATGTAAGTTCATCCAGAAGATGGTTAAAACTCATATTCTGCGGAACATTCTGCTCATCGATAAGCTTATATATCTCATGCTCAACAATAAATTTCATTTTTCTGGATGTCCACTTAAGACTAAATAATTCCGGAAGTAATTCAAAAATAACTTCTGAATACTGCTGAAGAGTCACTTCCTTCTGTGAAGACGTTAACAGCTTTTCAAAAAATATATTCAGAATAAAATCATCATTTTTTTTGATTTTAACAGTTTCATGGCCGTGAAAACATACATCACCCGAGGAATCATATGAATAATAAAATTTTTCGGATTTTTCTTCAATTGTTGAATGAGGATAAATAAAAGCGCATTCTTTCAATAACGGTATTTTAGATACGATCTGTTTTTCATTTTTATTTTTTCTGGTAAAAATCGATTCCTCATCATATTTCCACGGAGAAACTACTTTTGCCCTGCTTAAAAGGGACATATCACGCCTGTTATAGAATAATGGAACTGCATAGCCTGCTGCAGATATTTTATTCAGCATTACAAGAGCGTTATGTGCGCTGAAGCCCTGATCAGACATATCAGGAGAAAGAGAAAAACCATAAATATCCGAAGGTTGGGATTTTACTGATAACCGCTGGGATGAAACTGAAGAGTCCGAGCCATCAGGAATAAAAAACGGCAATGTGTATTTAAAGAAAAAAGGTGTGATGGAAACCAGTTCACCGTTAAATCCTGTTACATCTGAAGAAATTGAACTTATGCGGCTTATTTCTATCGCACTTTTAGGATAATATGCGCCATTAATATAATCTTCAATGAAATATAGAAACTCATCAATAGAAAAATCAGGATTTTTCCGTATTCTTTCAACTTTCATTCTATTACCTCAACACTTATAAAACATCATAATAATTAAAATATTTCAACTATTAAATTTACATTTTAAAAATATCATAAAATTCAATAAATAACAAATTGGATAGAATAAATAAGCCGATTATTTTCAACTGAAACCTCAATAACGGAATATAGATCTGCTGCAATATTATTTTTTCCCGAATTTTCAATTTTAAAATATAATCTATACCTTTTAATACCATTTTTTGTTCCGGCATATAAAACAGATACAGAAGAAACACTTTTAATGGAAACCGCGTAATCATAAACCGTCGACAGAGAATTTTTAAAAATATTCAGTTTATCCTGACTTTGTATATCCCACATTTTTTCTAAATTGGAAATATTTTTTTTCTGCAGAGCATCAGTTAAATCATTCTGCAAACGCAACGCAAAATCACTCAACTCGGCCGGGAATACAGGTTCAGGTTCAGAAAGACCGGATCCGGAAAATTCACTTGTATTGAAAGTATAGTTATACATCCTGCCGTCAGGAATGAATTTATTATCACAGGCAAGAAGCGTAACTGCAATTTTATCACCAATCACATATGAATCATGATAATTATTCAACATGGATGCATTTTTCCTATATCCTTTTTGCAATGCAGCAGCAGCTATTTTTCCAGCAAATGGCTTATCAGTGGAAACAGGATTCCCCTTAAAGAGAACTCTGACAGAAAGCATAAAACGTGCAATTACCCAGGTTCCCTGCGTAAAGACAGGATTACCATCAATCTGCCATGTTTCAGGATAAGTTACAAGTTCCTCTTCAAAATCAGAGACATTAAAGAACATTTCCTGCCCCGGAATTGTCCCGTCTCCTGAACCTGCTGCAGTAAATATTAATATAAGCAGGAATATCTGCAAAAAGAATAATTTTAAAATCAGTTTACCCATAACTGTATCTTACATTGTTAAAAAAATTTATCAAATATAAAAAAATTTTTAAATTTTTCCATATTTAAACGTATTAAACATAAGGAGGTATTATATGGAAAAAATCATACATCATCATACTTCAGCTAATATTGATTCATTTTTTCTGGATAATATCATTACTGTTTCATCCAGATTTCGATTATCCGGTTCAGAAATTTTCAAGGATTTGGTTCAGTTAACAATCAATCAGATAAAAAGTAAGAAAACATCAGGTATTCTTACAGAATATCAGGACCATAAACCTGAAAACTGGAAAACGCTTTATTATTCACTGAATACGGAAGAAATTGAATTATTTACAGCGGCAAGACAGAGCCACAAAATTTCAATTTCCAAACTTGCTTTTATCGGGTTTCTTCTTTTCTGGAAACTGCTTATCTTTATTTATAAAAACAAATATTTAAAAAAGCATGAAATTTCTTTATATAGTTATATTAAATATCAGAAAAAATTGCAAAATTTTATTATTTATTTTAAAAAAAGAATAAATTTGATCCAAAAAGAATAAAAAACACCTCAACCCATTCACATACAGCCATATTTCTATTTCACATAAAATCAGGAGAATATTTCCATATTTGCATGTTAAAAAATTTTGCTTAAGAAAATTAAAGATTCTGCCGTATTTATACCTATAGGAGGTATTATTATGTCTTATATTTACTCAAAGAAACACTTACAGGCTTCTGTATTAATCATAATTTTAACTTGTCTGGTATTTTCAAATAAATTATTTTCAAATACTTTTGAAGTGTCTGACACTCCTAAAAATTTAAAAACGCCTATTAATTCAAAAGTAAACGACTTTGCTCCTACATTCAGTGCAGACGGGAAAATCATGATTTTTAATTCAAATCGAAACGGGAAATACCAGGATCTTTTCATTTCATATAACACTAATGGAAAATGGTCAACACCGGCACCAATTATGGAATTAAATTCTCCCTACAACGATGAAACACCATTTATAACTTATGATGGTAATCTGATGGTAATATTTTTCTCTTCTGACAGAGATGGAAGCATTGAAACACCGGCGGATGAACAAGGTCAGCATAAAGTTTCGTTTGATATCTATTTTTCAATATTTGAAAATCAGAAATGGAGTACTCCCCAGCCCGTACCAGGTGAAGTAAACACGGTGAATCATGAAAAATATCCATCATTGAGCAAAGACAATAAAACACTATATTATTCAACATGGGAATTCGGAAAAGGCAACAAAGAGAATCTTCTGGTTCAGGCTACATACTCTGAGGAAGGATTCATTAATCGTAAAGCTCTTCCTGAACCATTTAACAAAGGTTACCTTGATTATGCCTTATTCCCTGCTGAAGATTTGGGTGGATTTTTTGTTTCTTCCACCGGACCGGATTCAATCGGAGGTTTTGATCTCTATTTTGTTCCGTATAAAAACGGCAAATTCGGAAAAAAAGAAAATCTTGGAAAAATAATAAACAGCAAAGGCAGCGAGATATCTCTGACCCGCATTGAACAGCAGTATTTTTTCTGCTCAATGCGGGAAGATTCTCTGGGTGAATTTGATATTTATTCATCATTCATATTTCAGGATGAAAATTTTGAAACAAGAGCCATTCTATTTGATTATAATTCGGACGTCATTAAAGAAGAATCTTTTGATTACCTTAATGCATTATCTAAATATCTTTCAAACAACCCGAAGATAAATCTTGAAATAATCGGTCATACTGATCTGCACGGATCAGATGAATTCAATCTGGATCTAAGCAAACGGAGAGCGGAATCAGTTAAAAACTATCTCGTATCAAAAGGAATAAATGCTTCCAGATTAACATTAAAAGGTGCCGGTAAAAAATATCCTGTGATCAATGAAATTGGTGAAGGATATGATGAATTCAACAGGAGAACTGAATTTAAGATTAAAAAATAAATTTATCTTCGCATAAAAAGTTTATCACCGGCTAATGCATGACATGCTGCTATTGCGGCAGCATCTGCAGCATCATCCGGTTTCGGACATTCCTTTAAATTGAATATTTTCTGAATAACAAACTGCATCTGCTTTTTGTCCGCGCGGCCGTATCCGGTTAAGGCCTGCTTTATCTGCAGAGGGGTATATTCACGGAAAGGTACGCCATAAATTCTAAAAAGAAGTAAGACAACACCAATTGCTTTCATTACATCCATAACGGTATTGGTGTTTTTTGCAAAAAACAATTTCTCTATAGCTGCTGAGTCCGGCTGGTATTTTTGCAGAATTGAATTTAATTCTGTATAAATAATAAAAAGTCTTTCATCAATCGGCATGCCAGGGGGAGTCTCAATTGTTCCATAATCATAAAGTTTAATAGAATCTTCAATTACAGACCATCCGAGAATCCCGTATCCCGGGTCGATACCGATAATTTTCATCCCTGAAGTTTATCTAAAATTTCATCGGAAATGTCATAATTCCCATAAACGTTCTGAACGTCATCATGATCCTCAAGAGCCTCCACAAGTCTCAGACACTGCTCAGCACGTTTTTCATCCAGTTCAACTGTTGTCTGCGGAATGTAAGTTATTTCGGAATTAGATGTTTTAAATCCTTTTGCACTTATTGCATCATTAACATCATTAAAGCAATCAGGAGAACATGTAACAGAAATAGAGCCATCATCATTTGTTTCAATTTCATCGACATCAAAATCAAGAAGTATTTCCATAAGATCATCTTCAGTTGTCTGTTCAGGTTCAATCAGAATTGATCCTTTTTTATCAAACATAAAAGCAACACAGCCGCTTTCTCCGAGATTTCCTCCGTTTTTACCGAAAATTGTCCGGATTTCAGGAAAAGTTCTATTCCTGTTGTCTGTAATAACATCAACCATCAAAGCTGTCCCGCCTGGTGCATATCCTTCATATCTTATTTCCTCATAGACAACTCCATCCAGCTTACCTGCTGCTTTCGCAATTGCTCTCTCAATATTGTCCAGAGGCATATTATTTTCTTTTGCTTTAATAATCGCAGTTCTCAGGCGCGGATTGGAATTCGGGTCATCACCGCCGCCGTTTTTAACCGAAACAGTAATTTCTCTGATAATTTTTGTAAATATAGCGCCTCTTTTGGCATCATTTGCGCCTTTTTTCCGTTTAATCGTAGACCACTTATTATGACCTGACATTCAAAACCTCTCTGTATTTTTGGTATCAGAACAATTGTTCAGTATCCCCTTTTTATTTTCAACTGTAATTTTATAATTCTATTTCTGCATTCGTTTGATTTATAATCGTATTCAATGCATATTCTGTAATTTTCTATGGATTTTTCATAAGATTCCAGCTTTTCATAACAGAATGCGGTATTATAGGTTATTTTTCCCGCATTTAATCTTGAAAATTCATAATTCAGTTCTTCCAGCTCCCGCTGCAGACGGTCGCGCTCTGTTAATTGAAATTCATACTCATTATATGTAACAAAATTTTTTTCTTTCAACAGAGATATTTTAAGTTTATTTATTTCCGTCTCAATCGTATTTATTTCAGTATATTTTTCATTTACTTTTTCCCTGATAGAATCCTGAAACTGCTTTGTTGATTCATAAGCCGAAACAGCCTGATCAAATTTCAGATTTTTAAGAAATATATCTCCGGTATATTCATAACTTTTCGAGCGTTTATAGATCTCTTCCGCCGGAAGTGACTCGATCGCTTTACTGAAACTTTCAAGCGCAATTTCAAAATTACCGGTATTCCGATAGGCAACACACCCGTACGCAAACCATATAAACGAATCATCACTTTTCTGCTCAAGATACAGTCTATAGTACTTCAACGTATCGAGATAGCGCCCAATCTGTTCATTAAGCCCTGCAAGCATTATGTATAATTCCAAATCATCTGTTTTTTCTGTAACTGATTCCAGATATCTTTCCAGGTGGAATATGGATTTTTTAACGAACACCGTCCTGTATAATGCTTTCCCCAGCTCCAGCGAATATTCAGAATTATCCGGATTTAAGGTATAGGCAGTTTCAAGACAATCATAATAAGCCTTCATATCCCCGCGTCCGAGAAAGGTACGTGCAATTTCATAAAACACGATGTCGCTTTTCTTCTTTTCAATTTTCTGATACCTTAGCGCCATGTAAAAATTATTTAATGCACGGTTTGTATCCTTCATCTCAAGATAGCACTTTGCTGCGGTAAAATGAAGAAAAAACAGATTTTCATCCTCTTTTATAAAAAATAAATTATTCTTCCGGTTTCTGAACATTCTGTTCAGATCAATTGCTTCTTCAACCGAACCTATTGTGATGAAATCATTAGGGAGTCTGTCTGAAACCACATTTTCAGAATAATAGCGTGTTAATATTTCATTTGTCTTCTGCAGCGCTTCATCAGTTTTCCCTGCAGCAGTCAGATTTTCAATCTCGGCTTTATTAAAATCAGGTGCCTGTGTCTGTGCAGATATGTCCGCAGATACAGAAAATAAAATAAGTAATAATAACAAAATATTGGTCTTCATAGAAATATATACCCACTTCTAATATCGTATCAAATTATTAAAAAACAAAGTAAAATTATAGAAATTGATGTAAAAGCCGAAATGAACTAATCCGTATAAAAGGCTGAATTACGTATATTTTCAGGCAGGATAATTCTCCATTTTTTCAAACCGCTGCGGCTGAATAGAAATCTGCTGTTTTCCATATAAAACGGGAAAATCGAGGAAGGCTCTTCTCCTGATAATATTTTCAAAGCAATTTCCCCGGCTTTTAATCCCTGCTCTTCTCCTGACATTATATATCCGCCGATTGTTCTGTTTCTTCCAATTGAAAAATCCCAAAAGCCGAATGGAGGAACCTTTATATTAGTTGAAGTCCAGTATATTATGTCCTGCTCGGATACATGATTACCTTTTTCATCAACTATAGTATGATATAATCCTATTATTGCGGCATCATACCCTCCCTTCTTCAATCCATTTACTGTTATTTTCCATTGGGAAAATTTTTTTATTGAATAAAGATCAACACACACATCATCTATAATTACGGAATTGTTATTATTAAAAACTTCTGATTTTATGGTTTTTGAAGTTTCACCTGCATCAAATAAAACTGCAATTTTACGAGCATTCAGCAAACTGCTGATATATTTAATTGATCTGAAATAATTAGGTCTCTCAAGAACACCGGTAAATTTCCTGTTAAGACCCCAAGTTCCGGATATTATCAAACGCGGATTATTATTTATTCCCAGGTATATGACAGGTATATCGGTAGTTTCAAATTTTGGTGCCAGTAATTTAAATGCATTATCATCACACAGAAATACAAGAATGGGTTTAATTCTCTGAAACGTCTTCCACGCAAGTTCAGCCTGCTGCCTGTAACTGGATTCAGGAATACGTTTTGTGTCCATTTCAAAAAAAACAAATTTATAATTTTGTCCGAGTTTATTCCTGAGACCCTTAATATAGCTTTTATCCCATTCATATTGAGAATGATAACTTTCTATAATTAATATCGTATTAGAGTAAGAAAAAACCTTATTTGAAAATGAAAAAAGAAAAATAATTAAAAATGAAACAGCAAATATCTTTTTGTAAATATTCATATCACCCTGTCTGACTGCAATAAAACAATATAACATACTGCTGTCATTATTGATCGAGTAGGAGACTGACAGTTAGTTTGTCAGTCGACCTCTCACACCACCGTGCATACCGTCCGGTACACGGCGGTTTATCAACA